>CAMCUO010000076.1 GCA_945879015.1 Chitinophaga pinensis | reverse complement strand
CTACCGAAATAGAGAATTTATCAGTAATACTTTCTGGACCAACACCTCCTAATGCATCAGAAATTATTTTAAGTAAAAATTTAAGAGAAATATTTGATTATGGTCGTAAAAATTTCGATTACGTTATTGTAGATACTCCTCCGGTTGGATTGATTACAGATGCTCTTGTAATTATGAAAAGTTCTGATATTTCTTTGTTTGTTTTAAATGCTAAATACGCTAAAAAAGAAGTTGTTGACATCGCTCAGGAAATAATAGAGAAAAATAAAGTTGCAAACTTTGGGTTTATTTTAAATGGTGTAAAACGTAAACGTTCAAAATACTATTATAATTATGGTTATAATTATAATTATAATTATGGTTATGGTTATGGTTATGGCTATGGTAATAAGGGTAGTTACGGTTATGGTAAATCCTCAAAATAAAGTCTGGTTGTATAATTAGTGAAAATGCTGCAAATGCATAAGTCAGTAGAAGAAGAGTGGACACTTGTTGTAAAGCCTAAAACAAGTTGGTTTGATATAAATTTGAAAGATTTATGGCAGTATAGGGATTTAATATTTCTTTTTGTTAAACGTGATTTTGTTTCTGTTTATAAGCAAACAATTTTAGGACCTTTATGGTATATTATTCAGCCCATATTAACTGCGATAACGTATTCAATTATATTTGGAAAAATTGCGAATATACCCACTGGTGAACTCCCCAAGCTAGTTTTTTACTTGTCAGGTGTTACTTTGTGGAACTATTTTTCTGAATGTTTAAATAAAACATCAAATACGTTTATTTCAAATGCAAGCGTTTTTGGTAAAGTCTATTTCCCCCGTTTAACAGTGCCCCTTTCTGTTATTTTCAGTAGTTTTATTACATTTTGTATCCAATTTTCATTATTTATTGTAATTCTCCTTTTCTATTACAATAAAAGTGATTCTATTCATCCTAATTCCTATATTTTTTTATTCCCGTTACTTATATTAATTATTGCAGGCATTGGTTTTGGGATTGGAATAATTATTTCTTCCATTACAACGAAGTATCGAGATTTACGTTTCTTAGTTTCATTTGGTGTACAATTATTAATGTTCGCTACTCCAGTAATTTACCCTTTGTCTCTTCTCGAAGGCAAAAAAAAGCTGATTGTTTTATTAAATCCCTTGACTTCTGTAATAGAAACTTTTCGTTATGCGTTTACAGGCTCAGGTGAATTGCATTGGTATTATCTGTTGTATAGTTTTGTTTTTATGATTGTTGTTATATGTGTAGGAATAATTATGTTCAGTAGGGTTGAAAAGTCTTTTATGGATACGGTTTAATATTCGTCAGTGAAAAAAGTAATCAAAATAGAGAATTTAAGTAAAGAATACCGACTCGGGGAAGTAGGCTCTGGGACGATTTCAAGAGATATAAATGCTTGGTGGGCAAAAATTAAAGGAAAGGATAACCCTAATTTACGAATTGACCAACTACAGGAAATAAAAAAACTATCCGAGTACCATAAGGCTTTATCTGATGTTTCGTTTGAAGTTAATGAAGGAGAAGTAGTGGGGATTATTGGAAGAAACGGAGCTGGGAAATCTACTTTGCTAAAAATACTTTCAAGAGTAACAACCCCTACCAGTGGTTTGTTTAAAGTCAGAGGAAGAATAGCGAGCTTGTTAGAAGTTGGTACTGGTTTTAATCCCGATCTGACTGGAAGGGATAATATTTTTCTAAATGGAGCAATTTTAGGAATGAAAAGGTCGGAGATAAAAAATAAATTTGACGAAATTGTAGATTTTTCTGGAGTTGAAAAATTTATTGATACACCAGTTAAAAGGTATTCCTCAGGTATGTATGTTCGTCTTGCCTTCGCTGTTGCTGCACATTTAGATCCCGAAATACTTATTGTTGATGAAGTACTTGCAGTAGGAGATGTTGATTTTCAAAATAAGTGTTTAGGGAAAATGAGTGAAGTAAGTAAGTCAGGTAGAACCATTTTGTTTGTTTCCCATAATATGCAAGCCGTTACCCAGCTTTGTACTAGAGGAATTTTTTTTGAAAATGGTAGTGTATCTTATGATGGAGGAGTGCAGGAGGCCATCAAACAGTATTTGACAAAATCGGTTTCAAGTAAAGATGCGGAAATTGATTTTACAAATGTAATAGGAAGGTCAGGTAATGGAAGCATAAAAGTTTCCAAAATCCAATTGTTTAATAAGGATCAATTAACCAGTCAGTTTCTGATTGGCGATGATCTTAAAATCAAATTGTTTTTAAATTCAAAAGAAGCAACGAGAGACATTAAAATAGCTCTTCATTTCTATAGATATGACGAATCAAAAATAGCCAATGTAGAAAATGCTGATGCAGATTTTATATTTGATGCTTTTACTGGCGAAAAATGTTTTGAGATAACCTTCCCTAAAATTAATTTTTATCCTGATACTTACAAGGTTGGAATCACAATAGGAACATTTGATTGGGCTAATTGTTATGATAAAATAATTCCATGTTTTGAATTTGTAGTATTGGAAGGATCTCTGTTAGTAAAAAGAAAATTATCATTAAACGGAGGCTTTATTTATCTTGTTCCCGAATGGAAAGCTGTATAAAGATTTTGATTTGTAAAATAAACTAATATTTTATGAGATTGCCTTTCGCGCCTTCTCTTAAGAAAAAAATTCATGGATACTACTGTTACGGTTTTAATGCCCAATTACAACAATGAGGCTTTTTTAAAGGAGGCCATTGACTCCATATTAAACCAAACCTATAAAGATATTATTTTGTTAATTATTGATGATGGCTCTACTGATAGTAGTATAGATATTATTAATAGTTATAACGATCCAAGAATTAAACTGGTTATAAAAGAGTCTAATTCTGGAATTGTGGATGCTTTGAATATTGGAATTGACCTTATTACAACTAAATATTATGTTCGTATGGACGGAGATGATGTTAGTGTCCCAGAAAGAATTCAATTGCTATATGATTTTATGGAAAAAAATCCTGAAGTAGGGGTTTGTGGAAGCCATTTTTTATTATTTGGAGATATTAATGAAGTTTGGAGAATGGAGTTGAATCGTAATAAAATTAAAGCAAAACTTATATATTCAAATGGAGTAGCTCATGGACCTTCTATTTATAGAACAGAGGTTTTAAAAAAGAATAATATCCACTATACAAATGATCATCCATATATGGAAGATTATGATTTGTTTTTTAGAATGAAAGGGCTAACTGAATTCGCACATCTGGACAAAGTTTTATATAATTACAGAATCCTCAAACATAATAGCACAGTTAAAAATAGACATACAATTTTGGAGAGAAAAAGAAAAATGTATGCTAAAGTGATTAGTCAGTTAGGTATTGAACCCTCTGAATATAATATAGATTTGCATGTTCAGTTTTTTTTAGGGGACGTACCTTTATCCTATTCCATTCGAGAGTATAAAGACTGGGTTGAAGAAATATTACAAAAAAATGAATTGAATAGATTTTATCCACATAAAGAATTAAAAGAATTTCTTGATCTAGCTTGGGGGAAATTTTTTTTCAAAGTGGTACCTATGTCCATATTTAAAAATATTGACTACTTTATAGTTTCTAAGAGGGTGTTGTATAAGCAGCTGCTTTATTTATCAAAAGTTAAATTTAATAAGCTTGTTGGTAGAAGAAAGAGTATTGCGAACTAGAATAGAGGTCAATATTGTTGGATTAGAGGTGATTCCAAGCTGATATTATTTGTGTTTGTAATTTTAAATCGTAAATTTACAATTCATAAAACATCCGTAAATGTTATTAAAGATACACATTCATCTGATTTTATTTCTTAGTTTTTCTACTACTGCATTTTCGCAATCAGTTCAAAGGCATGTTTTTTGTACTTCTGGTAGTTATGCAAATTCTGGAAGTGTAATTTTAGAATCAAATATTGGAGAGTTTTTTATTGAAACATATTCTGGACCATCTAATATTCTTACTCAAGGATTTATTCAGCCTGATTTATCCATAATAACTTATATTGGTAACAATGATTCTAATTATGAAGGAAGCGTTTACCCAAATCCTGTTAAAAACATTTTGTATTTAGATCTGGGTGAACAAAAGTATAACAATCTAATGGTTGAGATTGTGGATGTTTTAGGAAGAAAGAAGGTGTCTCAACAAGTGAGTAATCTTTACAGAGCTGATAGATGTGAAATTAATTTTGAATCGCTCCCTTCAGGTGTATATTTTGTTCGTGTGTATTCTCTTGATAATAATTGGATTAAAATATTGAAAGTATCTAAGATATAAAAAATGAAAAAAATTTTTTCTTTTATTTTTCTTTGTTTTCTTATTGGAAATATATTTTCGCAACCTGTTTCTGAAGGATTTCGGTATCAAACTACTTTAAGAAATAGTTCTGGAAATAGTATTGCTAGTCAAGCCGTATTGGTCCGTTTTTCTTTTTATTCTAATTCTCCTACTGGAGTATTGGTGTGGCAAGAAGGTCATTCTGTTGTTACGGATGTGTATGGTGCGGTTGTGATTATTATAGGGACTGGCTTTAGTACAGGGGCAGGTGCTTCAAGTTCTTTTAATACAATTGATTGGTCTGGGGGGCAATTTTTTCTAAAAATATCAATTGATATTACAGGAGGCGGAACCTATACGGATATGGGGACATCGCAGTTGTTCTCTGTTCCATATTCATTTTATTCTTTTAAAACGAAGAGTTCTAATAATGTTTCTTTGAGTCAGTTTAATGACGTTAATGTTGCGGGAATATCGTTTAATAAACTTTTAAAATGGAATGGAGCTTATTGGATACCATCTACTGATAATGATTCAGATACTGTTTTGTATGCTTATAACGCAGGACATTCAAATTATTCAGACACTTCGTTTTATTCCTATGGGTTAACGCCTGACACCGTTTTGTTTTCATATCAGTCAGGAAATTCTTCGTATTCTACGCTCTCAGGAAATTCAATAAATTCATTTTCTGCTGCAGCCGCAGATACTGCAAGCTATGCATTTGCTGGTGCTCCAGTTGCTTGGGTACTTACTGGAAATGCTCCATTAGATATGTCAAAATATATTGGAACGAATGATACATCTTCCTTTCGTATTAGAACAAATAATATTGAAAGAGCGTCCCTAAGGAGCAATAAATTATATATTGGGAATTCAACAAACGCTGCAAGTTTTAATTTGAAAGGGAATGATGGCGTAGTGTCTATTGGAACACTGGGGTCTGGTTCTCTTTCTGTTTCAGGACCAGGAACACGAATGTACTGGTTTCCCGGAAAAGGTGCATTTAGAGCAGGTTCTGTGGATTCTAATCAGTGGGATTTATCTGTCATTGGTACAAATTCCATTGCGGTTGGATATAATACGAAAGCTGGAGTAAACTCATTTTGTTCAGGCTATAATTCTGAAGCTGTGGATTATTCGTTTGTTATTGGTAATAACTCTCATGGAATGGGTGTAGGAGCTTATCCAGGTGGAAATAGTATTGCCATGGGAGATAGTTGTTATTCAACATCAACAAGAGCAGTCACAATTGGAAGAGGAAACGTATCTTCATCTACTTCTTGTGTGGCTATTGGAAGGAATAATGTTGTTAGTGGATCTGTATCCGTTGCCTTGGGAGTAAATTGTGTTTCAAATGCAAACGATTCTTATGTTATAGGCTACTACGGATCTGCTAACTCAAAGAATGGTGTTTTTGTATATGCCGATGCTTCTTCTCCTGTTGTTACTTCAGCGGCTTTAATTAACCAATTTATTGTAAGAGCTTCTGGTGGAATTACATTTTATAGTGATTCAGCCAGAACGATGGGTGTTTCTGTTGCTGCTGGTAGTGGAAGTTGGGCAAGTGTTTCGGATGTGAATAAAAAAGAAAATTTTGTTGCTGTGAATGAGGAAGAGATATTGAAAAAAATACAAGAATTAAAAATAACAAGTTGGAGCTATAAATCACAATCTAAAAATGTGAGACATATTGGACCAATGTCACAAGATTTTTATAAAGCATTCCACTTGGGTGAAAGTAAAAAGATGATAACAGGTGTTGATATTGATGGAGTAATATTGTCTGGAATCAAAGCGGTAAATAATAGAGTAGGAGTATTGGAAGCAGTATATGACATTGATGTTTTGAGTGGAAAAATTTCTCAAATGGAAACTGACTTTTTAGAGCTAAATAATCGACTAGATAAAATTGAAAGCTTAGTCGTTGACAAAAAATAAATTTAGTATTAAATTAGGAAATAAAATGAAAATAATATTTGCAAATCGTTTTGGGTGGCTATTTCTATTTGTCATCTGTTTTGTGAACTTAAAATCACAAACTGTTCCTCAGGGAATAACCTATCAGGGTATTGCTCGCAACTCCTCAGGGAGTATTCTTGTGAGTCAGCCAATTACTGTAAAAATGGGTATTTATGCTCCCACAGTAGCAGGCGTGCTTGAATGGGAAGAGTTGCATTCAGTTACAACGAACCCAAATGGTTTGTTTTATTTCATAATAGGTCAAGGAACTAGTACCAGCTTAGGCAGTATGACTTCTTTTGATCTGATTAATTGGAGTGGAGCAAATCATTTTGTTAAAATTTCGATGGATGAAACGGGTGGTAGTTCTTATACACCAATTGATACTGTGCAATTTTGGGCAGTACCGTATGCAATGTATTCAGCAAAAGCAGGAACGCTTAACCAAGCTTTGCGATTAGATAATTTGTTGGATGTAGATACAATTGGGGTAGCAACTGGATCTGTTTTAAAATGGAATGGTTCATTGTGGATGCCTTCTCCCGATAATGATTCAGACACAGCTTCTTATGCATTTAATTCTAACAATTCTACTACAAGTGATACAGCAATGTATGCTATTAACTCACTTTCAACAGTAGATACAGTAATGTTTGCCTATAGTTCTGATACATCTGCTTTTTCTAGTAATGCTGCCAATTCAATAAATTCTGGAAATTCTAATTATTGTGACACCGCAACTTATGCTATGAATACTGCTAGTACTTTTAGTTACTGGAATGTAAGTGGAAACTCAGGAATTAGTGCTGCAACTAATTTTATTGGAACGATTAATAGTTCAGATTTGGTTTTTAAAACAAACTCGATTGAACGAATGAGGATTAGTTCTGCCGGTAAAGTAGGATTAGGAACAGCCTCTCCCACAGCAACA
Source organism: Chitinophaga pinensis (assembly GCA_945879015.1). Classification (GTDB taxonomy): domain Bacteria; phylum Bacteroidota; class Bacteroidia; order 2-12-FULL-35-15; family 2-12-FULL-35-15; genus 2-12-FULL-35-15. Next base: position 4,971 of record CAMCUO010000076.1, on the reverse strand, counting down.
TTGCATATTGTTGGTAACGATGGAATTGTTGCCGAAGGTACGTTTGGAACAGGTGTAGCTCCTCCAACTGGTGCTGGAACAAGAATGGTATGGTATCCTAAAAAAGGTGCTTTTCGTGTTGGAACTGTTAGCGCTTCTCAGTGGGATGATGCTAGTATTGGCACCAACTCGTTTGCAGCAAATAGCAATACAACAGCTTCTGGTGCTTATTCAACTTCTTTTGGTTTTGGATGTATCGCAAGTGGTCAATACTCATTTGCTGCTTGTCAGGGCTCAAATGCCAATGGCGTTTCTTCAATAGCTATTGGAACTGGTTGTAGTTCTACTGGACACTATGGTGTTTCAATAGGAAGAGCATCCTCCGCTCAAGATTCATCGGCTGTAGCAATTGGATATCATAATACTGCTTCTGGAGCCTATTCACTTTCTTTAGGATACGAAACGGTCTCTTCTGGTGACTATTCAACGGCATTAGGCTTTTGGTCAAGTACTAACGGGAAAAAAGGCAGTTTTGTTTTTGCTGATTACTCATCCAGCAGTATAACAACAAATACTGCTGATAACCAATTCTTGGTTCGTGCTTCTGGAGGAGTTAACTTTTATTCTAATACTGCTTTAACTTCAGGAGTTGCTTTAGCTCCAGGTGGAGGAAGCTGGGCCAGTGTGTCAGACAAAAATAAAAAAGAATATTTCAAGACTGAAAATGCGGAGGCAATTTTGAATAAAATTTCTCAACTAAATGTTACTTCTTGGAATTATAAAACACAGGATGCTTCCATTAGGCATTTAGGTCCAATGGCTCAGGATTTTTATAGAATTTTTCATTTTGGTGAAAGTGATACAACAATCACTACAGTTGATGTGGATGGAATTAGTCTTATTGCGATTCAGGCCCTTGCAAAAAAAACCGATGAGTTAAAACAAAAAACAGATGAAGTGGCAGTTCTGAAATTAAAAGTTGCTAAACTGGAAAGTGAAAAGCAGTCGCTTGAAAACAGGATAATTGGAATTGAAAAAAAACTTAGTTTAATCCCAACCTTCACTGCGCTTAACTCATCAATAAAATAAATCAGATTGGCATGTTAATTTATCTTCAGCGCAATTATGATTTTCCTGATTTGCTACGCCAGACCCCAAATAATTCAGGTAAGTGGGGCGATTTAAATTTTACATTTGATAATCCAGGTGAATGTGATTATGTGGTGGTTTTGAATCACCCCAGAAAAGATATTCATGTAAAGTGTCGTAAGAGTGGCCGATTATTAATCATTCAGGAGCCTCCTGATTTGAAGAATAATTATTTTAAAATGTATTTTCCTTTTTTTGACAGAATAATTTGTGGATTTGATAAAAAATATTCCTCTAGTATTATAAATACACAAGCTTCATTGCCATGGCATGTTGGAAAAACATATGATGAACTTAGCGTTTTGAAGTTTGATGAAAAAATAAAAAAAAACAAAGTAAGTTGGATTACTAGCAATAACAATATTTTTCCTCAACACAAGGTACGACTTGATTTTATAGATTACATGAAAAAGAAAGAGTATGACTTTGATCTTTTTGGACGTGGGTTTAATCCAATTGCAGATAAGTTCGATGGCATACATCCATACAAGTACACAATTGCTGCTGAAAACTATATTGGCCCTAATTACTTTACTGAAAAAATTGTCGATGCCTATCTTTCTTGGACGATGCCAATTTATTCTGGTAGTCCCAATATCGCGGATTATTTTCCTCCAGAATCACTTATACAAATAGACCTTTCCGCTCCTGACGAAGCATTTGATAAAATAAGACATGCCGTTGAGAATAAACTTTGGGATAAAAATATAGAAGCAATTCGATATGCTAGAGAACTTATTTTAAATAAATACCAGTTGTTTCCTGCAATTTCTGATACGATCAGTAAAATGGAGGGATCTAATGTGTATCAGAAAATACTCATACCAGCAGATGGATTAACGAAATTCGAAAAAATGAAAAAGAGTATCAAAATTATTTTAGGCAAAAATTAATCAAGATGTGTGGGATTGCTGGAATAGTAAATTTAAACGGTGAACTAGTAAGTGAGGCTCATTTGGAAAAAATGAGTGCGTTTATGAAGGAAAGGGGGCCTGATAATTTGGGCATGTGGGTGAATGAAAATGTAGGTTTTTCTCATCGTAGATTAAGTATTATAGATCTTTCTGTAAATGGTCATCAACCAATGCTGGACAGGGAGAATACTATTGTAATTACTTTTAATGGTGAGATATATAATTTCCCAGAATTAAAAATAGAATTGCAAAAAAATGGTGTGTCGTTTACTACATCAAGCGATACAGAAGTTTTATTATACGGATATAAAACATGGGGAATTGAATCATTGTTGAGCAAAATTGATGGAATGTTTGCTTTCGTATTGTACGATTTAATTAAGAAAAAAGTATTTCTATGCCGTGATCGATTTGGCAAAAAACCGCTTTATTACAGCTTTCAAAATTCACAACTTTATTTTTCTTCCGATATAAGATCAATAACTCCGTTTATTTCAAACATTGAAATGGATTATGAGGCATTGGATTTTTATTTAACAGAAATTAGTATTCCTCAACCCAAAACGATCTGGAAAAATATCTCTCAAGTTTATAAGTCTTCCTTTATAGAACTAGATTTAACTACTAGAAAATGGAATAGTAAAGAATACTGGAGACTAGAAAGTAATCCAAAATTAAATTTAAATTTTCAAGAGGCTGAGAAGTTAGTTGAACAAAAATTGACGAGTGCAATATTGAAACGAACGATTTCAGATGTTCCAATTGGTTGTTTTTTAAGCGGAGGCATTGATTCAGGTTTAATTGTAGCACTTTTGGCACAAAATTCTAAAGAAAAAGTTAAAACGTTTACAGTTGGATTCTCTGAAGATGATTTTAATGAATTACCATTAGCTAAAAAACTGGCAGAACGTTATAATACAAATCATACTGAAATTATTATTAAGCCAGATATTGAAAATGAAATCTTTGATTTGGTTGACTATTTTGGAGAACCATTTGCTGATAGTAGTGCTATTCCTACATATTATGTTTGTAAGGAAATGCGCAAACATGTTACAGTTGCTTTGTCTGGTGATGGAGGAGATGAAATGTTTGGGTATAATAATTATGCTTATATGGAAAAGGTCGCAAATTTTCTTCTGAAAAATCCTAGTGAGATACGAAGAAGCACAAAAACGATTATAAGTAAAGTTCAGAATCGATTTGGAGTAAAAGTAGAAAATTTAGGCGCATTAAATGACTTTTGCAAAGACGAAAAATCTGGAATTGCTTTGATACGAGGAATGGCGTTTATGCCTAATGAAATGAGTATGCTTTACAATAAAGATTTTACAGAAAAGGCCCCCACTTTTTCTATGTCTGAAGTGAAAAAAATATGGTCAAAATATGAAAAAGAAGGGTTAACAGACAAAATATTCTTAGCATCATTGGATACACGACTCTTAAATGATTATTTAGTCAAAGTAGACAGAGCCTCAATGAAAAGTTCATTGGAAGTACGAAGTCCTTTTTTGGATAAAAATTTAGCCGAACTAGCCTTTAAATTGCCAAATGAGTATAAGATTAATAATGGCGAAGCAAAGTATGTTTTAAAAACTTTGGCTCAAAAACATGTGGACCAGGATATTTTTAATAGAAAAAAACAAGGGTTTGGTATTCCTGTTAAACATTGGTTGAAGCATGAATTAAAAAATTTAGTAAATGAGCATCTTTCAAGTGATCAAATAAAAAAAAGAGGCTTTTTTAATCCCGAGTATGTATCCCGAATACTAAAGGAGCATAATAGCAATGTAGTAAATCATACGCATAAAATTTGGAGTTTATTATGGTTAGAGCTATGGTGTAAAAATTTTTTGAAGCACTAATCAGTGAAAAAAAAATCAATATATATTATTTCAGCAACTTATCCATTTGGTAAAGGAGAAGAGTTTGTCAGAAAAGAGTTGATTGAATTAAGTAAACATTACGATGAGATTTTTTTGTTTCCTTTAAACGGAAGTGGTGAACAACGAGCAATTCCTCAAAAAGTTAAACTGAATTTGTCACTTTTAAAAACATCTCGTTTTGTTCCAAAGAAGAATTTTTTTCTACAAGCGTATTTACTTTTTCGAATTAGTTTTGTAGAGGTCATAAAGTCAGATAAAAGGATATACTTCCTAAGCCATTTTCGGACACATGCTAACTCGATTTTGCAGGCTAAAATTTTATCAGAAGTTTTTATTAAGGAAATTAAAGAACTAGATTCTACTACTATTTTTTATTCGATATGGATGGATGATGGAGCCTTACTGCTTTCTATTTTGCATCTCGAGAAGAAGGTGAAAAAGATAACGTTCCGTTTACATGGATATGATCTTTTTGATGAGCGGAGACCCGGACATTATATGCCATTCAGATGTTTTAATTTTAAGCATGCTTTTAAGATATTTATACTTTCTAAAGCCGGATATGATTATCTGAAACCTAAAAATCTGTATTCGGAAAAGTTATTAGTAAATTACTCAGGATTATATGATTATGGGCTGAATAGACTCGATAATACCTCAAAATTTACAATTGTTTCTTGTTCAAATGTTATTGTAATAAAACGAATCGACAAAATTATTCAAACCTTAATGTTGCTTGATTTTCCAGTAAAATGGGTTCATTTTGGTGATGGGGAAAAAATGGAAGAAATTAAAAAAATGGCATCATTGCTTCCAACTACTATTGAGTATGAGTTGAAAGGATATGTAAAAAATGAAAGTATTATTGCGTATTACCAAAAAGAGCCAGTTAACTTATTTCTGCATTTAAGTGATACCGAAGGTTTAGGCATGGCTATCGTAGAAGCTCAGAGTTTTGGAATTCCTGCAATAGCAACAAATGTTGGTGGCGTAAAGGAAGTCGTGAATAATCAAACGGGAGTTTTGATTTCTGTTTCTGATAG
>CAMCUO010000075.1 GCA_945879015.1 Chitinophaga pinensis | reverse complement strand
ATCAATTCCCGTTTGAATTACTACGATTCTAAATTGCTGAAAAAAATTATTATTCGTGCAGCTGGAATTTTAAATGTCCCAATTACCGAAGAAGCAGCAAATGAAATTTCTCGTAGAAGTCGCGGAACACCTCGTATTGCGAATGCTTTGTTAAGACGAATCAGAGATTTCGCACAAATAAAAGGCAATGGTTCTATTGATATTGAAATTGCTCATATCGGATTAACGGCACTTAATGTAGATAAAAACGGTTTGGATGAAATGGATATTCGTATTCTTTCTACTTTGATTGAAAAATTTAAAGGCGGACCAGTTGGTTTAACTACAATCTCTACAGCAGTTGGAGAAGAAGCTGGAACAATTGAAGAAGTGTATGAACCTTTTTTAATTCAAGAAGGATATCTTGTGCGCACACCACGCGGAAGAGAAGCAACAGATCAAGCATACAAACATCTTGGAAAAATCCCTCGCGGATTTAAAGGAAGTTTATTTGATACGAAATAGTCGCGAGGTTTCACTCGCGATGGCGAGCATGCTTCGCCATTCAAAACAAAATAAATGAACTCCACCAAACATACTACTCTCATTAAAGCAGAAGCCAAACGTCTCGGTTTCGATTACGTTGGTATTTCCAAAGCAGATTTTTTAGAAGAAGAAGCTCCCCGATTAGAAAATTGGTTGAATAATAATATGCATGGACAAATGAGTTACATGCAGAATTATTTTGATAAACGTTTAGACCCTCGATTGCTTGTTCCTGGTGCAAAATCAGTGATTTCACTTTTGCTGAATTATTATCCTTCCGAAAAACATGCAGACGATTCCGCTCCGAAAATAAGTAAATATGCTTACGGAAAAGATTATCATTTGGTGATCAAAGAAAAACTAAATCAACTTTTAGAATTCATCAAAGAAAGTATTGGAGAAGTTGATGGTCGCGCATTTGTAGATTCAGCGCCTGTTTTAGACAAAGCATGGGCAAAAAAAGGTGGCTTGGGTTGGATAGGAAAAAATAGTAATCTCATAAATAAATCCAGCGGTTCGTTTTATTTTATTGCAGAATTAATTGTGGATTTAGATTTAGAATACGATGGAGCAATAAAAGATTATTGTGGAACGTGCACGAAATGTATTGATGAATGTCCTACCGATGCTATTGTTGCGCCTTATGTTGTGGATGGAAGTAAATGTATTTCGTATTTCACAATTGAATTAAAAGAAAATATTCCTAATGATGTAAAAGGAAAATTTAATAATTGGGCATTCGGTTGCGATATCTGTCAAGATGTTTGTCCATGGAATAGTTTCTCCAAACCGCATTCAGAACCACACTTTCAAGCCAATGCAGAATTGCTGGGAATGAAAAAACAAGATTGGGAAGAGCTCACTGAAGAAACCTTCAGACGCGTGTTTAAAGATTCAGCAGTAAAGCGAACCAAGTTTGCAGGATTAAAAAGGAATGTGGAATTTCTGAAATGATTACCTTTTTCGACTTCATCTGTTTACAGAGCGTCATTGCGAGCAGAGTGAAGCAATCTTGCCACTTTCTTGAGAGATTGCTTCGTCCCTCGCAATGACGTTCTTTGATGAACCGGTTGAAAGTCAAAGCAGTCGGTTAATCAAAGCAATAGTATTAACTTCCAGTGCAATCCTTCGACTCCGATCGGGATAGGCTCGGGATCTCATAATCCGTCACACTGAGCGTATTCGAAGTGTAGGATTTACTATTAACTCGGAAAATTTAGTGGAATTTAAGACTTTACCATTGATTTATACACTTCCTGAATAACATCTTTATATTGATGTCCGAATGTAGTTAAGCACCATATCATTAATAATGCTTTCTCTTCAGGTTTAAGCCATTTTATAGCTTTTGTAAGCTCTTTGCGAAAAAGGACTTTATCGAAGCTCACTTTTTGCAATATATTTTTACTTAATTCAAACATACTCTCTGTATTAAGGGGTTGCCACTCTAATTTTTTACCAGAACTAAATTACGACATTCAAAACTAAATGTCAAGAACAAAATTACTTTTTTAAAAAATACTTTTTGATGAAGGTTTTGTTAAAAAACGGTAAAGTTCTCGACTCCGATTGAATAGGCGCTAGGCTCTGCCTAGTGACATAAATTGAAAGTAAGCTCTGCTTACTTAGTGGTAGATGCGATTTATAAATTGAAAAATGAGGTAGAGTCTAATTTAATGGTTGGCCACTAGGCAGAGCCTAGCGCCTACGTTGCTTACTTCTCGCTCCAGCGATAGCTCTTTTGCGCAAGTCCTGCTAAATCAATCACTCTATCAATTACGGTTGCTGCTAATTCTTCAAAGGTTTGAGGTTTACTGTAAAAGGAAGGGCTTGCTGGACAAACAATTCCACCAGCTTCGGTTATAGTTTTCATATTGTTGATATGAATTAAACTAAGCGGAGTATCTCTAGTTACTAAAATTAATTTTCTACGTTCTTTTAAAACTACATCAGCAGCACGTGTAGTTAAATCATTAGAAATTCCGCTTGCAATGCGTGCGAGTGTTCCCATGGAGCAAGGACAAATAATCATGGTAGTGTACTTTGCGGAGCCGGATGCAAAGGGAGCGAAGAAATCAGATTTATTATAGATAGTAAAAGGAAGTTTTTCATAATCAGAATTTCCAAGTTCAAATTTCCAAACATCTTTTGCATTGTCGCTCATCACAATTCCAACAGTTTCAATCTGCTCATGCAGTTCTTGTAATTTTTGCAATAACACTTTTGCATAAATAGCGCCACTTGCTCCAGTTATTGCTAATACAATTTTATGTTTATGGTTGTTCTGCATTTCCGAATGTATAAGTTAAAGTAAATGCTAATACGTTATTTCTTTGTCCTGGATTAGATGCTGTACTTGCTCCTGAAGCAAATTTACGAATAGGTGAAATGGAATTTGTAAAACGCCAATTGATTCCAAAATTTTTATAAATCTGATAATTTATTCCGATGCTTCCACTTACTTCAGTTGTATAAAATGGAATGCCATTTATAACACCCCCATTATGATCTGCTTCTTTTGAACTAATTAAATAACCAATACCCGGTCCAATTTCAAAAATAAATTTTTTGTGTTGATATTGAAATAAGATTGGCACTTCCACATAATTTAATTCCATCAAATAATAACTAAAGTCGCCCTTGTTAACATCACCAATATGTTTACTTCCTTTTTGAACAAATAAAATTTCAAATTGTGCTTTCCACTTCTCATTTATTTTTGCGTTAAGAGTTGCGCCTCCATCAAAGCCAAATTTATCAAAACCTGTATAGGTATCGCCATGCACTTGACTAGTTGCAATTCCTGCTTTTAAGCCAGGTCTAAAACGATTTTGTGCTTCTGTTATAGAATTGAAAGCAAGTAGAAAAATAAGTATGAAAATGATTTTTTGCATTTAAGCAAAGTTATTAATTAAAATACAAACGCCCACACATATTGTGCAGGCGTTTGAATAATTGAAAAATATTTTTTAAGGTATCAATTTAATTTCTTCTACCTGTATAATTTCATAGTTACTGGTTTTGTAGATAAAAGCTATAATGTGACATTTATTTACATCGCATGGAACTTCTGGTGAAGTTGCATATTTATATCCTGATGGAATATTATAAGCATATTTTTTTATGTGTGTAGTTCCAACTGGAATACTACCACTAATAAGTGATTCTCCCCAGGCTCCCGAAGGTGTAATTGCATCACGAAGCATATGACGATGAACATAGGTAGAAGTAATAGTACCAACATTATCCTGCCAGTCAACAATACTATCTTGAGTTAGCAATACAACCATTCTTAAGGTATCGCTCATAGTTGTTAAAAAGGAATCCTTAACAGAGCAACAAATTTTGCGTGTTGATAAATCAAAATCAACAGCTATTTGCAAATCTACTACAGAAGGTTCTGCAACAATACTTGCAGCAAATGCTCTCCAGCCTGTATAAAATTTAATATGATCTGCAATAGAAAAATCTTTTCTGTTGAACATTCCTGCTGGCAACCCAAACGCCACAGCTCCGAAAGTTGCATCGTACTGATCACCAACATCTGTTCTATAATCAGCTAAAAATGCTGTAGCTGGCGACCCTGCGTATCCAGGAGCAGGTGCTGCAAAACTTCCAACATGTACTGCAAGTCCAACAATTTTTCCTGGATATAAAGCATCAATTGCAGCTAATGTATCTGCTGCTCGTGGGCAATTTCCACAAGTATGTCCAGTATAATCTTCAAGCAATATTTTTTTGATGTGAGTTGTAACAATTGGAAATGTCGCATCAGGACAACTTGCTGTATCGCCCAAATTCGCATTTACTTCAGGATATGGATTTCCCACAAAATCACATGCAGTGAAGATGATAGAAATACAAAACGAAAATAAAAATATTTTTTTCATGATTTTATATTTTAAAAACTACTTGTAACAGTTAATGTAATACCATTGGATGCAGGCACTACTCGACAAATACCCCCTACACAAAAAATTCCAGCACGTTGTTTTCCATAACTCAAAGTAATTCGATTTGCATTTTTATTATAACCAACAGTTGCATTTGGATAATGATAGCGTTCACTTACATGGTCGTTTCCAAAATTATATTGATCTAATGCTGCAACAAACCAATGTGAGTTTACTGTGTATTCTATCATCAATTGTCCCCAATCTTGATGGTCATCATTCGTTGATAATACTTGTGCTTCAATGCGTACAGTTCCTTCTTTTTTTAATCTATAAGAAATATCTGCAACGATTATGTCGGAATGAATTGTTGGAAATCCAGGCTTTTGAATCACACCTTTATTATAAATTTGGTGTGAATACATTAAGGATGTTTTAATTTTCTTACCAATTTTTTGATTTATTTCTACATAAAAATCTCGGAAGAAAACTTGTTTGCCTGGACCATAAGAGTTTACTGTATATCCTTGCAGTGTACTGTCCGTTGAAGGATTTAACAGAGTTGTATCTAAATTATTAGAGCCAGAATAGTTTATGGTTATGTCCATTTTCCATGTAGGTTTCTTAATCAACTTTGCATTTACTTCTCCAGAAAATTCAAATTCTCCGTTGGGTTGTGAAGCGTAAGGATAAAACGTTAACAAACTATATGTATGGTTTTTATTTAAGGCTGGTGTATAGTTTAAAAGCAAATTGTTTAATATAGCATCTCTGTCGGAACGAAAGTTCATATTGTCTACCCTGATAACATTAGCAGAGAATGCTAGCCCCTTTTTTGCATAGCTTGCCATAATGATTTGTCCATCACCCGGTTTATAAATTTTTCCAACTGAATTTGCAGAATTCGGGTCATTAATTTTATATGCGTATTCAGCATTCAATCTAAAATCTTCATAGTTCAATTCAAATCTTCCTGCGGATGCTCCAACATTTTCTGGAAGAACTAAAGTTGCATCTTCATCTTTTTGATAACGACTTACAAAACTTCCGCCCAATGTTAAACGTAATTTTTTATCAGCTAATTTTTTGAAAACTTCATTGATTTGTAATTCTCCATCAAAACCACGAACAATGCCTGGACCTTGTATCATAAAAGAACGTTGTTTGCCAACTAGCCCCGTAAGATAAAGTCCGTTTACAATTTCATACTTTAAACGTACACCATCCAATGCATTATCGAAACCCAATCCACGTTCTTCATAGCTCCGTAAAATTAATCCGTTTCCAAATTGCTGGTAAAAATTACCAACAGTCACTTCCAGTGCATCAGATTTATATGTAGCAAAGCGATATGGAATAGCGTTTCCTTGATAGCGAGGGTCGATTCCTTGTAAAGTATTAAGATAAGATTCGTAACGAATCCCCGCAGTAAATTTCCCTTTAGTATAAATGATATTTGCAAAACCATTCATCAACATTTTTTCAGGAACGTTTGGTGCTCCAATAGTTGAATCAGGAAGATAATATTGTGCGGTAGCTTGGAAGTTTCCATGCACATCGCCCATATTAGCGGGTAAGTTTGGTAAGTTAATTTGTGCAGTAGAATAACTGCTATATATTAATCCGCAAAAAATAACGGATGACTTAATCAATCTAAAACAATTTTTTCTCACAAGCTTTTCTATCTAAAATTTTAATCTATTTTTTCTCCTTTAGCAACTTTTTTTAATATTTCAAAAAGATGATCTTCATCTCCATCGGCATAGCCATTGTGTTGCCAAACAATTTCGCCTTTGCCATTTAATACAAATGTATGAGGAATATCTCCTACATTCATTGCACGTTTAAAATCTTGATTCTCGTCCTGATAAACTTCATATTCCCAGCCTTTACTTTTTACATCTGTTGCAACTTTAGCTGAACTACGAGAATCGTCCGTTGAGATTGCAATTAGTTTTACTCCTGTTTCTTTTTGCCATTCTGCATAAACTTCTGCAATAGCATCCAATTCTTTTTTACAAGGCTTACACCAAGTTGCCCAAAAGCTAATAACCATGGGTTTGCCATCATTACTAAATTTTGAAGTGTTTACTGTTTTGCCATCCAATGCTTTTACATCAGCAGCTGGTAATGTACTTTGTGCTATTGCAGAGTTAAAGAATACAATAGCGATGGTCGCGATAACTAGTTGTTTCATAAAATATTTTTGTTTTACAATATTAATAAAAAAATAAATCAGTTTTGAATGTCAATAAACATACCAAAACTGATTTATTTTTTATTAATGATGACTATTTGTTGATAGCCACTTTTTTAGTGATTGTGCTATTTCCTACAGTGATGTTTAAGAAATATAAACCATTGCTTAATGAAGAAGCATCCATTTGATAAGTGTGGATACCAGCGCTCATGTTACCAAGGTTTTCGCTTTGTACTAATTGTCCAACTGTATTTACTAAAACAACAGAAACGTTGTTATCAGCAGTTAAGTTGAAATCAACAGAAGCATAATTAGCCATTGGATTTGGATAAACATTTACTCCAGTAACTAAGTTTGATTCTTCAACACCCAATACTTGAGTGATGTTGATATTGTCAACATAAAGGTTGTTACCATAAGCAGAAGTTCCTTTGAAACGAACCAATACATTTGGTTGACCTGCATAAGTACTTAAACTTACAGTTTCTAATCTCCAATCAGTTGAAAGTGTAGGAACGAAATTTGCAGTAGCAGGAGCTAAAGTTGCTAAAGTTGCACCAGACTTATTGTAAACTGATGTCCAAGTTGTTCCACAATTTGTAGAAACCTCCACACGTAAGTTATCCGATTCAGTTGTATATCTACGGTGAGCAACATTGAAAGTTAATGATTGACCTGTAGCACCAGAAAAAGACATAGGATCTAATGTAACGATATCAATATCTCCAGAAGGAATGTTATACCACATTAATTTCATGCTTTTTGCAGAAGAATAACCTACAGTAGCATTTTCCCAAGTTAAAGCATCACCACCATTGCTGATGTTCCAAGCTACTGGCATTCCAGAAGCTTCGAATGATTGAACCACTGGAGCACCTCCCACAGCTGGGAAAATATTGAATGTTGCAGTAGTTGAATTGTTTGCACTTGTAGGGTCAGTTGTTGCGTTTGGATTTGAAACTTCACAAGTAATTGTGTGAGATCCCGGGATTAAAGAACCAACTTTAACACCTGTAAATGTCGTGTTAGCATAAGTTGCTAATGAACCTGTCCAAGGGAAAACTTTTTGAGTCACTCCATCTACTTTTAAAGTAATAGTAGCAGAAGTTAATGTAGTCAATCCTACGTTACCAATACGGAAAGTTGGAGTAACACTATCACATGACATTAAAGAAGGATTTAATGAAGTTGATAACATCATTTGAGCATCAACTGGTGCAGAAGCTACTGAACAAGCAGATTTTGCAGCATATAAAGCAGCTGTTGATAATTGACCTACTTCAGTAATAGAACGATCAGGACAAATCATGTAAATGGTAGGAAAATAACCAATTGCATAATTAGTATTGAAAGTTGTTGTTGCAGCAGCAGCTGGGTTGATAATTGGATAAGAAGTTCCAGTAATCCAGTCTCCTTGAGAAGCTGCATCTGTGCCATCTAAATCAAGCATGTCTGTTGCTCCGTCACCTTCAATAAAAAACACTCTTACTTCATTTGTTCCAGCTGGACCATAAGTAGTATAAAGGTTGTCTAAAGCACCACCAGTGTGATATCCCCAACATGGGCCACACCATGTAGCAGATACATCAATGTATACAGTTTTACCTGCATTCAAATAAGTATACAAATTGTGAGTAGTACCCACAATGTCAGTAAGTGTCCAGTCTGGCGCGATGCTTCCATCAGCCAATTGAGCCTTACTTTCTACAGCAGAGAATGTTAAAGTCACTGCCGTAACAAGTTGTAAAATTTTTTTCATTTTGATTAGGGATTTAGGTTAATATAAAATTTGAGAATTCTGTTTCACGAATAACGAATATAACACTTTATTATATTACAAACAAAACAAATAGCGTTCTTTTTTCATTCATTCGATAAACCAAAAATAGACTCGGATTTAAGCGAATTCAAGTTCAATTAAATTTAATCTTAGTATTTGAAATGCCACATATTGTGCTATTTGCAATAAAAACAATACTTTTGGAGGTGTATTTTTTAGTATTCGATATGCCTATTTTGTAAGAAATTTTTATTATTTTAGTAGATAATTGGAATAAAAAGGTTTTAATTTGTCATTCTTAAAAAGAATTTTTGTGAAAACGTCAGACAATCTATTCAAATTAGTAAAATCCTTAAGTAAGTCGGAAAAGGGCTATTTTAAGAAGTATGCTAATTTTCATGTACGTAATGAACAGAATAATTACACCAAAATTTTTGATGCAATAGACAATCAGAAGGAGTACGATGAAAAAAGGCTATTGCAAAAATTTAGAACGGAAAGATTCATTAATCAATTTGCTGTAGCGAAAAACTATTTATACGATATGATTCTAGAAAGTCTGGAAGCGTATCATAAAAATTCTACCACCGAAATACGAAGTATATTAAATAGAATTGAGATTTTAGTTGATAAAGGTTTGCATTCTCAAGCAAAAAAATTGCTGAAAAAAGCAAAGGAAATGGCCATTGCAAACGAAAAATTGACTTATATCCCTGAAATAAATTTAATGGAACAAAGTATCTATCGTATGCAATACGATGTGGGAGACATTAAATACAATTCAGATAATTTAATTGAAGAAATTGAACAATGTGCAATGAAAATTAAAAACATTGCAGAGTTCGAAAGTTTAAAAAACAGATTGTATGTGCAACGTATGGAAATGGGAGTGTTGCGTAATGAAAGAGAAATAAAAAGTTACGATTGGTTTTTAAAAAATCCACTTCTAAAAAACGATAAGCAAGCAATTTCTATTAATGCAAAAGTATTGTATTTTGAATTGTATGCTAGTTATTACAATTACATTGAAGACCATAACAAGTGCTACGAATTCTCTTCTAAACTAATTGCATTGTTGGAATTAAATCCTCAAGTAATTGAAACAAATGTGAATTTCCCAACTCAGTTTTTGTATCGTCACAGTATTCAATGTTACAACATTGGAAAATACCATGAGGCTTTAGAGTACATCAGCAAAATGGAGATTTTAAAGCCTAAAAGTGATGTTCAAAAGCTAAATATATTATTAAAAGCATACAATACCAAGCTCAATGTGTATTTCAGGATGGGAAACATGAAAAAATGTCTTCAGCTCATTCCTGAAATAGAAATCTTATTAGAAAAAAATAAAGATTCGGATAAACTTTTAAAAGAAATTATTTATTGGCAAGTAACAGCCTTGTTGATGATTGCTGAAGAGTACAAACAAGCATTGAAATGGTTAGTAAGAGCAAACATTGCAGAGAATTATAATATTCGTCAAGACTTAGAATGCATAGGAAGAATTATGGAAATTGTTTTGCATTACGAACTAGGCAAATTTGATATCATGGAGTATAGAATCAAGTCTACATATAGATTCTTGGCGAGTAAACAAAAATTATATAAGCTCGAAAAAATCATTCTTACTTCTATTCGTAAATTGATAAATGTAAATTCTAAAAAAGAATCGATGGCATTTTTCCAACAATTACACAAAGAGTTGGAGCCAGTTGTAAAAGACCCATTAGAAGAAAAATTCTTAGTTTATTTTGATATTATGTCGTGGCTAGAAAGCAAAATTGAAAACAAAAAATTTGCTGACATCGTTAAAAGTAAACTAAAGCCTTTGAGTGTATAAATTCCTTCGAATACTAAGAATGAATTTAAAATACTTGTATTTATATGAAACTAATCGTAAATTTGTGAGTATAGTACAAAACAGAATCATCCCTATTAATAATAAAACATATTACAATGAAAAAAATAATTACTTCAATTGCCTTTATCACTATCGGTTTGTTTAGTTTCGGACAATTTAGTCTGGATGTCATGGATGATAACGAGAATGATATTTCAAACACTATTTTTGATGTGAATATTGGGCCGAATCAGAGCTTAATTACTGAATTAATAGTAACTAATACTGATTCTGTTTCTCATACTTACCGATGCAGAAGAACCATTTATACAATTGATCCAACAGATTCAACACGTTTTTGCTGGGGAGGATTGTGTTATAACTGGCCAACCAATTTGTCAAGTCTTTCATTGGCAATTGCTCCTGGTGATACAATTCATTATGTCGATTTTGGATTTCATGCAGAATTCATCTCTAAATTGGCAACAATAACTAGAACAGTTCATTACCAATTTTATGACATTGCTAATATTACTGATTCTACAGGTGTTACTATCAGATACAATTCTACAGTTGGTGTTGATGAAATGGAAAAAATTGGAGGAACACTTTCAAGTGCTTATCCAAACCCTGCAAACATGAGTGTTTCGGTAAAATACGATATCAACGAATTTTCAAATAGTGGAATAATAGTATTCTATGATATGCTTGGAAAAGCTGTAAAAGAAGTTGCTCTTTCTGATAAAAAAGGAACAGCAAAAATAAATGTGGATGACTTAAATTCAGGAATTTATTTCTACTCATTTTTAGTAGATGGGAAAGCAATTTCAACTAAAAAATTAGTAGTAAGTTCTAAATAATATTATTTTAAAAGTTCTGAAGCCAGCTTGGGTAAACCAATGCTGGCTTTTTCTTTGATAACTTTCAAGTTAGCAATTCCAGTTACTTTTATATCGCTCGGGTCGATTAAATATTTAGGAATGTCTTGTGGAGAATAATCTATAATTCCAGCAGCTGGGTAAACAGCCATGGAGGTTCCTACCACCACAAAAATATCCGCTTTTTCAGCAATTATATTAGCGGCATCCATCATTGGAACCATTTCGCCAAACCACACAATGTGAGGACGAAGTTGAGAGCCTTTTTCGCATTTATCTCCCAATTTTATTTCTTCTCCAGCTATTTTGTAAACTAAAGAATGGTCAATAGTGCTGCGACTTTTCGTGATTTCGCCATGCAAATGCAATACTTTTTTGGAGCCGGCTCTTTCATGTAAATCATCAATATTTTGAGTGATTATTTGTACATCATATTTTTGCTCTAATTCGACTAAAGCAAAATGCGCTTTGTTGGGTTGTGCTTCCAAAACCTGCTTTCTGCGCTTATTGTAAAAATCAAGGACCAAAGTTTGATTTTTTTCCCAAGCTTGTGGTGTAGCCACCTCATTTATGTCGAATTCTTCCCATAATCCACCACTGTCGCGAAAGGTCTTAATCCCGCTCTCAGCACTTATTCCGGCACCCGTAAATACAACTAGTTTTGGTTTCATGAATCGCTAAAGTAAATATTATTATTTAAAAGGCAATTTTATGTAAAGTTTCAGAATTGTCACTTCAGTTTTGTGTTTAAAATTGCGCCATCTCCCTCTCCTAATTCAAGGAGAGGGTTGGGGCGAGGTCGAAAACACAATTTTATACCTCCAAAATGAATGAAACCGCTAGTATTTATTGAGAAATTGTTATATTCGCAATTCAAAAAATTTACCTAGAAAATGGCAAAATTAAGAAAGCAAGATGCGTTGGATTATCACTCACAAGGAAGACCCGGAAAAATTGAGGTAATCCCAACAAAACCGCATAGTTCACAGCGAGATCTTTCATTAGCATACTCACCAGGTGTTGCTGAACCCTGTTTAGAGATTGAAAAAAACCCCGAAGATGCCTATAAATATACAGCTAAAGGTAATTTGGTGGCTGTAATTTCAAATGGAACTGCTGTTTTAGGCTTGGGAAATATTGGAGCTCTAGCGTCAAAGCCTGTAATGGAAGGGAAAGGCTTACTTTTTAAAATTTTCGCAGATATAGATGTATTCGATATTGAAGTGGATGCGGCCGATGTCGACCTTTTTGTAAATACCGTAAAAGCAATTGCTCCCACTTTTGGAGGAATAAACTTAGAAGACATAAAAGCGCCTGAATGTTTTGAAATTGAACGCAGATTGAAAGAGGAATTAAAAATTCCTTTGATGCACGATGACCAACATGGAACCGCAATTATTTCTGCAGCAGCATTACTCAATGCTTGTGAAGTTGCAAAAAAGAAAATTGATAAAGTAAAAATAGTTGTGAATGGAGCTGGAGCCTCAGCA
>CAMCUO010000074.1 GCA_945879015.1 Chitinophaga pinensis | reverse complement strand
AATTGATTGATGAAAATACAGCAGCAACCTGTTTTATTAATTGTACCTGTAAGTTTACGCAATGCTTGAGACATTAAACGAGCGTGTAATCCCATTTTAGAATCACCCATTTCTCCTTCAATCTCACTTCTTGGAACCAATGCAGCAACCGAGTCGATTACAATAATATCAATTGCTCCTGAACGGATTAAGTTTTCTGCAATTTCCAATGCTTGTTCCCCATTATCTGGTTGAGAGATTAATAAGTTTTCAGTATCAATTCCCAACTTCTCAGCATACGTTCGATCGAAAGCATGCTCTGCATCTATAAATGCTGCAATTCCTCCGGCACGTTGCACTTCTGCAATCGCATGTAATGTTAAAGTTGTTTTACCAGAAGATTCTGGTCCGTATATTTCAATTACTCTTCCTTTTGGTAATCCGCCAATTCCTAATGCGATATCAACACCTAAGGAACCTGTCGGAATAACTTCCATGTTTTCAGCAGGAGCATCACCCATTTTCATGATAGCACCCTTTCCATAAGTTTTTTCTAACTTATCAATAGTAAGTTGTAATGCTTTTAATTTTTCTTTGTTTACTGCTTCTTTCGCGTCTTTCGCGCCCTTTGATTCTTTTGGTTCTTTGCTCATGGTTATATAGATTTTTATAGTTACGTTGTTGGTTCACTGGTTCACTTGTTCATTCGTTCACTAGTGAGATGTGTGCGTTAAGTTTATTGGTTAACTGGTTCATTGGTTTATTAGTATACTGCTTGTGTTTGTTGTGTTTTTAAATTGTCTATTCTTTTATTTTTTGTCTACCGTCTACTTTTTCTTTTCTTGTCTACTGCTAATTAGCTTCCTAGTTCCTTTCCCTTCGACTACGCTCAGGGTGACGGAGAAATAATTGTCTACTTTTTTTAATTGCCTACTGCCTACTTATTCAAATTGCCTATTTGCTTAATATCTGCTCGGTATGATTCTTACTCTTCACGTCCGTTATTACTTTTTCAATTTTTCCTTTTTCGTCAATTACAAATGTGGTTCTGTTTATTCCATCAAAAATTCTTCCCATAAACTGTTTCTTTCCCCAAACATCATAAGCTTTTATCACTTTCATATCCACATCAGCCAAAAGCTGAAAAGGCAAATCAAACTTATTAATGAACTTTAAATGTTTTGTTTCATCATCTGCACTTACTCCTAATATAGAGTATCCTTTCTTTTTTAATGCTCCGTAATTATCTCTTAAATTACATGCTTCAATTGTACATGTTGGAGTATTATCTTTCGGATAGAAGTACAAAACCAACTTTTTTCCTGCATAACTTTTCAAAGAAACTATTTTTCCGCTTTCATCTTTCCCTTCAAAATTCGGAGCCTTATCCCCTGCTTTTAAGCCTGTAGTGTGATTCTTCATAAATTCTTTTTATAAATTTAGATGGATTTCTACTTATTTATAAGACAAAGTTGTGCTATTTATTAACAAGAAAAAAGAAAAAAATGAAAATGCTAAGAAATTTAGCAGAATTAAATCTTTAGACAGACCTCCACAAAGCCCTATAAACAGCCTTATTTTTAGCAATACCAATATACTTAGCAGGATTTATTTAAATTTTTTCTTTTGAAGGGTTTCGAAGTATTTACAAAATTGCTTGAGTTCGCACTCGGCACATTTGGGATTTCGGGCTATGCAAACATAGCGTCCGTGCAGAATTAGCCAATGGTGAGCAACGGCTACTTTATTTTCGGGGATGTACTTTATTAATTGTTTTTCGGTTTCTAAAGGCGTTTTTGAATTGGTGGTCAGCCCCAAACGGTTGGATACTCTGAACACATGTGTATCCACAGCCATAGCAGGTTTATCATAAACCACCGAAGCAATTACATTGGCTGTTTTACGACCAACTCCTGGCATTTTCACCAATTCATCAATCTCAGAAGGAACAACTCCTTTAAACTCATTCACCAGCATACTTGCCATACCGACTAAATGCTTTGCTTTATTATTAGGATAACTGATACTTCTTATATATTGAAAAACTTCATCGCTGCTGGCAACTGCCATAACTTCTGGAACTGGAAAGGCATGAAACAATTTTGGAGTAACCATATTCACACGTTTATCAGTACACTGGGCAGAGAGAATAACAGCAACCAATAATTGATAAGGGTTATCATATTTCAATTCGGTCTCAGCAATTGGGTTATGAATACTGAAATACTCTATTACTTTTTCGAAACGTTCCTTTTTGGTCATTCTTAAATAGGGCAATTAGCTTTTATTAAAACGTTTAAACGTTTTATCGATATAACTTTCTGTTGGCAACAACGATCGCTGAATTCGTCTGGCATAAAATACTATCAATAATATCTTTTTGGTGTTCCAATGCTTGCTTGTAATGCGACATTTGCCCATAAACATTTGAAATATTGGCACAAGTATAGGCTATCCCTTTCTTATCATCAATTTCAACTCTGATTGCAGGCGCACTATCAAATAAATCATGAGCTTTCATATTATCCCTTTATAACGGATTCACAAGACCTTTGTTATTATAAGCTTATTTTAGTAATTAAAAAGTATCTTCAAAGCTTCTTCAAATCTAGCTTTTGGAAGAAAGTTCCACTCCAAATCCGTATTCATTGGAACGGGTGTATCTAAACTTCCAACTCGCACAACAGGAGCATCCAAATTTTGAAAACAATTTTCATTTATAATGGATGACAACTCACCACCAATACCACCTGTAATCGTATCTTCATGAAGGACAATTGCTTTTCCTGTTTTATTTACAGAATTAATAATCGCTTCTCTATCCAATGGAACCAAGGTTCTTAAGTCGATTAAATCTGCTTTTATTTCAGGGTGTTTGTCAAGAATTTCCATTGCCCAATGAACTCCTAATCCATAAGTCACAATTGTTAAATCGCTTCCTTCTCTTACCAATCGGGCTTTCCCGAAAGGAATTGTATAATAATCATCCGAAATATCTTCTGTTATACTTCTATACAATCCTTTGTGTTCAAAAAACATAACAGGGTTTGGGTCTTCGAAAGCTGTCAACAACAAGCCTTTTGCATCGCTTGCAAATGCAGGATATGCAATTTTTAATCCTGGTGTATGAAAAAACCATGCTTCATTACTTTGCGAGTGAAACGGACCAGCAGCTACTCCTGCACCTGTCGGCATTCTCACAACCACATCTGCATTTTGTCCCCAACGATAATGCGATTTTGCTAAATTATTTACAATTTGATTAAATCCTTCTGTTACAAAATCGGCAAACTGCATTTCTACCATGGCTTTCATTCCGTTGATGGACAAACCAAAGCCAGTTCCAATAATTGCTGCTTCACACAAAGGCGTATTTCTTACTCTTGCTTTTCCGAACTCTTCCACAAATCCATCTGTAATTTTAAATACTCCTCCGTAATCGGCAATATCTTGTCCCATCAAAACTAAGTTTTCATGTTTGCGCATTGCCAATCTCAATCCATCAGAAATAGCATCAATGTATCTTTTGTTTGTTTTATTTCCTGAGGGAATTGTTTCGTTCAATTCAAAAGGCATATACATATCTGCTAATTCCATTTCTGTATTCGGAGGTGGCAATGTTTCTGAATAAGCAAGTTCCAGCCCTTCTTCAATTTCTGTTTTAATTTCGGAGCGATAATCCTCTATCATTTTTTCATCCAATACTCCTTCTTCTAAAAGATATCTTTCAAAATTATTTAGTGGGTCTTTTTTACCCCATATTTCCAACAACTCTTTCGGAACATATTTTGTTCCTGATGCTTCTTCATGCCCGCGCATACGGAAAGTAATTAGTTCCAATAAAACCGGACGAGGATTTTTTCTTATAGATTCTGCTAAACGCTTCACTGTATCGTATACCTCCAACACATTGTTGCCATCCACTTGTACAGCTTCCATTCCGTAACCTATTCCTTTATCAATAAATTGTTTGCATTTGAATTGCTCGTTACTCGGAGTAGATAAACCATAACCATTATTCTCAATTGCAAAAATCACGGGCAAATCCCATACAGCAGCTACGTTTAACGATTCATGAAAATCTCCTTCACTTGCGCCGCCATCACCTGAATAAACCAATGTAACTTTCTCCTTATTTTTTAAAATATTTCCAAGAGCTATTCCATCAGCTAAGCCTAATTGCGGACCGAGATGAGAAATCATTCCAACAATTTTATATTCCTGAGTCCCGAAATGAAAAGAGCGATCACGACCTTTAGTAAAACCACTTGGCTTTCCTTGAAACTGACAAAACAAACGATTGAGAGGAATTCCACGTGAAGTAAAAACACCTAAATTACGATGCATCGGCAAGATATATTCTTCCTTATCTAAAGCCATAGCCGCCCCAACCGAACCAGCCTCCTGTCCTATTCCACTAAACCATTTAGAAATTTTTCCTTGCCGGAGAAGTAATAACATTTTCTCCTCAATCATTCGTGGCTTTAATAGTCCTTTGTATAGAGCAATTAAAGTATCGTCTTTGTATTTTTTTCTATCGAAACGGATGGGTGCTTCTGCAGTAATCATAATTGGTTGTTAGTTGTCATTCAGTTTTTAAAATTTATGTCACTCCGAAATCTTCTCTCAGCCGTCACCCTGAGAGTAGTCGAAGGGAAAGGGCTAAAAAGGATGAAACGGAGAACTCACGTGTAAAATTATCAAAAATAAGCACACACAAAGGAGAATAAATTTCGTAATTTAGCTGTATGATTCAACAACTAATCATATACATTCTTTTAGCATTGGCAACTACCTACGTTGGCTACCGAATTTATTCCAGCATCAAAAAAAAACAAGCATGTGGGAAATGTGTTTTGATGGATGAGGCGAATAAAGTGAATAACTCTAAAACTTAACGCTAAATTCAAGGCTTGAACACTTCCAGCAAACATAACGAGCGCATTTCTAAAATGACCTTTGCTTCTGTTTACCCTCAGTATATTTCAAAAGTAGAGAAGAAAGGCAGGACAAAAGAAGAATTACATCAAGTGATAGAATAGTTAACTGGCTTTGACAACAAAATATTGCAAGAACTTATTAATGAAAAGGTAAGTTTTGCAACATTCTTTAAACGTGCTAAATTAAATTCCAATGCTAGCCTTATCACAGGATTTATTTGCGGTTATCGTAGTGAAGAAATAGAAAATCCGCTGACCAAAAAAACTAGATAGTTGGATAAGTTAGTGGATGAATTGCCTACGGAGAGGAAGATGGAAAAAATTTTAAGAAAATAATACAAAAAAAAATGAGCAATATCCCATTCCAGATAATTGACTGGCCTTCTATAAAAAAAGATGAATACAAAGGAGAAACAGGAATAGCTTATTGGCAGACCATTGAATTTAACGGACTCCGAATACGTTTAATAGAATATACAAAAGGATATTTAGCAGACCATTGGTGTAAAAAAGGACATACTGTTCATTGCTTAGAAGGAGAGTTTATAACAGAACTTAGCTCTGGAGAAAAAACGAAATTATCAAAAGGAGAATCCTATGTTGTATCGGATGAACTTAGTTCTCATCGCTCGGTTTCAGAAAACGGAGTAAAACTACTTATTGTTGACGGAGATTTTTTGAAAAACTGGTAGACCTACCAACTGAACAAATCCTTAATCATGGCTTTGCCCCAGGGGTTTTTACCAAAATCTTTTTGGAGTTTTACTTTTAACTCGGCCGTAGCGTAAATTTTATTCCTTCCTATTTTCGGAGTAAGTTGTTCAATTGTAGGTTTTGCGACTTCGACACTTTTTGCAAAATAAATTACCCCGCCATCTTCGGTTGCTAATCCTAATATTGCTCCGGGTAAACCGCAAAAACTTTCGGGACCAACGCTTGGAACAATATCATCCGTATACCAAACATAAATACGGGTAGAATCATTCATTTCCCAAATTGCTTTTCGGCAGGTGTAACCACCTATAACACGTTTACCTTCTGTTATTTTCCATTCACGTTTTTTTATTGAATCTTGAACGTATAATTGTTCTCCCCAAACACTTTTAATAGAAAGGGTTGATTTTGAATTAAAATTCTGGTACGTTGTATTTTTGCTGGTTGCCCAACTCATGCGTTCTTTCAAATCACTTTCCTGAGGCATAAACATCGACATTGAATCATTAAAATATAATTCAAAATAATCCACTTTACTTTTATCTGTTTCTTTTATCCATTCTTTCACATTGTCGTCTTTGAACTTTTTATACAAATTTGTTTTACGTTCAAACACAATTTTTCCTGAAGTGATTTGAGCCATAGCTTCAGCTCCTAATAAAAATACAATGCTAAATAATACGACAGATCTAGAAATAGTCATCAGTGTCTTTTGTTTTTGTGCTATTGAATTTGTACGTCAATTTCAATAAAAAATATCTTGAAATTATACTTGTTCTATCATCAATAATTACGTTATCCTGAACTGTTCGGTTATTCATAACATTTTGATTCAAAATATCATTTCCACTAACAGAAAGAATTAAATTTTCGTTTTTGAGAAAAAACTTGCTAATACTTGCGTTCCAAACAACATAATTCAAATTATATCCTTCTGCTCTTTGGCTATTGATAACATATGCTGCATCTGTTTCAAGGAAAATTTTAAAAGGTAATCTAAATCTGAATGTTGCATTAAAATTTTGCGAATAATAAGGCTTGTTTGAAGCGGTACTTAAAGTAGAAGACGGGTCACTATAATCAATTGTATATGCCAATTCAAAAGACAAGGTATCTAAGTTTACTTCAAAAGCTAAACCCGCATTGGCACTTAAAGTTGAGGTAATATTTTTTTGTAAGTTTATAAAATTTGAATTGCTATTATAACTACATCCCACGTTTGGCGAAACTTGAAGTTTTCTAGAAAAAAATGGAAGTCCGCCATTAATTCCAGCTCGTGCATTGTAATTACCGTTTACATTTAATGTCTGAGAAACTGTTCTACCTAAGCTATCAAACGCAATAGAATTAGCAAATGCATTATCTGTATTTTGAAAATTACCACTCATCCACAAGTATTTTCCACTAATCGGTTTATAAACATTATACGAAATGTCAAATTTATTTACGAAAGTCGGAACCAAATTAGGATTGCCTAATTTTATTTGATTAGGATTGCTATTGTCTGGCACGGGTTGCAATTGGTTAAGCGAAGGCTGTGCAGAAGAAGTAGAATACTTAATATTGAACCTCGAATTTTCGCTAAAACGATACATATATCCAATGAAAGGCAAGATATTATTTACCGATTGCGTAAAAACTTGATTTGTAATAATATTTGTGTTTTCAACATCCACATTTCTAACGCGGGCTCCAAAGTTGAAAGCTTGTTTTTTTGTTTCGTGAATAAACTTTACCCCTAACCGGTTAATCATTTTCACGTTTTCAAAATCATTTGTTAATGTTGAGTCATAACCAGTATACTCGCCATTGGTATAATTTTGAGAAATTTTACTTTGTTTGCTAATGTTATAACTAAAATTGTATTCAAACTCCAATTTTATTTTTTTGCTCAGGGGTTCTGTGTACACAATATTACCATTGTGGCTTTGTGATTTGCTAGTGTTCGACTTCTTTTGGTCAATAATACTATCACTAGTAGGAGTTGTTGAATTATAATAAGTGTTATCAGCTTTCAAAATTCCATCTGATTTATTATCTACCAAAATCACATTGTAATTCATTCTGAATTGACGGTCGCGATTTTTAAAGCTCCGCTTCAACTTTATATTGGTGTTAATATCATAACCTGAAGCGTTGTTAGTATTCCTAACATTTGTCTGTCGAGTTAAAGTATCATCATCCGTCAAAAAATTAGTGCTAGAAAAATTATCTTGCTTAGTGCTATTTAATTTTATTTTAGGTTCAAATTCAAGTTCTGTAAGTGAGTCGAGTGTTTGAGTTATTTTAAAACTAACAGCATGCCCTTCTGTTCTCTGAATATTCCTACTAGAATTATCGGTTATATAACCTGTAGTATCACTTAAAAAATATTGCGATCTACTTGAACCAACGGCATCCAATTGATTATTTGTATAGGTATAATTCAATCCTAATTTGGTTTTCTTACCAATTTTATCAGTATAATAAAATCCAGATTTTAATGTTTGAGGAACGCCTTTATTTACATTCCCTTGCCCATTCCAAAACATTCCACCATCTTCATCTGTTTGCATGTTATCATTATCCAATCCAAATTTGTACATATCTCCCCAACCAAAGCTGGAACGTGGAGTGTTACTAGCTAAAGCGAACACTGAAATTTTTAAAGACTTTTTAAACTTATTTGCTAAAAGTTCGCCTTCATAAAAATTTTGAAAATCACTTGCTCCTGATACTTTTCCAAAATATCCTTTCTTAGCGTCTTCTTTTAGTTTCAAGTTCATCACTTGAGTAGTTTCCTCTTGACCATCACCAGCGTTCTCGTTCTTTTTTTCGTATACCTGAACCGATTCAACTCCTTGAGCAGCTAAGTTTTTAGTCGCTACTGTTGGATCGCTACCAAAAAACTCATCTCCATCCACTAAAACCTGACTTATATCTTTTCCTTGAGAAGTAATTTTACCTTGTGCATCAACTTTAATACCTGGAAGTTTTCTTAATAAATCTTCAACAGTTGCATTTGGCTTGACTTTAAAGGAATCGGCCGTATAAATTAATGTATCGCCTTTATAATAAACGGGATCTTTATATGCGTATATAATTACTTCTCCTAGCTGCTGACTTTTAGCTGGTAAAATAATTTTCCCGAAATCAAAAGCATAGTTAGCTGCACTTCCAAAAACGTAATACGATTGCTCAGAAAACTTAGAATCCGAAACAATTACTTGAACGGTATCAATTGTAAGGTTGGCGAGTGTAAAAAAACCTTTTTCGTTTGTTCGTGTATGAGCAACAAGAACCGAATCTTTTATTCGAACAGCCATTGCTACTACATTTTTCATAGGAATTTTCAATGCTGTATCCTGAACATTTCCAGATATGGTCATCTTTTGGGAAAATGCTTGAAGCGAAAGAAAAATAAATGCTATTAGTAAAAAGTGACGCATAGAATAAAATATTCTTTAAATGTAATAATGTTATTCGAAGTTAAAGATACAAATAACAAATTTTAACTTAAGCACAGAATGAAGCCAAATCAGAAAATTTCTTCAATTTCCTAAACACTTCGATAATGTCTGCTTCAACTCAGAATGCTCAGTGTGACAGTTGATTTGTTAGTCTGAGCGGAGTCGAATACAGGCAAAAAAAAAGAGCTCCGATATATCGGAACTCTTTTTTTAAGTGATTGAGAAAAGAATATTATTTCTTTTTTCCTTTTGCACCTGCAGCAGCAACAGAATCAGCGATTCTAGTAGCTTCAGTAGCAATAGCTTCAGCAGCAGCTGTTGAATCAGCAGTAGCTTGCATTTTAGCAGCTTCTTCAGCAGCTTTTGCAGATTCTACAGCAGTGATTGAATCAGCTGTAGCCTTAGCCTTAGCTTCTAACTCAGCAGCACTTGGTCCGCAAGCAACGAATGTAAACATACTTGCTACGGCAACTAATGTAAATAATTTTTTCATTTTGTTTTGTTTGTGATTTTAATTAAAATTTCGGCAAATATATATTAAATATTTCATACGATACAACTATTTTTAATTATTTTTCTTCTTACCCCCTATTAAATTGTTTTCTGTCTCGCAAAAAATGCTAAAAATTAAACGATAAAAAAGATTATGCCTTTTATTTACTAGCTTTGTCAGCTATGCAAACTGGTGCAGCTAACTTCTATACACTTCTTAAAAAAATAGGGCTTTTACTATTCCTCTATACCATTTGCCGACTCCTTTTTTATTGGTTTAATTACTTCTATTTTTCCGACATTTCCTTTGGGCAAATCCTTCTAATTCTCTTATCTGGTTTGCGTTTCGACTTATCTGTTATTATTCTTTCGAATAGTATTTTTATACTTCTTTACCTTTTGCCCTTAGCCTTTAGAGAACATCTTTTTTATAGAAAATTACTTTTGTTTTTATTCATTTTAGTTAACAGTACAGCCATTTTGGCCAATTGTATTGATTTAATATACTTCCAATTTACCATGAAACGTACTACTGCAGACGTTTTTAATTTCTTTAATGGAGAAATGGGAAATGACCTTGGAAGATTATTACCATTATTCCTTAAGGACTATTGGTACATGTTCTTAATTTGGATAGTGTTAAGCTTTTTAGCCTTTTACCTTTACAGAAAACTAGATAAAAATGCTCCTTTAACTTGGAGTAGAAATGTTTATCTAAAGCAATTAGGTGTTTATGTTTTAGCAATTGGATTATGTATAATGGGCTATCGTGGAGGATTACAGCTTATCCCAATTAATTCGGTTGATGCAGGAAAACACACTGCAGCAAAGAACATTCCATTGGTTATTAGTACTCCCTTCAGTATTCTTAAAACATTGGATTTGCAGACTATTGAAGCAAAGGTTTTTTTCAAAGACGAAGCTGAACTTTTGAGCATTTACAACCCTTATCATAAAGGTGATACTGGAGAATTTAAAAAGATAAACGTTTTTGTAATCTCATTGGAAAGCTTCTCTAAAGAATATGTTGGAGCAATAAATGGAAGAAATTCTGACTGTACTCCTTTTCTAGACTCGCTGATTGGGCATAGTTTAACTTTTGTAAATGCTTTTTCTAACGGAAAAACCTCCATTCAGGGAATTCCAGCTATTTTATCAAGTACCCCAACGTGGATGAATGAGCCTTATCTTACTTCACCATACGGAAGCAACCAAATAGCTAGCATTGCAGGCTTATTGAAAAAACAAGGATACTCAACTTCCTTTTTTCATGGAGGAACAAATGGAACAATGAATTTTGATGGCTATTCAAATGTTGCCGAGTTTGATTCTTATTACGGTAGAACCGAATATAATAATGAAAATGATTATGATGGAAATTGGGGAATTTGGGATGAAGAGTTTATGCAATACACCGCAAACACAATCAATCAAAAAAAAGAACCGTTCTTTGCCACTCTATTCACTTTATCCTCACATCATCCTTACCCTATCCCTCAAAAGCATAAAAATCGATTTAAAGAGGGGAAATTACCTATAGAAAAATCAATTTCTTATAGCGATTATGCCTTACGCCGATTTTTTGAAACAGCACAAAAAATGCCTTGGTTTAAAAACACCCTATTTGTGCTAGTTGCCGACCATACGGGAGTTACATCTGATCAGTTCTATCAAAATAAAATTGGAAATAACGCAATTCCACTTCTATTTTATATGAATGGAAGCAATTTAAAGGGTTTGGACTCAACAATCACTCAACAAATTGATATTCAGCCATCTATTATGGATTATATCAACTATCCATCCAACTATTTTTCTTTCGGAAATAGTGTTTTTGATTCCACTGCTGACCATTATTCTTTTGCCTACAATGGTGGCGATGCCTCTTATTTTATTATTGAAGGGAATTATGCGATGTCATTTGCTAATGGAAAAGGTAAAGAACTCTATAATTATCCAAAAGATAGCTTATTGACTCAAAATATACTAGACAAACATACTGAATTGGTAAAAAAATTAGAACAAAGAACAAAAGCTATAGTCCAGACTTATCAGCAAAGTTTGATTAATAATAAAATGCATTAGTGTTCGGTTGGCAAGAAAAAAGTAGTAGAAAATAGACAATAAAAAAATAGACAAGAAAAGGAAGTAGACAGTAGACAAAATAAAAGAATAGATAATAGACAAAAAAAGTAAGCAGATATACCCAAACAGAACGAATCAAAACTTGTCTATTGTATACTGTCAACTGTCTACTTGCCATTTTAGAACGATTACCATTATTTATCACGAGAATGTCAAAAAGAACCATCTGTTTCATCGTTAACCCAATCTCAGGAGTCGGGCGCCAAAAAGTGATTGAAAAGCTTATTGATGAACAATTGGATCGTTCTCTTTTTGATTATGAGATATCCTATACAAAAGCAGCAAAACATGCTATTGAATTATCTAAAGATGCTTCTTCTCGAAAAGTTGACATAGTTGTTGCAGTTGGTGGCGATGGCTCCGTAAATGAAATTTCAAAAGGATTAGTGAATACTTCTTCCGCAATGGCTATTATTCCAACGGGGTCGGGAAATGGACTAGCAAGACATTTAAACATTCCTCTCAATCTTAAAAAGGCTATGGAGGTAATTAATTCGGGCAAACAAATTACAATTGATACTATTCAAATGAATGAGGAAACTTTTGCAAATGTGGCAGGAGTTGGATTTGATGCGCACATTGGATGGGAATTTTCTAAATTTGGGAAACGTGGATTTTCAACTTACATAAAAGTCATTACGAGAGAATTACCAAAATACAAAGCACAAGATTTCGAATTGATTATAGATGGGAAAAGCATTATCAAAAAAGCTTATCTAATTAGTTTTGCAAATGGCTCACAATGGGGCAACAATACCTACATTGCTCCTACTGCTGATATTGCCGATGGAATAATGGATATTGCAATTTTAAAAGATTTTAAGTTTTTCAATGCGATTGCAATCGGATATCGGCTCTTTACTAAATCATTGGACAAGTCTTCTTATTTGGAAATTATTAAAGCTAAGGAAGTAATTGTAAAACAAAAAGGCATTATTGCTCATGTTGACGGAGAACCAATTGAAGTTGGAAATGAGATTAGAGTAAAGGTTAATCCGTTATCTTTGAAAGTGATTGTACCTTGAAAAAAGTTGGCAATTATTCAGTTGGCAGTAGGCAATTAAAAAAAATAGACAATTAAAAAAATAAAAAGTAGACAAACAAAATGTCAAAGAAAAATAACGAGGACGGATTTGTATTTTCCACTAACAAAGATTTTCAATTTAACACTGAAGACGATACTCCTATGCAATCACTGCCACCTCAACAACAAAACTTAAAAATTTACCTCGATAGAATAAGCGGAGGAAAATTAGTGACTCGTGTTAGCGGACATATTGGAAACATGGTAGATTTGGAAAATTTAGGTAAAACGCTAAAACAAAAATGTGGAGTTGGTGGAAGTGTGAAAAATTTAGAAATTCTATTACAAGGTGATCATCGCGACAAAGTGCTGAAACTACTTACAGACATGAATTACAAAGCGAAAAAAGCTGGCGGGTAAAACCATTTCAGATTTCAGATTTCAAATTAAAAAATCCATGTTGCAAACTTTAATTTATTTGGTATAATAGCAAAAAATAGTTGGTAGAATTGGCTGAAAGCCAATACAGCAAAGAATTTGAACTAAGGGTATTGAAAGTGGTTTCAATATCCTTTTTTTGTACATGGAAAAATCAAAAAAAAGAGCTGTTGGGGCTGCAAAAGTTC
>CAMCUO010000073.1 GCA_945879015.1 Chitinophaga pinensis | reverse complement strand
CAAAAAATAGCACCAACAAACTTACAATACGATTTATTTTAGTGGGCTTACTTTATAAAAACCCAAAAACATAAAATTAACTAACTGATAATCAAATAAATTAGCATATATAAATTCTATTTTGTACTTTTATCGGACAATAATGATTTAAATACAATACATTTAATAATTCGGGTACCGATCGTCATAAATATGCTTACGTATTAGATATGAGTGGCATGATTGGCCAGCAGGGGGCACCGGGTTCTCCTTCTGATAACACCTGGACACCTGCAGCAAACTGGACATCAGGTGTGCATTTTAAAACAGCTACCATGAACGGTTCAATCGCATGGAATGGAACAAGTGGTTCACCACTTTGGGTAAGAACACCTGCAGTTTATAATCCTTCCGGACTAGGGTTCAATACAAATATTGCAGCTCCATTCGATTATAATTTTCCGGGTGCGATCAATACTACGGCCCCTCCTTTAGCAACTCCTTTTCCATGTCCTTTAATTCCTCACTCTCCGATATTATCTCCGGGGTTGATTTTATCGATGGAAAAAGTCGCAAAGGATGAAATTGCTTATACTGTTAATAGCAATGCCACTAAAATTATTGGTAAGAACCAACTCTACCGTTTATTGAAGAGTGATCCGAGTTATATGAGCACATCTGTTGATCTGCAGGATTTTTATTTGCAAAGTCAAACGATGTACCGTGAGCAGTTCTCGGGGATAGAAGAAGACATGGTTGTTAGTGATTTTACTGCCGCACAGTCGAAGATCGCAGCGCTGACACTAGAATCAGACATTGAGATGAATTACAAAGATTTTTACAATATCTACATTAAGCAGCAAACGGATAGTTTGATAAATGATGACAGCACTTTGTTGTATACAATTGCGAACGGCTGTCCGTTTATCGATGGAGCAATTGTATATCAGGCACGTGCTATGTACAATGCGGTGTATGATGTAAACAAAGATTTCGAAGACAATTGTGTGAATGTGGAAGACAGAAGTGCATTAATTTTAAAAGAAACTGAACATAGTTTTGATGCCGATATTTTTCCAAATCCAACTACAGGAGAAGTGTTCATTAATCCGAAAGGTTTATTGATTGAGAAAATGGAAATTACTGTGAAGGATGTAAACGGCAAAATAGTTTATAGTCAGAACTTGCAATTGACTGATGGAATGAGTAATTTTAAGTTAGATATCAGTAATGGTGTTTACTTTGTACACATTACCAATACTAAAAATTATGAAACCATTGTTAAAAAACTGGTTATTCAGAAATAATAAATTTGTGATTACTTATTGCAATACAGCTCTTTTCTTTGTAGGAAAGAGCTGTGTTGTTTTATTATTGATTTTCTTTCCTTGCAAAGTATTCGCTCAGAATTTAGTTCCTAATTATAGTTTCGAAGTATATGATACATGCCCTGATAATATAGGACAAATTGAACGTGCACTACCTTGGCAAGCAGCAGGAAATACACCAGATTATTTTAATTCTTGTTCAATAACTCCAACCTATGGGGTTCCTGCTGCAGCGGGAGGATTTCAATATGCTCATACAGGAATTGCTTATGCTGGTATAGTAGGAAGTTATTTTATGGGGGTACAAAGGGAATATATTCAAGTTAAGCTATCTGATACTTTGTTGAGTAATGAGTGTTATATGGTTTCTTTTTATGTAAATCTTATGAATAGAAGTGTATATGCAAGCAATAATTTAGCAATTGCTATGACCGATACAAGCTTTGTTTTTTCTGGTTTTGGGGTATACAGTTTATCGAATAATATAAGCAAATTTGACAATTTAATATTAGCCGACACCGTTAACTGGGTAGAAATAAAAGGAATTTATACAGCGTTGGGTAATGAGTGCTTTATTAGCATAGGAAATTTTAAAGATGATATTGAAACAGATACACTGCCTTATAATCCATGGCCATCCGGCACTTATAACGGTACATATTATTTGATCGATGATGTCTCTGTTATCCCAATCGACAGCATTCCTGGAGGAATGTCGGCCAATGCAGGAAATGACATGACAATTTTAGGCGGGGATAGTGTTTTTATAGGACAAGAAATAACTAATTTAAATTGTGATTGGTATATCGGTACAACATTAATAGCAGATAGTATTTCAGGAATATTTGTGAGTCCGACAGTTAATACAACTTACATAGTGGAGCAGAATTTATGCGGTATAATAACCTATGATACAGTTACAGTATTTGTCTCAGGAGTAGGAATAAATGAAAGCGACTGGAGTAAGAAAATAAATATTTATCCGAATCCAAATACTGGAGAATTCGCCCTAGAATTAAATGGTGGCGGCAACACGCGATGGAGCATTATTATTACTGACATTCAGGGTCGAGTAATATTAAACGAATTATCTGATAACAGTTCGTTAAAATTGAAACCTGTTGCCGAAAATGGCGTTTACATAGTTCACATTACTAATGTGGCTACAAATGAAACCGTTATTAGGAAATTAATTATTCAGAAATGAAGTCTATCAAAAATCAAATAAACATGAAAAATATTTTGTTCTCCATTGTGTTCATAATGTATAACTTTCAATGCGAAAGCGAGGTGATTGATTTACCAACGGTTCAGTACCAATTGGAGAAGGTAAATAAAAGTTGGATCGGAAGAGATTTTAATGATTCAATATTAAAATGCAGGATTTCTTTGAGCAATGATGTTTCTTTGATACAAATGCACCTCTCTCTTGTTGAACAAAAACTTAGGAACATCAAAAACTGTAATTTGACGACTGAACAAAAGTTTAACAGAGAAAGGTGTTTGAACATTTTACATAGCTATTGGGAGAAAGGCCAGTTTCCAAAGAATACTGATTTTGTGGATCGTACCCCTTATTTTATTGACAAATTTGGCTCGGCTTGCGCTGTTGGTCAACTAATTATTTCAACAGGCTTTGAAAGTGTCGCTAATAAAATTAGAACCTTCGACAATAATAGTTATGTCGCAGAGTTAAATTATAAATATCCGGAGATATCGGAATGGGCAGGTCTTTTTGGCTTCACCATTGATGAACTTGAATGGATTCAACCCTGTTACTGCTCGACAGGTGGACCTGGAATTCTGAACGTCACCTGTAATGGTGGAAGTAATGGTTACTTTGTTCCTAATGCTTCTGGAGGTGTTCCACCTTATGTGTATAATGCTTGGTATCGATGGAATGGAACTTCTTGGGACCTGCTGCCATGCGGAGGCTGTGATTTAATTGCTGGAGATTATAAATGTAATGTTATTGACGCAGTCGGAACCTCGCAAGACTATTTTGCTACTATCACAGAACCATCTCCAATTTCAACGGTTGAATCAATTGTTTATGCCTCATGTTTTAGCTGCTGTAATGGCTCGGCTTCTATATCTCCTTCAGGTGGTACTGCTGGCTATACATTTACTTGGACTCCTGGTGGGCAAACAACACCGACTATTAATAGCCTATGTCCAGGAACCTATAATTATTGCGTAACAGACTTAAGTGGCTGCGTTTCTTGTGATTCTGTTTTAGTCTCCTTTTCTACAGCAATAAGTCAATTTGATCAGAGTAATTCAATACTAATTTCACCCAATCCTGCAACATCATACATTTCTTTGGAATTTCAATTTCAGCAAAGTGGGGAAGTTAATATTAAAATCAAAAATGTTTTAGGTGTGACTGTATATTCTGAAAGAACGAACGGATTGGTTTGGATGCAATCTAAGGATTTAGATATATCTGCTTTAAAAACTGGTGTCTATTTTGTAGAATTATCTTATGAAAACGGATTTATAACTAAAAAAATTATTAAAGAATAAATTTTGCAATGAAAGTGATGCAGAATTTAAGTGCGGAAAAGAGTCGATTTTGTGAAATATTGTAAAAAGGGTCTAAAAGAATAAAATCAACTGGCGCAATTTGGAATAAAACAAATTTGGCAAGGTCACTTATCCTTTAGAGGCCATCTACCAAAACGGATTTTTATCACTCCCTCTCTCCGAATTCAAGATCACCACTCTGAAACCAATAAATGGAGAAGCGCCATTCTTATTGTAAACTTCCATCATCTTCAAATATTCCTCTTTGTCTTTCCAGCAGCAGCCACGAACAGTCATTGCACCATCTTTACTTTTGATAAGTTCGCTTACGTGTCCGGCCAGACAACATGCTTCTACATTATCAGGATAGGATTCAGGAGAGGCAGGATTGCCTGTGCTTTTTGATTTTACATCTTTATAGTTGATTGCTTTTTTATAGATTTCAATTATTTCTTCTTCTGTCATTCCAAAACGATTCACATCCGAAAGTTTATCCATAGGAGTTTCTTTGCTCTTGTCGATTTTGTTCACCTGTGAAGTGCGTTTAAAAAAACCTTTGTCCACCAAACCTTCACTAGGATCATAAATGGTATTGTAGCCGTTCTGACAATCAGGAATGAGTGCAAATGCTGCATCGGCAGAATAAATCCATTCGTAATCATAAGGAAGACGCACAATCACTTGTTTCTTTTTAGCCGTTGGTTTTTTTGTTTTAGAGAACTTTGCCGAAGCTGCTGCAGATGCCGCCAATTGTTCATTACACTCTACTTGTAACCATTCGCAATAAATTGCAATGGCTTCTGTATTTACATTCACAACAGGAAAATCATTGTAAATCTCATTTGAAAAATAATTCTTCGCAAGATTATTGAAACCATATTCTTTCCATACTTCTTCTTTGGGGAGACACTTTTTCATTTCTTCAAATCTTCCCTGCATTACCAAGTCGGCTAAAAAAGTTTTGTATTCTAGATTCGTCACTGGAAAATTACTCATTACAAAAGGAGGAACAATTACTTCAGCATTCTTATACATTGTAGAACCAGGAGCTGTTTTGCCGTAAAGCAAATCATCAATCTTAACCAGTTTCTGAATGATACGTTCTTTTACTTTCGAAAAGTGTGACAATCCTTCTTTACTAAAATATGGAAGAACTTTTTCTTCTGCAGGTTCTATATTGGGCACAGGCGGAATGATCGGTTCAACATACGGGAATCCAATATCGGGATTTCCTCCCTGGTGGGTAACAGTAACAAATGAAGAAGAATTGTCTGCAGTTTTCTCTTGCTCCTTTTTGTCACTATTTGAAGACAGAGTTGAAGAAACAAGTTGATTCGGCTCGCCCTGAGATTCAGGAGCGTCACCTTTAATTTGAGAAGAAGTAGCAACTACTTTTTGCTCAGCACTCTTAGTATTATACAAAACAACTAATAAAACAGAGATTAGTAAAACAGCCAATGACCACAAGATTATATTTTTCCCTCCACCTTGTTTTCCATTCAAGCGGGCAAGCAATTCTGCTTCCTTTTTTGAATTGATAACAACCTGAAAATCTTCATCCAAACAAAAACGAGCAAGATCCTCATCCTCTTTCCGACTGTAGGTTTTCAGGAACAAAGCATTTAAGGCTCCGTCCAATTCATTTTCATTTATGGAACTCAGATCCTTCATTCGTTTTTATTCATGCACTCATTCGTTTTGTCCGTCACAACTTTTTTAAAGCGCATGTGATATACTTTCAATTGGTCGCCCGGACGATCAACATATTTTGCAATAGCTTCATATGAATAATCCTGCGCACGCATCAATAATAGAACACGCTGCCAATCTTCCAATAATGCCAAGACTTTCTGGAGACATCTCATGAGCGGACTCGTACTTTCTTTTTCCTCTTCATTTTCTTTTCTATCGCTGCTGATCTTCTCATGTTTTTCGAGTAACTCGGTAGTCACAATTCCTTTTGCTTTCGTATCACGGTAATGATTTCTTAAATAGTTTATAAAAACTTTAAAAAGAAAACCAATGAATTTCCCTTCATCCTGAAAAGTATATTGGTCTGCCACATTCATTACTTTGTAAAGTGTTTTGTAGATCAACTCCCAGGAATCATCTTCACTTACCTTCCATTTAGTAATAGCATAGCCATAGAGCTTCTTTCCGTAACGCTCATACAGCAACGCAACCGTTTCTTCGCCTTTATTCTTCAGAATGGAATTGACATCAAACATATAGAGTATACCCGTTCTCGGACGGGTATACTAAGATATGCAATTTATTTCTTAAAATTTTGAACGGATCTTTCTTTTCATTCCATATTCTTTACTCAACTTAACATTGTAACGGAATGTTTCCTTGTCCATGTCTTTCATATCATCTATCAACAACGCATACTCTGATAATTGTTTATCGAATTCACGTAAAAAAACATTTTCACCCACCTTTTTGAAATGAACATCCAGAATGTCGCGTGCTTCTTTCACAACAACTTTAGCTTCAACATAATGTTCTGCATTTGCATTCTCCACTGCTTTGTCGTACAATTCCTGAGTTATCCCAAGCGCATACCCTTCACTTGCCGCATGATTATAACCGCTGTCGTACTCTTTATCATCTACAGCAGGTCTCATTAAGGATTTTCTGACATCCGTGATAGCTGCCAAAGGATCAACATTCGCATTTGAATACTCCAATGTGCACTCAATCGTAAGAGGAGTTGTTGGTTTTCCATTGGTTTTAAAACAGATCAGAATTGATTTTTGTTCCTCGGCAAAAAGGTCGTTGAAACTGATCTCCAATACATTTCCTTTTAAATTGCTGTTGAAATTAAATGTTCTTTCGTAAGTCAATTGATCTGCAGGAAACTTAATTTTCAGCATGGTGTTTTTTGCGATCACTTTCGACATTCCTTTTAATTCCTCATTGAATATTGAAGGCAGCTTTTCAGGAGAATAAATAAAATAGTACATTCCACCGCCCTGCAAAGCGATCTTCGCCATCAGATTTTCGTTGTAATCATTCCCTACTCCGAAAGTAGAAATAGAGATGTGATGTTCTTCGAAATGATTTTTAGTTATGGCTGCCAATGCTTCAGAATCCGTTAATCCTACATTTGCAAGTCCGTCAGAAAGCAACAAAACCCGATTGACCATTTCAGTACCGATTAATTTTTTTGCACTTTTTACAAGTTCATAACCTTTGCGGATTCCGCCTTCCAGATTGGTAGAGCCTGCAGTTGTGATCCTGTCAATTCTGTCCAACAAACCTTTTCTATCTTCCAACCGTTGTGGTTCAAGAAATACTTCTACACCTGTTTCGTATAATACAATGGAGATTACATCATTGTTATCCAGATTGTTCACAATATATTTTAAAGCTTCCTTGGAGTATTTCAATTTATCTCCTTCCATTGATCCGCTGCGGTCGAGCACAACGGAAATATTCAATGGAATATTTTCTTTTGTTTCAGCCAATGTTTTTTGTACTCCTTGCAAATGCATATAGTAATAAATATTTCCTGCTTTATCGGGCAAAAAATTGTTGACAGGTTCTGCTCTGAGATAAAGTGAACCGTTAGCAGCCAGATCACCATGGTGAACTTGTTGTGCTTTAGCCGACACCGCTATAAGCAATGTCAACATTAAAAGTTTGATTGTAGTCTTCATGATTTTTTTATTTAGGGTTTTTACTTTTATTTATTTGTTCTTCAATTTCTTTTTGTTTTTGTTCCAGTTGTTTCTTCTTCTCTTCCGCATTTCCAGTATTCACTTCTTTTTCAATACGGATGTGAGGTAGTTTTGCTTTGATACCAATCCGCAATCGCAAACCATAACTGATATTATTAATATTAGTTCCGCTTTCTTTAAAAAAACCGCTTCCCATTCCCGCATAAGGTTCCAGATCCAGGCGAAGGCGGTTCTCTAAAAGATAAAATTGATCAGAAAGTCCGACCGTTAAAGAATGTTGAAAGGCTTGTTCGTTACTATTGAAGCTTGAAAGGAATGTGTTGTGATCGGCACCTCCAAGGGTATTTACGGAGAAGGAATTTTTTCCGATGAAAGAAGGTGTGTAGGTGATTGTGAATCCAAAATGAAATCGGTCTCTTTTAAAGCGAGTAAATCTCGCATAAGTATTTCGGCCATAACCATTGATCCAGGTATAGGAAACAGGAAAACTCCAGTAATCAATTTGTCCGTTCACTGTTGCAATACCAAATTGATTGCTTTCAGGAAAAACACCTAACCATTCTTTTTGATAGTTGATCTTACTTAAGCCCATTCCGATCCCGATTTCATTTCTGCGTCTCCAGGCAAAATGATAAGATCCGCCAACATACTTTCCTTCGCAGCGATTTAATTTTCCCAAAAGTGCAGAAGAAGTTCCGCTGGCTTGCGAAGGTTTAAAATGTGAAATGGAATAATCGAAGAGCAGATAATTGTGCTGCGCGTGAATAGAAATTCCAATAAAGAAACTCAGCAGAAGAATTGTAAAGTGTTTTTTTGACATCGTTGTTGTGTTTGGATGTCATAGTAACACAAACAGGTAACAGACTACACATATTGTTGATAATCAAGAACATATACAAAACAATTAACAACGGAAAAGAAAGAAAACTTTATGAATTTACTTCACAGCATCATAAATCACTGCATGGATTTTTCCACGAATCCCTGATTTGGAAAGTTTATTGTCATCCGCATCGGGATAAACTCTGTTGGATAGAAAAATATAAATGATCCCGGTTTTAGGATCAGCCCAAGCCAATGTTCCTGTAAAACCTGCGTGACCGAAACTCATATAGGAAACAGCTTTACAAACCGGACTATCTTTATCGGGATTCATTTCCGGTTTATCAAATCCAATTCCCCTTCTGTTTTGATTATCGATGCAATATTGACACTCGGTGAACTTTGAAATTGTTGTAGAATCGATATACCGTTTTCCTCCGTAAGTTCCATAATTCATAAACATCTGCATCATCACAGCCAAATCATTGGAGTTGGAAAATAATCCGGCATGACCGCCTACTCCACCCAACATCGCTGCTCCCTGATCGTGTACATCACCGTGTACTTGCTGTTTTCTGAATTTTGCATCAAATTCTGTAGGAACAATTCTGTTCAACTCAAATTTCGCCAAAGGCTTGTAACCCATTGTTGTCAATCCTAACGGCCCATAGAAAGAATTCTGCACATACACATTCAATGCATTTTGCGTTTCCTTTTCAATAATTTTTTTCAGAAAATAATATCCTAAATCACTATACAAATATTTCCCTGCATCTTTTACAGGTGATTCTATTATGCGTTTATAGATCGTGTCTTCATAATTTTTATTGATGTATAAATCATTAGCCACACGTTTGTAAAATAAATCGTTTGGAGTTTTATTATAGATCCCGTCTTTATACGTTCCATCCTTATTCACTGTTCTGATCCAAAACGGGATCCAATCTTTTAATCCCGCCTGATGTGTCATCATTTCACGGATAACAATATTTTGCTTGTTGCTGCCTTCCAACTCAGGCATATAATAACACAATGGATTGTCTAGATTCACTTTCCCTTCGTCAACCAGCTTCATCAAAGATGCCGTAGAAGCCGCAATTTTAGTGATGGAAGCAATATCATACAGATCCGTGTTCTTCACTTTTATTTTTGTATCGTAAGCATGGTGACCAAATGATTTTTGATAAATAATCTTTCCGTCTTTGGCAACCAAGACCTGACAACCCGGAAAAACTTTTTCTTTTATTCCGCTCATGGCAATGCTGTCGATCTTCGCCAACTTTTTAGAATCAAATCCCAATTCTTCAGGAATGGTATATTTTAAACGGACAGGCTTGGTGTCAATTCCTGTTCCTACTTTAAAATATTGACTGGCTGTAATAGGTAATTTCCCTGTTGATCCTACTCCGCCAAAAATTAATTGTGCGGAATAACTTTCACTGTAATCACTGTTCTCATAACTCATGATCACAGCTTCCGCTAATTGAATGCTATCCAATTTTGCTAGTATATAAGGATTTGCAGCTACGTTCACAATTACTTTGTGCTCTTTTATAATTGCTTTCAACATAGCTAAAACTTGCGGAGTCAATCCAAAATCTTTATCCGGTTTGTTATTGGTGTTATTGATGTGAACAATAACAGGATCATAATTTTTTAATTGAGAAAGCACTGTATCAAATGCTGGAGCCTTTGCATCTTTATCTACACCAAAATGTTTTACTGCAGAATAATTTGAAAGCGTTTGTTGAAAGATGCTCAAAGCTTTGTAACCAAGCGACACAGAAGCAATTTTTGCAGAATCTAAATGCTGTAATGGAAGAATATCATTTTTATTCTGCAATAAAGTAAGCGATGCTTCTGTCAGTTTGCGATTAATCAATTCTGCATTCGGAGTGTTCAAATCTTCATACAGATTTTTTAATTTTATTTTTGAATAATGATTCAATCCCGCCCATTGTTTTGCCAATAATATTTTCATGCAACGTTTATCAATTTCTTCTTGAGAAATATCACCGAGTTCAATAGCTTTTTTAATTTCTGCTATGGCAGTTGGAACATCTTCTGCAAAAAGCAAAACATCGTTACCCGCTAAAAGTGCTTTTACATCCGCTTCTCCTGGTTTATAAAATTTACTTACACCTTTCATGTTTAAAGCATCGGTAAAAATCAATCCTTTAAATCCTAAGGTATCCTTCAATAAACCTGTTACAATTTTTTTAGTAAGTGTGGATGGCTGGTTGTGTGTTGTATCCAAAGCTGGAATACTCAAATGTGCCACCATCAAGCTTCCCAATCCTTGCGCAATTAATTCTTTGAAAGGATATAATTCCAAAGTATCCAATCGTTCGCGGGACGAGTTGATGGTTGGCAATGTTTTGTGTGAATCGCTGTCGGTATCACCATGACCAGGAAAATGTTTTGCATTGGCAAGTACTTTATTGTCTTGCATTCCATTCATATACATCAATGCTTTTTTTGCAACGTTGTATTTGTTTTCACCAAAAGAACGATTTCCAATAACAGGATTTAATGGATTGTTATTGATATCTACAACGGGAGCAAAATTAATTTGCATTCCTAAGCGTTTGCATTGTCTTGCAATTTCAAAGCCCATTTCATAAATCAATGAATCATCATGGATGGCCCCTAATGTCATTTGACGAGGAAATTTTGTTGTGCTATCCAATCGCATAGCCAATCCCCATTCTGCATCAATCGACATAAACAAAGGAACTTTGGAGCACGACTGATAGCAATTCGCTTGAATTGCTTGTCTAACTGGTCCGCCTTGAAAAAATATTAATCCACCAATTTTATATTTATCTACTAAGTCTTTTATTTCTTTTACATGTGCATTGTCTTTGTTCGAATATGCAGCAACCATAAATAATTGCGCCAATCTTTCATCAGGTGTTAATGTTTTAAAAACAGAATCTGCCCAACGAGTATTAGTTGAATAAAATGGTGGCTCCTGCACACTTGCTTTCGGAATAAAACTCAGAGAAATAAAAACAAAAAAAGAAAGTATATAGAAGATGATTTTTTTCATTAACAAAAAATAAATTTGATGTAGCTCTGCAATTATGATGCTAAGTTAACTTGTAAGATTAAGTCTTCTTCCAAAGTATCTTATACTTTTCAACGAAAGGATGTTAATGAGTAATTTCCAAACTGAATCATTATACTTAGAGTCATTGCGAGTCCTGCATTTTCGCGGGATGTGGCAATCTCTCAAGAATGGGTGATTAAGTTTGCTAACCGTGAGATCCCTAGGGATGACGATTTCGAGGGAGTCATGTTTGTTAAGATGAAAGTGTTAAAAACATATTCTTGCAACCAATCTTAGCTTGAGGTTGATTCGTAAATTCGTAAAAATTCGTTATCCGTACTATGTATAAAAAACTCTTCAACCTAATGGTCTTAATGATAAGCGTACTAATGCTAAACCTTATCACAGGCTTCGTTACCGACTATATTGTGCATTACGACATAGGGATAAATCCTTACAAATTCACAGGAATAGCCATGTTGACTTTGGTTTTTATTCTTGTTCCAGCCTACAGCTATATGAAACCGAAAATTGAGTTATTAGTCGCTCGTGTATTGGTTTCAGGGAGTAATTCCTTTGGGAAAAACATAGGTTTGCTTTTATCTTTTATCGCCATTTTTGGAATCCTTTTCGTCATCTATTTGCATCGATGGTTCGACATCAATTTATGGGAAGTGTTGAAAACTAAAATGTAGTAGAAAAACCCTACAAACACTTACCACTAAAGCACTTACAACAGCCGTTACTATTACAGCCTATCATTCCTGCTTTCACCTGCATTTATTCGATGAATTAGTATTATTTTTGTAGGAATTAGCTTTGTCATTAAGAAAATCTATCGATAGATGATTTCTTCGTACGCACTTCGACTCCGCTCATTGTGAAAACTGAATTTTCAGTCTGAGCTGAGTCGAAGACTATAAGTACTGAATTCTTAATCTTAATGATACTGTGAATTAGAACAATTATGCCAGACATTATACATCTTCTACCCGATTCAGTAGCCAATCAAATTGCTGCAGGGGAAGTGGTTCAACGACCCGCTTCTGCTGTAAAGGAATTGATGGAAAATGCATTGGATGCTGGCGGTTCAAAGATTAAATTGATTGTAAAGGATGCTGGAAAAACACTTATTCAGGTAATCGATAATGGTTGCGGAATGACTGAAACCGATGCTCGTATGAGTTTTGAACGACACGCGACCTCAAAAATTCAGAAAGCAGAAGATTTATTTGCCATCCGAACAATGGGTTTCCGTGGCGAAGCTTTGGCTTCCATTGCTGCTATTGCACAAGTTGAACTAAAAACAAAACGCATTGGCGATGAAGTAGGTGTTCAAATCGACATTGAAGGAAGTGAATTGAAACGTCAAGAAACAGTTAGTTGTGCCGAAGGAACTTCCATTTCCGTTAAGAATTTATTTTTTAATGTTCCTGCCAGAAGAAATTTCTTAAAAACAGATTCAGTAGAATTGCGCCACATCATTGATGAATTTCATCGAGTGAGTATTCCTAATCCAGAAATAGCTTTTAGTTTTCATCATAACAATACAGAAATCTTTCATTTAGAATCGGGTTCGCTAAAACAACGATTGATGGGGCTTTTTGGAAGTTCTTATAATTCGCGATTGGTTCCTGTTGAAGAAAACACGGGCATAGTTAAAATCAAAGGATTTG
The DNA here is from genome assembly GCA_945879015.1 of Chitinophaga pinensis. Classification (GTDB taxonomy): domain Bacteria; phylum Bacteroidota; class Bacteroidia; order 2-12-FULL-35-15; family 2-12-FULL-35-15; genus 2-12-FULL-35-15. The sequence goes on along the minus strand of CAMCUO010000073.1, from coordinate 494 downwards.
TAATAAAACCTGATTTTGCTAAGAAAACACGTGGTGAACAGTTTTTCTTTTTGAATAAACGCTTTATCAAAAATGGTTATTTACATCATGCAGTTCAATCGGCATTTGAGCAATTGCTTCCAACAGATAGTTTTGCTTCGTACTTTTTAATGCTGGATGTGGATCCAAAATCTATTGATATAAATATTCACCCAACAAAAACAGAAGTAAAATTTGAAGATGAAAAAGCGATTTATGCATTTTTACGTTCGGCAGTAAAAAAATCACTCGGACAATTCAATATTTCTCCTAGTCTGGATTTTGATCAAGAAGCTCATTTGTACAACATGCCATTAAAGCCTGTTGATGGCATTTACAAGCAGCCGACTATCAAGGTTGATGAAAATTACAATCCATTTAAAACAGAAAAGAAAGAAATATTAGAACGCGAACTTTCTAATAAAACCAATTGGGAGAAGTTGTATAGTCGACATGTGGACAATCAACTTGAATTT
>CAMCUO010000072.1 GCA_945879015.1 Chitinophaga pinensis | reverse complement strand
TAAATTTAGCTACTTTTTTAGCAGCAATTTTAATAGCTTTTCCAGTTTGTGGGTTACGACCAACTCTAGCAGCTCTTTTAGAGATAGAGAAAGATCCGAATCCAACTAATGCAACTCTGTCACCTTTTTTAAGTGCTTTTGTTGTAGCGTTTACGAATGCATCTAATGCTCTTTGAGCATCTGCTTTTGTCAATTTCGCTTCTGAAGAGATAGCGTCAACCAATTCTGCTTTGTTCATTTTGTTTTGTTTTAAAAGGGTTTAACAATTAATTATAAAACAAAATTAGTAAGATTCAATATCTGTGCAACATATAGAGCTAAAAAAAGCAAAAATTGTTGATAAGTAACCTTTTTGTTAATAACTAAGCCTGTAATGGTATATATAGCTATTGTTCAGGAAATACGAAAATGGAACTGACTTTTATTGCTATAATGTAGACTCTTAGTAGTCTAATAATGAGCGTTAGTAAAGGTATGAAGTATTAAAAATCAGTAAATTATTAGATTGATTTCCAGTCATTGTTCATCGGAAAGCCCCTTAAGAATTCAGTTGTAGCCATTTTCTTCTTTCCGGCCAATTGTAGTTCTTTTACCAAAATAAATCCATTTTTAACTGAAATCTTCAAATGGTTTTTTGAATCCGTTATTATGCTACCTATAATATATGTATGGGTGCAATTTTCAATTTCTGTTTTAAATAGTTTTACCGAATAGGTTTTTTTATCAGGAGCAATAAAACTCGAAAAGGCTGATGGATATGGGCTTAAGCCACGAATAAAATTATGCACTTCTGCAACATTTTTATTCCAATCAATTTTACAATCTTCTTTAAATATTTTAGGAGCATGTTTTTCTTGTTCACCTTTTGCTATAAATTCTGCTTGGTCAATTTGAGGATAAACATTTTCTTCAATTGCTTTTACCGTTTTTAAAATTAGGTTGGCCCCAATAATCATTAAACGATCATGAATTTCTCCGGCAGTTTCATTTTCGCCAATCGGAGTTTTTTCTCTAAAAATTATTTTACCAGTATCAATCTCTTGTTGTAGTAAAAATGTGGAGACACCAGTTTCCTTTTCGCCATTTATTACTGCCCAGTTAATTGGAGCAGCTCCTCTGTATTGCGGCAATAGTGAGCCATGAAGGTTTACCGTTCCCAAGCGTGGCATGTTCCAAACAACTTCTGGTAACATTCTAAACGCAACCACAATTTGTAAATCAGCTTTTAATTCTCGTAGTTGTTTAAGGAAATTTTCTTCTTTTAATTTTTCTGGTTGAAGAATAGTTAATCCTTTTTCTAAAGCATATTTTTTTACTGCTGATTCATTAAGTTCTTGTCCGCGACCAGCAGGTTTATCAGGAACTGTAATTACGCCAGCAATATTATAATTGTTTTTAACAAGTATATCGAGCGACTCCACAGCAAATTCGGGAGTACCCATAAAAATAATTCTTAGTCCGCTCATTCTTGTTAATTAATATGTCAATAATAAAGAATATGCTTAAGTTTGTTTTATTATCCGATTGTAAAACTAAAAATAATTTCAGAGCAAAAAACAGAATATGATTTCTGCAAAACAAATAAAATTAATTTTAGGTCCATTATTAGCTGTAATTATATTTTTTGGCTGCGATTTAATGCCAGGAAATCCATTGGTTACAAGAATGGCAGCAGTGGCTGTTTGGATGGCAGTTTGGTGGTTAACAGAGGCTCTTCATTTAGCCGTTACTGCTTTACTTCCTATCATTTTACTTCCAGTTTTAGGAATTGCAGATTCTAAAACAGCAGCATTTCAATACATGGATCCAATTATATTCCTTTTTATAGGAGGATTTATTATTGCATTTGCTATTGAGCGTTGGAATTTACATAAACGCATAGCTTTAAAAATTTTGATGCTTGTTGGAACAAGTCCTTCCCGAATTTTATTTGGGGTAATGCTTACTTCATTTTTAATTTCCATGTGGATATCAAATACAGCCACAGTAATGATGTTATTATCTGCTGTTTTAGCAGTGATTGTTCAAATCGAACAGCATTTTAAAGAAGAACATCATTCTCATAAAATGGCTTCTGCTTTATTAATTGGTTTGGCTTACTCAGCAACAATAGGGGGAATGTCAACATTGGTCGGAACTCCAACGAATATGATTTTTTTAAGAGAATACAACGAAAAATTTCCTGATAACCATGATATGAATTTCTTTGTGTGGTTTAAAATTTGTTTTCCTATTGCGATTATATTTTTGTTTTTAGCATTTTTTGTTTTGAAAAAAATGTTTATCAAGAAAGATGTAACACTAGCAATTGAAAAAACATATTTTTCTGATACATATAAGCGGTTAGGAAAAATGAGTTACGAAGAAAAATTGGTGTCACTTGTTTTTGTTTTAACTGCCGTATTGTGGTTTACCCGTGCAGATATCGATTTCGGCGCTTTTAAATTTTTAGGCTGGAGTAATTGGAGTATTTTTCCAAATAAAGATTTTTTGCAGGATAGCACCATTGCAATTTTTATGGCAATTTTGTTATTCTTGATTCCATCTAAAGCAGAAAAGGGCAGAGCTTTGATGACTTGGAGCGAAGTATCAAAATTGCCTTTCGACATTATTTTGCTTTTCGGAGGAGGATTTGCCCTTGCAAAAGGATTTGAATTATCTGGTTTGAGTACATGGTTGGCAACGCAATTAAAATTTACTCCTGATACAAATATTTATTTGCTGATTTTTACTATGTGTATTCTCGTTTGTATAATAAGTGAATTTGCTTCCAACGTAGCATGTATTCAATTAATGTTACCTGTTTTAATTGCTGTTCAACATTCTATGGATATTAATCCTTTATTATTAATGGTTCCTGCAACCTTGGCTGCTTCTTTAGGATTTATGCTTCCTGTAGCAACTGGTGCAAATACTATTGTTTTTGGTACTAAACGAATAAAGGTAAATGATATGTTGAAGACAGGTTTTGTTCTAGATTTTATTGGCATATTGTTAATAACCTTATCGATTTACTTTATGCAAATGATGTTTAATTCTTAAAATTGTTCTAATTTTAGTGTGATAAATCCTTTATTCAATACAAAGTATCTACTAAAAAAACATTAAAAATGAATAAAAAAACACTTCTTCCGCTTCTTTTAATTTGTTTCTCGTATAGTATAATAAATGCACAGGAAGACAAAGCTTTTCATAAAGGTTCAATTACGATTGACCCAAGTATTGGATTCGCTATTTATAAAACCAAAGTACATGCAGAATACGATGAGGATTATAATTATTGGAATACAACAACAATGTCAATCGAAAGCGCAAAAAGAAGAGTGGTAGAAGACACGACTGATGGTGCTGGTGCAACAATTTTCGGATTAACGGGTTAATATGGTGTTACCAATTGGTTGGGAATTGGTTTTCGTTTTGGTTATTCTAAATACATTCAAGAAACACAATATGATACAGTCTATACACCTGCGAAAGTTACTTATTCATATAAACCCAGTGCTCGTTCAATTGATTTTGGTTTGAATGTGAATTTTCATTTGGTTAAAGGAAAACGTTTTGATATGCCTCTCTGTTTAACTATGGGATATTCAAATTTCAAATATTCTCAGAATAATCCAGATACTGATCCCTCTTCTAAAGATAATAGCGGTGCAATGGGAAAAGATAATGGAATTAATTATGGAATTCTTTTGATGCCAAAAGTTTATTTTGGGAAGGAGCAGCATATTGGCTTGGCTTTTCATGTTGGGTATATGGGCTACAATTATCCTAGCTTCCTTTTTTCAAATAAAGCAGATTCGAATTTGAATGATGAGAATAATTGGAAATATCAGCTTAAAGGAAATGGATTTAATATCGGAATAGGGCTCAGTGTTAAATTCTAGCACTTTAAAATTCATAAAAAGGCATCGAAATTATTTTTCGATGCCTTTTTTTTATGAATATCCTAGTGTTCATCTAATCTTATAAAAATCAATATAATTATTGTACATTAGATGAATTAATTTATCCACTAAATTCATTTTTCATGAAGTTAAAAAATCACCTCCTGATATTCTCTTTTGCTTTGCTACTGCTTTGTTATTCTAGTAAAGTAAATAGTCAAGTGATGATAAATGAATACTCTTGTTCAAACATGGGTATAACAGATAATTTCGGGCAAACACCCGATTGGATAGAGTTATATAATGCTGGAGCAACCTCGGTTACTTTAACAGGTTATTATATTAGCGATAAAATTAGTAATCCTACGAAATGGCCAATTCCAGCAGGAGTTACAATTACTGCAGGAGGCTTTTTAAGAATTTGGGCATCCGGCAGAAATATGGTTGTTGCTGGAAATATACATGCTGGAATAAAATTTACTCAAACTAAACCTGAAGATATTGTGTTTGCAGATCCTGCGGGAACTATTATTGATGGAATTCCTTTAAACCCAACTCAAGCAAATCATTCAAGAGGTAGAACTACAAATGGTGCTGCTACTTGGTCGGTATTTACTACGCCGACACTTATGGCTAATAATACAGGAGCAAAGTTGGAATATGCAAGTAAACCAACAATGAGTGTTGCTTCCGGATTTTACGGAGGCGCTCAAACAGTTGCTATTACTGCTACAGCTGGATTAACAATTCGATACACAACAAATGGTTCTATTCCAACTGCTGCATCTACAGCCTATACTGTTCCTGTAAATATTTCTTCTACAACTGTAGTAAGAGCAAAAGCTTTTAGTACAAATCCTTTGGAACCTGCAAGTTTTATTGAAAGCAATACTTATTTCATTAATCAAACACATACTGTTCCTGTTGTTTCTGTTTATGGCGATTTAACTGATGATTTATTAAATGGAACTCAATTAACTGCAGAAACTGGCCTGGAATATTACAACAAAGCAAAAGTATTAATTGCAGAAACAAATGGTGAAACAAATGAGCATGGAAATGATTCATGGGCATACAATCAAAGAGGATTCGACTATGTTTCAAGAGATGAAATGGGATATAATTATGCCGTGAATTCTCCAATATTTGTGAATACTGGTCGTAGCTCATTTCAACGATTAATTTTTAAAGCCGCAGCAAATGATAATTATCCTTATGCGCCTGGAGCTCCTGCACATATAAGAGATTCATACGCACACACACTTTCTCAACGTGCGGATTTGCGCATGGACGAGCGTTCTTGGGCTCCTGCAATTGTTTATTTGAACGGACAATATTGGGGCGTTTATGATGTTCGTGAAAAAATTGATGATTTAGATTTTACAGATTATTATTATAAACAAGATGATCCTAATGTGCAATTTCTTCAAACTTGGGGTGGAACATGGAGTGCATATGGTGGACCACAAGCACAAACGGATTGGAATACAATTCGAAATTATATTACATCAAATAGTATGGCAGTCCCTGCTAACTATGCATACGTTGACAGTATTTTTAATATCAAAAGTTTTGTAGATTATTTTGTGTTCAATTCCTGGTTAGTTACTTCTGATTGGTTGGATTGGAATACAGCATGGTGGAGAGGTTTAGATCCTGCCGGAGATAAAAAGAAATGGCGCTACACACTTTGGGATATGGATGCTATTTTAGGTCACTACATTAATTATACGGGAGTTCCTGATCCATCACCAAATGCTGACCCTTGTAATGTGGAAGGTTTGCCGGATCCGGGCGGGCAAGGGCATACACAAATTTTAAATGCTTTGATGGCTAATCCCGATTTCCAACAATATTATCAAGCACGTTACATCGATTTAATGAATACAAAGTTGAATTGCTCATTTGCATTGCCATTGTTAGATAGCATGGTTGCTGTGATTGATCCTGAAATGACAGCACAGTGTGCAAAATGGGGAGGATCTTATTCTACCTGGAAAGCGAATGCCGCAGCATTCAGAGCTGAAGTTGATCAACGCTGTACTGCTTTAACTCAAGGATTAATCGATTGTTATTCTCTTACCGGTCCATATACTGTTACATTTGATGTTCAACCTGCCGGTGCTGGTAATATACAAATCAATAGTATCACACCTTCTTCTTATATTTATTCAGGAACTTACTTTGGTGGAATTGTAACCAAATTAAAAGCAACTCCAAATAGTCCATACGTTTTTGATCATTGGGAAATGCCTAGTCACACTCCAACACCAAGTACTACAAATGATACAGCAGAAGTGTCATTTACTACCACAGAAAATGTGATAGCTGTATTCCGTTTAACGTCAGAACCACAAGGCGGTTCAGAAGTTGGAATACCAAATGTTTTTTCTCCAAATGGTGATAACAACAATGATATTTTATTTGTATTAGGTAGCATTGATAAATTAGATTTCCATATTTATAATCGTTGGGGACAAGAAGTATTTAAAACGAATGACAGATCATCAGGTTGGGATGGAACATTTATAGGACAGCCGTGTAATCCAGGAGTATTTGCGTATAGAGTTTCTGGTATAATGCCAGATGGTTCTAGAGTTGAGAAAAAAGGAAACATTACGCTTATTCGTTAATTTGAATTTATGAATTTCAAAAATAAATCGATCGTCATCGTTTTTTCATTTTGCACATTTTTTTCTTTTGCGCAAGACGTTCATTTTTCGCAGTATAACGAAACGCCACAATTATTAAACCCAGGAGCAACTGGCGTTTATAGTGGTTATGTTAGAGGTATTGTAAACTATAAAAACCAATGGTCCGCAATGGGCAATGCGTTTAATACAGTTGCTGCTTCTGTGGATATGCCTTTGTTTGATAAGAAAGAAAAAAATGCGCATTTGGGTGCTGGAATTAATTTTTTTAGTGATAAAGCAGGCGATTCTAATTTTGGTTTAACTCAAGCAAATATTTGTTTAGCTGCAATTCTTCCTGTTAGTAAAGAGAGTAAATTTTCTATGGGGCTTATGGTTGGCGGTGCTCAGCATAAAGCTAATATTGCTGGATTGTTTTGGGGGAATCAATATGACGGAGAAGGTTTTAATACTGCTGCTGCAAACTATGAAACGATTCCTACTACTTCATTCTTTTATTTGGATTTAGGTGCAGGTTTGTATTATGAATATTCAAATGGAAAAGTAAAATTTGCTAGAAATGAAAAAAGAAAAATTGATGTCGGTGTAGCTTACTTTCATTTAAATCAACCTACTCAAAAATATCTTTCTGTTACAGAAAAGTTGTATGGAAAATTGGTTGTAAATATGAATGCACATTTAGACCGACCAGGAACTAAAGTTGCATTTCTTCCTTCCTTAATTTATTTTCAACAAGGTAAAGCTACTGAAATCACAGCAGGCTGCGCAATTCGTTACCGATTCAAAAACGACACTAAAATTACTGGATTAATAACTGAATCAGCTTTAGGTGTTGGAGTTTATTATCGTTATAAGGACGCAATTATTCCTTCAGTGTTTTTTACAATGTCGGATTTTACTTTTGGTGTTTCTTACGATGTGAATGTTTCTTCTTATAAAGAAACATCAAAGTATAATGGTGGAGTAGAGGTTTCATTGAAATACCATATCCTGAAAGGTGCCTTGTTCAAACAAAAGAATATGATTTAAAAAAAACTCCGATTATGATAAACAATCGGAGTTTTTTATTTTATAAATAATTTTGAACTACTTTTTCTTTTTTATCCCCATCGATAAATTATAAATAGGCATTGCAAATAAGGTTGTTAAGATGGCTATTAAAACTAAAATAGAATAAAGGTCTTTAGAGATGATAGCATAGGATAAACCAATATTCGCAACTATTAATTCCATCAATCCTCTAGCGTTTGTTAATCCTCCAATAGCAGACGATTCTCTCCAGCTATATCCTGTTAATTTCATCGCAATTGTGCTAGAGGCGTATTTGCTGAAGAATGCGAAGGATACAATAATTACCATTGGGATGAAATTAGTAATGTTACCTAATACTAACATATTTGCATTCAACCCAGAAAAAGTAAAAAATAATGGAAGTAAAATGGCGACCGTAAAGTCTTTTAATTTACTATCTAATCCTTTTAAAAATACTGCATCACGTGGAACAGCCAATCCTAAAATAAATCCTCCGAATACAGAATACAAGCCAAGTTTGTCGGTTATAAGTGCAGCAGCTAACAAAGCGATTATGATTATTGCAAAATCTTGCTGATTTAAAAAGCCATTTTTTTGAGAACGCTTTCCAATGATTTTTAAAAGTGGTTTTACAATTAAAAATACAATGGCTGTAAATGCAATTCCACCAAATAAAGTAATATAACCAGCTTCCATTCCTTTGTGAGCAGCAGCAGCTGTTACAAAAGATAATAAAATCCATGAAGCAACATCTTGAATACTTGCTGACGTAATGGTTAAAATCCCAATTGGAGTGTTTAAAATATTTTTTTCATGTAAAATTCTTGCAAGCATTGGAAAAGCAGTAATGGCAAAAGCGGTGCCTAAGAATATAGAAAACGACACAAGTGAAATGCCAGGCATAGCAAATATTTCAAAATACCAACCTGCAGCAACTGCAGCAAAAATAAAAGGAAAAATAACTGCAACAACTGATAATAAAGATGAACGCTTCATTACTTTTTTATTGAAATTGTTAAAGTCAATTTCCGAACCTACTAAAAACATATAAAAGGATAATCCAAGATTACTTATGACGAAAAGAAAACGCATAACATCCTTGCTAAAAATTTCTGCACTAATTTCTGGACAAAAATATCCAAAACAGGTTGGTCCTAATAAAACCCCTGAAATCATTTCTCCAACAACCTTCGGCTGTCCGAGGTATTGAAATAATCGTCCACAAATATGAGAAACGATTAAGATGAATATAATCGCAGTTGTTACAGCAATAAAAGTATCCAAATTATTCATGTCTATTTTTTTTTGAAATGAGTAAAATGCAAGTTAATCAAAATAAGAACATTTTTCTGAAAATACAATTATTTTATTTCTAGATCTTTAATATTCCTTTTGTGTAATCCAACAACTTTCATAATGTCGATCATGGATCCGGTTACAAAATTTAAAAATCTTCTGCTAAATGGTTTGTAAACCGCCTCACCAGAAAATATTCGGGTAAGATGTTTTTGCATGTGCGGTCCGATAAATCTTCCAAAAGCGGTATCTAGGCGATCTTGTCCTACTTTGAAAAGGGTAAACAATCGTCCGGAATACCAGGTATCCACTAGTTTCTGCCAAACAACTAATTCATGTAGCTGTTCTTTTTGGTACGTTTTATAATCAGGGTTGCTGCCATCATCAATAAAACGAGATAGACGAAATGCGCCTTTGATTGCTAGAAATAAACCGGAGGAAAAGATTGGATCGAGAAAGCCACCTGCATCTCCTGTTATTACCCAGTTTGATCCATATAACTGCTGAGATATCAATTGGTAGTTGTCGTATTGAACAACACCTGTTTCTCTTTTCCCTGCAGAAGTGAATTTTTTTAAAGTTTCTTCACTCTTTAAATAATTATCGAATTGCTCTTCCTTAGTGGCACCATACTTTTTCAAGTGTTCAGGATTAATAACAATTCCTACAGAGGTTCTTCCTGGCAATGGAATTCGCCAACACCAACCTTTTTCGAGCCGGTGAAGATGAATGTTAAACGGTTCGATCTTTTCTGTTCCCGACATGTGAGAAAACAATGCAACATCTTTTCTGTAACCCGTTTTTGTAGGAATATCCAGAAGTCGCGAAATAGTTCTTGATCGACCGCTAGCATCAACGATCAAGTCAGGTTGTCCACCAAAAAAATCATTTATTCCAGCTATGGTTTCATCACTTAACTTTAATTCATCTCCTTTTCCTGTTTTCTCGATCTTAGCTATCTGAGGAAAAAATTGAACACCTTCTCTTACTGCAAGATCAAAGATCGTTTTATCAAAATCTTTTCTTGGAACATTGTAGGCATAGTGAGGAAGATTCCCACCTCCGTAACTGAAAGGAGAAGTTGCTTCTTCATCTTTATTCACCCAAACAGATGCTCCAGGTTTATAAGTGCTGTACGATTTTACTTCATCTTCAACTCCTAGTTCACGTAACATTGGAATGATAGCGGGTACTAACGATTCACCTACAATGATTTCGGGACGCTTTTCTAAATAAAATACGCCAACTTTAAATTTTTTTCTGTTTAATAGGGTGGCAAGTGCACAACCGGATGGTCCTCCGCCTATTATTGCAATTGTTTTAAGTTGTTTTCTCATAGATGTAATCCGATTCTGATATCGGGTAGAAATACAAAATGATTAGCTGACAAATTGTAATTACATTTTCTCCATTAATACTTTATACAAACTCACCATCGCTTTGATGTCATATTTAAATACTTTCTCATCTGGTGTGTGAACATTGTCTTCTGGTGCTCCAATAAAACACCAGTCCCAAGGATATTCAGCCATTTGTAATTCTTTGGCATCACTTCCTCCTGAACCTTCTACTTCTAATTGAAAGGGAATTTTTGTTTTTTTAGCAATGGAAATAATTTTATTTACATAACTTCTTCTAGGAATTAAACTATCACGCAAAGAAATTGCTACTCCTTTGCCATGTGGAACACCATCTGTAACCCAAGTGATATCAGAAATCAATGCTTGATTCACTTTGTATTTTTCGTAAATAAATTTTTGAATGAAAGAAACTGTTCCTCCGCTATGTTCTTCATAGCAAGAAAAAATAATGATTCCATCTTTTAGTGTTTCGGCTACTTGCAAAGCATTCCAAACACCTAAACGATTGTCCATATAACAACATTGAACTTGTTTTTTTGTTTCGCGCCAATTAGGTTTGAATGTAAGTTCTGTTCCTCTATCAATATCTCGTTTAAATTTATAAGAAATACTTCCATCTTTTCCAACAACAAGCTTGCAATCTATTTTTCCTTTGCTATCCTCACCAACTAATTCCATTCCATCAATTAAACGCGGACCGCCAATTTTTACTAGCTGTTTGTCGTATCTAACCGTAAATCCAATACTATCCAAATGCGCAAAAATGGCTGTTCTTGGTTTTCCGAAAACCAATAAAATACAATCTTGAAATCCTTCTCCTGAATAAATTTTTGGTTTTATTTTCCAGTTCTTTTTATTCTTATCAATATACTTTAATAGGAATTTTGTCATTCCTGATTCATTTCCTGATGGCGCATGAATGGCGCACATTTCTTTTAATAGTTTCATGGTACGAATATACAAATCTATATAGTTTTTAAATATTTTATTTCTGTCCCCTCTATTTTATTCATTCTGTCATAAATAGTTGATGAATTATTTTTTCGTACAGAAAAAGTCAACAAACATTTTAATTCTGAATTTTGACCGAGTATTTTCAACTCCTCATCTTTAATGATTTTCATTATATCATTCATTTGCAAATAATCGAAACTGATTTCATAAACATCGTTCACGGTTTTTTCGATAATTGAAGAGTTCGCAATAGTATCAGCTGCTGCAAGTTTATAGGCATTTATCAATCCACCCACTCCTAAAAGTGTTCCGCCAAAATAACGGACAACAATTAATAAAATATTGGTAAGGTCGTTCGATTGTATTTGCCCAAGAATAGGTTTGCCAGCTGTATTAGATGGTTCTCCATCATCATTTGCTCTAAAAGCAAGTTTGTCGGCTCCCAACCGATAAGCATAACAATGATGAGTAGCGCTTGGGTGCAGCTTTTTTATTTCTATTAATCGCTGTTTTACTTCTTCTTCATTGGATATAGGAAAAGCAAAGCCTAAAAACTTGCTTCCGCGATCTTTGTATAAGCCTTCTGATGGCTCTTTTATAGTTAAATAGGTGTCTTCAAACAGCATTTTCGATTGCTAAGATAGGGTGTAATTTTGACCCAAAAATATTTGATTTTATGTCAAAATATTATATTTTAGCTAAAATTTATAAAATGCTACTTGGGTATATTGATATTGAATCTCTTTCTCAAAAAATGGTTTTAGAATCTAATTTGGAAAGCGTGCTCACTGTTGAAAGGCTAATTTCACAGGCTAGAGAAGAGTATGCTATTTCTGAAGAGAACTACAATTTTATTTGGATTGCTTTAAATGAGGCAGTTTCAAATGCTATTAAGCATGGTAATAAATTTAATCCTTCTAAAAAAGTTCGGTTGACTGTTGAAACAAAGGAAGATCGTTATTTGTGCTTTACTATAAAAGACGAAGGCGAAGGCTTTAATTTTACTTCCGTTCCTGATCCTACAAGTCCAGAAAGAATTGGTGAGCCGAATGGAAGAGGCGTATTTTTGATTAATAAGTTAGCTGATATCGTTAATTATTCCGAAAAAGGAACTTGCGTTGAAATTGGCTTCGATTTATATAAAAATTAAAATTCCCTTACATAAAAAAGTAATTTATCTCCACTAATATTTTCTTTGATTACAGGTTGTTGCTTCATAACTGGTGCATTAATACCTTTCCCAAAAGTTTTTTCAGAAATAAACACTCTTGCAGAATCCCATAAACCAGCATCAATAAAACTATTTAATATATTTTCTCCCCCTTCAATAATTAATGATTGAATATTTCTTTTGTACAATTCATCCAATACTTGAGGAATAATAGCATTTTCAAAATCAATTTTAATAAATTCTAAATTGTTTTGTGAATTTTCGTTTACTGAAGTAAAAATAAGTGTCGGTGTACTTTTATCAAACAAATTGAATTGCTTTGGTATTCTAAGCCATTTGTCTACCGTAATTCTCAATGGATTTTTTCCTTTCACTTCTCTTACAGTCAATTGAGGATTATCTAGCAAAGCTGTATTTGTTCCAATCATAATGGCCTGTTCTTGACTTCTCCATAAATGCAATAATTTTTTTGAATCAGAATTGCTTATTTGAATGGGTTTAGAAGTGTTTTCTTCGTTTCTCTTTGCATCAATGAACCCATCAGCTGTTTGAGCCCATTTCAAAATAATGTAAGGCCGATTTTTTTCATGATAAGTAAAAAAACGTTTGTTTAACTTTTTACAATCATTTTCTAATACACCTATTTTTACATCTATTCCAGCCTTTGCAAGTTTTTCAATACCTTTTCCTGAAACCAATGAATTTGTATCTATACTGCCAATAACAACGTAAGGAATTTTATGTTCAATTATTAAATCAGCGCAAGGTGGTGTTTTTCCTAAGTGGGAGCAAGGTTCAAGATTAACGTAAAGTGTTGCTTTCTTTAAAAGTTCTTTGTTTATTACTGAATTGATTGCATTTACTTCCGCATGAGCTTGTCCGTATTGCTCATGATATCCTTCACCAATAATTTCCCCCTCACAAACTATTACACAGCCAACCATTGGGTTGGGAGCAACTTGTCCTAATCCTTTCACTGCCAAATCTAGACAGTGTTTTATGTATGTTTCGTTATTGTTCATTTTTTAATCAAGTGTATTAACTATTCTTACCTTTGCGAAGGTATGAAAATTGCGTCAAATAAAATTAAAGACATTATTCGCTTTTTTCGTGATGAATTGAAAGATTCTTACGAATACGATGAGCTCGAATCCATTATTGCTTATTGTTTTGAGTATTATTTCAAATTAAATCGTGCCGAACTATTTTCTCGTACTGATGAAACAGTAAGTGAATCGGAACTTCTGAAATTTAATTTTGCGATAAAAGAATTGAAAATTCACAGGCCTATTCAATACATTTTAGGTGAAGCAGATTTTTACAGACTTAAATTTAAAGTAAACGAACACGTTTTAATTCCAAGG
>CAMCUO010000071.1 GCA_945879015.1 Chitinophaga pinensis | reverse complement strand
ATTTATGTCAACGTAAAAGGCAAAGGCGGACACGCTGCAATGCCAGCAGAATACATTAATCCTTTGTTGATTGCATCTGCAATTATGACGGAATTAAATTCTGAGTTTATGGACCTCTCCCCAGCCCGCTCCTTGAAAGAAGGAGAGGGGGTTAGACCTCCAACAGTTTTGGCCTTCGGTAAAATCATTGGAAATGGAGCGACTAATGTAATTCCTCAAGAAGTTAAGCTTGAAGGAACATTCAGAACAATGGATGAAAAGTGGAGAGCTGAGGCGCATACAAAAATGAAAGCTATTGCAGAAGAAGTTGCAAAAAAAATGGGAGGAGAGTGTGATTTTAAAATTGAAAATGGTTATCCTTTTTTAGTAAATGATGAAATAACAACTAAAAAAGCAAGAACAGCAGCAGAAGAATATTTAGGAAAAGAAAATGTAGAAGAATTGCCTTTGCGAATGACTGCTGAAGATTTTGCATTCTTTTCACAACAAATTCCGGCTTGTTTTTATAGACTAGGAACTGGCAATAAATCAAAAGGAATAACTAGTGGTGTTCATACCGCTACATTTGATATAGACGAACAAGCTTTGGAGATTGGTGTTGGTTTGATGGCTTGGTTGGTTTTGAATGAATTGAAATAGATTTACCCAAAATATCTTCTTTAATCAAAAAATAAACATGAAAAAAAACATTTTTTCCATCTTGCTATTATCCAATCTAATTGTCTTTGGAACATTTTTGTGTTCTTATAAATTGGAATCTAAGTCTGCTGAGCCACCAACTATCTATATTGTTGAATATAGTAAAGGAAGTAAGTGGGATAATGCAAAGGAATTCGATGGACAAAAATTCGCAAACCATCATTCCTCACATTTGCAAAGTTTAAGAAAGCAAGGAATTATTCAGTTTGGCGGAAGATACGCTGATAAGGGAATTATTTTTATTGCTGCAATGGGTTTGGATAATGCAAAAAACATTGTTAATTCGGATAGCGCTGTTATAGGTAAAATGTTTACTGCAACTATTAATGAGTTGAATGTATTTTATGATTTTAAAACGGATAATATAGTAAATTCCAGCCTGCCTGCCGGACAGGCAGGAAAAGTAACTGGAATTGGTGGTGTGTTTTTTAAAAGTAAAGATACCAAAGCATTAAACGAATGGTATTATAGTAATCTAGGACTTGTTGCAAACGATTATGGTTCAATGTTCGAATGGATAAACAGTGATGACAAAACAATTGCATATACACAATGGAGTCCATTTTCGAAAAAGACAAAGTATTTTCAACCTTCTAAAAATGATTATATGATTAATTATCGTGTAGACAATATGGAAGCGTTGTTGAAAAAATTAAAGGCCAATAATGTAACTGTTTTAGATACTATTGAATCGTATGATTACGGAAAATTTCTTCACATTCTAGATTGTGATAGTAATAAAGTAGAGCTGTGGGAGCCTATTGACCGTTCGTTTACAAAATTGTATCAAGGAAAAACAACAAAATAAAAAAGCCGCACAACAACTGCTGCACGGCTCTTTATCACAAACAATTTGTCTGCCGACAGGTAGATATTGTTAATTTCCGAATTCGCTCATAAATTTAATGCGCATCAATCGAATTTCTTCTTCAGTGTATTCATCTTCTCCTAACTCTTTTAATGCTTCTGCTATAGAATCAGAATCCGATTCTTTGAAGTAAGCCATTGCTTCTTCTTGTTTGTCGTCATCTATAACATCATTTATATAATAGCTAATATTTACTTTTGTACCAGAATGAACAATGCTTTCAATTTCCATTATTAAATCCGACAAACTCAAGCCTTTTGCTTTTGCAACATCCTCTAAAGGTAGCTTTCTATCGATGTTTTGGATGATGTAAACTTTTAATCCTGATTTGTTAACGATAGATTTTACAACCATATCCAATGGTCGCTCAATTTCGTTTTCTTCTACATATTTAGAAATTAAATCAAGGAATGCTTTTCCGAATTTTTGTGCTTTCCCTTGTCCAACACCAGTTATGTTAACTAGCTCATCCATTTTAATTGGATACTGGATTGCCATTTCTTCCAATGATACTTCTTGGAAAATAACATAAGGAGGCAGTTTTAATTTGTGTGCAGTTTGTTTTAGTAAATCTTTTAAAGCAGCAAACAAAACTGCATCTGCTCCCGAACCGCCTTTGCCACCGCCACCAGCTCCGTCATCATCATCTGTTTCTGTCCCTTCGTAATCATGATCTTTGGTTACCATCATACTGTATGGCTTGTCCAAAAACTTTTCTCCTTCTTTTGTTACTTTTAATAATCCGTAATTCTCAACATCTTTAGATAATAAACCTGATACTAATGCTTGTCTGAAAATAGCATTCCAGTATTTTTCATTCTTATCATCTTCAGTGCCTTTTCCAAAACATTCTAATTCATTTTGTTTATAATCTTTTACAGTAGATGTTACATTACCTAATAATATATTGATAACATCTTTTGTTTTAAATTTTTCTTTCACATCAGTAACGGCGTCAATTGCCAAGGCAATATCATCCATTCCATCAAATTTGGTTTTGGGGTTGCGACAATTGTCGCACATTCCGCCACATCCTTTTTCATCAAACTCTTCACCGAAGTAGTGTAATAAAAATTTCCTGCGACAGCTAGATGTTTCTGCATAAGAAACTGTTTCAGTCAATAATTGTTTTCCAATTTCTTGTTCAGCAACAGGTTTGCCTTTCATAAATTTTTCTAACTTCACAATATCATCGTGACTATAAAAAGTCACACAATTTCCTTCACCACCATCTCTGCCACCGCGACCAGTTTCTTGGTAATAACCTTCTAATGATTTTGGAATATCATGATGAATTACAAAACGAACATCTGGTTTGTCAATTCCCATTCCGAATGCAATGGTTGCAACAATCACATCAATGTCTTCCATCAAAAAAGCATCCTGTGTTTTTGCGCGTTCTTTTGCTTCTAATCCTGCGTGATAAGGCAATGCTTTTATTCCATTTACTTGCAATGTTTGTGCGAGTTCTTCTACTTTCTTGCGACTCAAACAATATACAATTCCAGATTTACCTTGTTGTGTTTTTACGTACTTGATGACTTCTTTAATCACATTTACTTTTGGCCGAACTTCATAATATAAGTTAGAACGATTGAAAGATGATTTAAAAAGATTGGCACTGCTCATTCCTAAATTTTTCTGAATGTCTTGTTGAACTTTTGGAGTTGCAGTTGCAGTTAATGCAATGATTGGAACTTTACCTATTTCTTCAATGATTGGTCTTAATCTTCTGTATTCTGGACGGAAATCATGTCCCCATTCCGAAATACAATGTGCTTCATCAATTGCAAAAAAGGAAATTTTTATTTCATTGAAAAAGGCAATATTATCTTCTTTGGTTAAACTTTCTGGAGCAACATATAAAAGTTTTGTTTTCCCGTCAGTAATATCTTTTTTCACTTTCGTGATTTCAGCTTTCGTAAGAGATGAGTTTAAGAAGTGAGCAATGCCTTCTTCGTTTCCGAAGTTGCGCAATGCATCCACTTGGTTTTTCATCAAAGCAATAAGCGGGGAAATAATAATAGCAGTTCCTTCACTAACTAATGCAGGTAATTGATAGCATAATGACTTGCCACCTCCAGTTGGCATAATTACAAAGGTGTCTTTGCCTTCCATCAAGCTTGATATAATGGCCTCTTGTGGTCCTTTGAATTTTTTAAATCCAAAATATTTCTGTAAGCAGTCTAGTAGGGATGTTTCAACATCGATCGTTTTCAATACCTGTTTTTTAAAATTAATGTTTATGTGAGATTATCTTTAAAATGAACTATTTTTATACCTTTATATGTAGGAATCAATAAGTAATCGTTTTCTAAATATCTAATGTAAATATATAATAAAAAATTGTTAATCAGACAAACATTTCTCTACTTTATTTTAAATGTCCTACGAAGTGAATAAATCTATCGATAAAATAAAAAACCTAGCTAAAACTACCTTAAATATTGAGGCAGATTCGGTTAGAAATCTGCAAAATTACATCAATGATGACTTTGTGGCATCTGTTAAGCTGATCTACGAATCGAAAGGTAGAGTAGTTGTTACTGGCATAGGAAAAAGCGCCATTATAGCTCAAAAGATTGTGGCTACTATGAACTCAACTGGCACCCCATCCATATTTATGCATGCTGCAGATGCCATTCATGGTGATTTAGGGACAATACAAAAAGAGGATATTGTTATCTGTATTTCTAAGAGTGGCAATACTCCAGAAATAAAAGTGCTCGTTCCTTTATTAAAAACCGGAGGAAATAAATTGATCGCATTGGTAGGTAATATGGATTCGTATTTGGCAAAACAATCTGACTATGTATTGAATTCTTCAGTAGAAAAAGAAGCTTGTCCGAATAACCTAGCACCAACTTCCAGCACAACAGCACAACTCGCAATGGGTGATGCTTTGGCCGTTTGTTTGTTGGATTGCAGAGATTTTACTAGTAGTGATTTTGCTAAATATCATCCAGGCGGGGCACTGGGAAAAAAATTATATTTGAAAGCAGGTGATATCGCTTCTCAAAATCAAAAGCCAGTTGTGAAGCCAGGTGATTCAATAAAATCAGTCATTATGGAAATTTCTTCCAAACGTTTAGGTGCCACAGCAGTAGTGGATAATGGGAATTTAGTGGGTGTTATCACGGACGGAGATTTACGAAGAATGCTTGAAAAAACGGATTCTATAAGTAGTTTGTTCGCTTCTGATATCATGAATAAAACGCCTAAACAAATTGAAGCAGAAGAGTTGGCTGTAAATGCAATGCAATTATTAGAAAAATTTAATATCACTCAAATGATTGTAACTGATAAAGGAAAATATCATGGCTTTGTGCATTTACATGATTTGTTGAAGGAAGGCATTATCTAATTTGAAAATTTGAGAATTTGAAAATTATATAATGAAAAAAATAGCTGCAATAGTTCCCGCTTATAATGAAGAGAAGGCAATTACAGCTGTAGTGAATGATATTCTTCAAACTGCTCAATCTCAAAATTTATCAATCGCCGTTATTGTTGTCAACGATTGCTCAAAAGATTCTACTTCAGAAATTATTTCTAAATTAAATTGTGTTGCATTAGACTTGCCAATTAACTTAGGTATTGGCGGAGCTGTTCAAACGGGTTTTAAATATGCTTTTGAAAACGGATTTGATTATGCGATTCAGGTTGATGGTGATGGACAACATCCTGCATCGGAAATTCCAAAACTAATAACCGCTGCAAAAGAAAATAATTTAGATGTTGTAATTGGTTCACGGTTTATGTCTAAAGAAGGATTTCAATCTTCTGCAATCAGACGATTTGGAATAAATTATTTTAAACGGTTGAATCGATTTTTAGTTGGAATAACAATTAATGATAGTACTTCCGGTTTGCGATTGATTAATAAAAAAACATTGGAAATTGTAAGCGAGTATTATCCCGATGAATATCCTGAGCCAGAAGCAATCATTTTATATTCCCTAAACAAATTAAAAATTGGAGAAGTGTCAGTAAATATGAAAGAGCGGCAAGGTGGCGTTTCATCTATTAGTTCGGTTTCTTCTATTTATTATATGTTTAAAGTTACATTGGCAATTATTTATACATTTATAAGAATTAAATTTAAAAAATAACCACATGTTCAGAATTCAAGCCATCGCAATCGCAACAAGCATTTTATTTTTGCTTTACATAGTTCGATTAATTATAAAAGGAAAACTTCGTGAAGAATATTCCATTGTATGGATTGTTTGTACAATTATTTTGGTGCTTTTTTCTTTTTGGAGAAATGGCTTGGCATTGGTCTCTCATTTGGTTGGAGTATATTCTCCTCCTAACTTAGTTTTTATCGCAGCGATATTTGCAATATTTATTTATCTGCTTCATTTGAGTGTGGTAGTTTCTAAACTGCATTCACAGAATAAGCAGTTGGCTCAGGACATTGCGTTGTTGAAGGAAAAAATGGAGAAGAAAGGAAGTTAAAAGAGGGAAAAGTCAAAATTCAAAAGAAGGTAATAAAATAAAAATGAAAAATTCACTACCCCAAGCTTCAAGTGATTTTGAGTATTCTATATCATTAGAAAATCCTATAGTGCTTTCAATAATTATTGTTACTCTTATTGTTGTAATTATTTTTGTAGTAAAGAAAAGTCGAAAAAGAAATTAGATTTATCTTTTGAATTTTGACTTATTTTCTTTTGCCTTTTATACCAGCCCTCCATTCAAATCTAAACAAGCTCCATTCAGATAAGGAGTATTCCGAATGTATAGAATGGTTGTAAAAATATTTTCTGGATCTCCAAACTCATTTGAGGCAATTTTTGACTTTATCTTTTCCTGAATGTCTTTTGGAACAGTGTTGATCATTCCAACTTTAAAATATCCAAGATTTATATTGTTTATCGTGATTCCTTTTTGAGCATTTTCTAAAGCAATGCTTTTAATCATTCCGTTGATTCCTGCTTTTGATGCAGCATACGCACTTGTTCCCATAACACCTGTTTCAGAAACTATAGAAGATAAATTAATAATTCGTCCGAAATTTTGTTCGCGCATCAATGGCAGTGTTGCTCTGATTAAATAAAACGTTCCGGTTAAGTTTACATTTATAACAGCATTCCATTCTTCAATACTGGATTTGTGTGCAAATGCATTAGCACTTACTCCTGCACAATTTATAAGTGTAATTTCTTTTGATTGAGATTTTATAGATGCAATAAATTTTTCTACTTCTATAAAATTAGTAATGTCTAATTGAACAGCATTTTCATAAAGTTTCCCTTCCGGTTTATTCAAATGATAGGTCCCGATAATTTGTTCGCCCGATTGAGAAAACTTATTGAATAAAAAATTCCCTATTCCGCCTGTGATTCCTGTAATGATAATCATTTATTATTGTTTTTTTTAGCTAAATTTTCCGTAATTTGTCGTTAATTTAAAGCAAAATAACAAAAATTACGCGATACTAGAATGGCTAACACTGCTAAAAATATATTTTTGTTTAGTGTAGATTTGGAAGACGTTCGATTGAGAATGGAGGGCGGCATGAAATATAAGCCTAGAATGGAAAAAATGGTTGAACAATACCTTCTGTTTCTAGACAAGTATCAGTCGAAAGCTACCTTTTTTACAGTAGGCGATATTCCTGATCATTACCCAAGCTTGATAAAAACTATTCTATCAGCAGGACATGAGATTGCATGTCATTCCAATAAGCACATTCCTGTTGCTGAACAAACCAAGGAAGATTTTAAGAAGGATTTGTTACAAAACCTTGAAAATCTTAACAAGGCTGGCGCTTCAAATATTATTGGATACCGTGCTCCTATTTATTCGATAACGGAAAAAACACCTTGGGCATTTGATGTTTTATCTGAGTTGGGATTTACTTATTCTAGTTCAGTGCTTCCATCAAAAAATCCTTTGTTTGGCTGGGAGGGATTTGGTGAAAAACCAAGAATGATGAATGATAAACTTTTGGAAATTCCGGTAAGTGTTAGAGGAAGCAGATTTTTGAATGTTCCTTTTTCGGGTGGCGTATATTTTAGAGTTTTGCCTTTGTCTATGATAAAAAAGGGATTTGATAAACATTTTTCAAATGGATTAGCTGTTACCAGTTATTTTCATCCTTATGACAGCGATGTTGAGCAGGAAAAATTTATACATCCAGAGATTAATAATAATTGGTTTTATAATAAATTGATGTATTACAATCGAAAGAATACGTTTAACAGGTTGGAAACAATTATGGAAACATTTGATTGTAAAATAATAACCTACAAAGAATACGCTGATAGTTTCAATGGAAAATAAAAGTATTTATATTTTTGAAGCCGAACGAATAGGAAACTATTTGTTGGGTGTTACTGTTCAAGATTCTGAAAAGAATACCTATGCCGATGCAATGCAGAAATTGAATATTCAATTATCAAATTATGAGCAAGCCCTTTGGAATAGTATGATTAAAAGCAAGAGTAAAATGGCCTGTATTGATGCCGCATTGGCATTGAAAGAGCCAAATAACAATGCAAGGAGAAAATTATTTACAATGCTTGCTATTATAGAAGCGTCACCAAATTATACTTCTTATTTTCTTTCTCGCAATTTTTCATTCTTCTACATAGTTAAAATCGGACTAGTAGGAATGCGCGCAGTGTGCAGAGCAATAGTCGGAATTTTTATCATCAACTCCATAAAACGAAAATGCAATTAAGCTATGATTATATTGTTGTTGGCTCAGGCGCTACCGGTGCCATTGTTGCAAATTCACTTGTTGAGGTCGGAGTGAATGTTGCTGTTTTGGATGTTGGAGTAGAAGATGAACAGTATAAAGAAATTATTCCAGACAAAGATTTTGTTTCTATCCGTAAAGAATACAGCGATCAGAAAGATTATTTTTTAGGAAAACAATTTGAAGGGATTCCTTGGGAAACTGCAAAGGTGGGTTCACAGTTAACTCCTCCCAGAAGTTTTTTAACACAACTCACTGAAAAATTAATTCCGTTTGAGTCTGATTCTTTTAAACCAATGGAGAGTATGGCTAAAGGTGGATTAGGCGGTGGTTGGGGACTTGGTTGTTATGAATTTTCAAAACCCGAATTGGATGCGATCGGATTAAAAGAACCAGAAATGTTAAGGGCTTATGATGCTGTTGCGAATCATATTGGCATTTCAGGAATAAAAGATGACGGTGCTCCGTATTGTTTACGAGATTTAAAAAACGTACAGCCTGTTTCGGAGTTGGAGCAAAATTTAAGTGGTGTTTTTACTTCTTATAACATACAGAAGAATAGTTTGAACAAGAAAGGAATCTTTGTCGGACGTTCTGCTTTGGCCTTACTCACTAAAGATAAAGACAATCGTTCGGCTGTGCAGTATAGGGATATGGACTTTTGGAGTGATAAAGATAAATCTGCTTACCGTTCTTGGATGACGATTGATCAGTTGAAAGAGAAATCAAACTTTGCATATCATAAAAATTGTTTGGTATTGAAATTCAAAGAACACGATTCTGGAGTAGATGTAATTGTTAAGCGAACTGATACAAATGAAGAGCAGATTTTCACATGTAAAAAATTAATTCTTTCTCCTGGAGTTTTGGGTACTGCAAGAATTGTGATTCGTTCTTTCGATTATAAAAAGGAACAGTTGCCCGTGATTTGCAATCCGTATTGCTATATTCCTTGCCTTCAATGGCGAATGCTTGGAAAGGAAATAGAACAAAAGAAAACAAGTTTGGGACAGCTGGTGATGTATTTGGATGAAAATAGAAATAATTTTGATGTAGGCATGGCGGCATTGTTTAGTTACCGTTCTTTATTATTGTTTAAGCTGATTAAAGAAACTCCGTTGAATTATTCGGATGCACGCATCATTATGCAATATTTGCAATCATCTTTTACGATTGCAGGAATTCATCATCCAGAAAAAGGTTCAGCATCTAAATTCATCTGCATGAAAAAAGACGCGGATACATATACGGGTGATTTGTTAACCGGACAATATATTTTATCTGAGCAGGAGATCAGAACAAATGAAAAGCGTGAACAAAAAATAAAATTAGCTTTAAAATCATTGGGATGTCAACCTTTGAAAACAGTTTATACTCCGCATGGTGGAAGTATTCATTATGCTGGAACATTGCCTTTTAATGATAATGGACAAATGTTTTCAATTCATTCCAATGGAAAATTAGGAGGAACAAAGAATGTATTTGTTGCCGATGGTTCGGGATTCAATTACCTTCCTGCAAAAGGATTGACATTTACATTAATGGCAAATGCATACAATGTTGCAAAAAATGTTTTGAAAAATGACTAAGTCAACCATTATCATAACAGGAGCAAATGGATTTATCGGAGAACAACTGGTGAATTACTTTTCTGCAAAAGGTTGCCAGGTAAAAGCATTGGTTCGGAACATTCAAAAAGAAGTAGTGAAAGATGTTGAATTCATTCAGTATGATTTGGAACAAGATCCTGATGAAACTATTTTTGATGGCGCTGATTATCTCGTTCATTGTGCTTATCTGAGATTTGATCAGAATAAAAATGCAGATGCAATCAATGTTTCCGGAACAAAAAAATTAGCAGCACTTTGCAGAAAAAAAAATGTAAGACCGATATTTCTTTCTTCCTTTTCTGCTCACAAAGATGCAGAATCACATTATGGAAAAACAAAGTTGGAATGCGAAAAACTATTTGATGTTTCCAAAGATGTTATTTTAAAGCCAGGATTAGTGATTGGGAATAAAGGATTGGCTTCTGAACTTATCAAAACAATAAAAAAATCTTCTTTTATTCCATTGATTGGTGGTGGAACGCAACCTGTTCAAACAATACATGTGGATGATTTGTGTTTGATTATTGAGCAGCTATTTGAAAAAAATAGTACCGGATTGTTTCATGTTGCTGAAGTTGAAGCAATCACAATGAAACAATTTTATCAAGCAATTGCAAAGCAGCTGAACAAGAAAATAAGTTTTATTCCATTTCCTCTTTCTTTATTATATTTCATTTGTAAGGTGTCGGAATTGATAGGTTTGAAACTTCTGGTTTCTTCGGAAAGTGTGTTAGGCCTTAAAAATTTGATTAAATTTGAAACAAAGGGTGATTTGAAAAAATTAGGAGTTACTATAAAAAAGTATTCTCAAAGCATAGAGGCTTTACTAAATAGATGAGTTACGAATATAAACCAGTTGAAACAAGTGAAAAAGCAATTCAGGAGATTGCTGAATTGTTGCGACTAGTTTTTCCTAAAACGAAGAAGTATTCAGATACATTTATCAACTGGCAATATGTAAAAAATCCAAATGGAAAAGTGCGAGGATACAATGCTTATGAGAATGGTCAGTTAGTTGCCCATTATGCCATGATTCCGATTGTTGCAGATGTGTTTGGAAAACATGAAAAAGGTTTTTTGTCATTAAATACAGCGACTCATCCAAATCATCAAGGAAAAAAATTATTTACCACCTTGGCGGAGATGACTTATAAATTGGCAGCTGCAGAAGGAGGTGGTTTTGTTGTTGGTGTTGGAAACGCAAACAGTACTCCTGGGTTTGTAAATAAATTAGGATTTCAACTGGTTGGTACTTTAGATGCAAAACTAGGATTTGGAAAAGTACCACCATCGAAAAGGCAGGATGGAATACAGTTTATTCAAAGTTGGAATAAAGAATTAGTACAATGGAAATTAGCTAATCCTAAAGCGGCTTATAAAATTAAAGACAATGTAATCTTTTCTGTGACAGATAAAATGGGAATAGAAGCAGTATTAATGAATTTTTCAACTTTCTATTCGTTGCCTGATAATAATGCAAGTTTAGGTTATAGACCTATTACATTATGGTTGGGAATTGATTCTTCCATTGATTGGAGTCGTGCCAAGTATTTCAATCTTCCGAATGGTTTGCGTCCATCTCCTTTGAATTTAATTTTTAAGGATTTGACTTCTGCAAATAGAAAACTAGAAAAAGATAAAGTTCGATTTAATGCTTTTGACTTTGATGCATATTAATTTAAATAATCATGAAAGAGTTTAATAACTGCATTCCTGCAGAAACATTGTTGGCATTGACAAATTATTTAGAAGCGAAGCATCATCAGAATGCTACTTTTTCTTTTCATCAGGATAATTCGGAATTTATAAACCAACTTAGAGTGATTTTTAAAGATATTCCTGAAATAGTAAATGCATTGAAAGATGACAGTTATATCGTTACAAGAAAAGTGAATAAGGCAAATTCAAAAGTGGCATTTAGACCGCATTTTGATAATTACTCTTCAACCATCTTAATTCCTTTAAAAGTGCCTAGTTCAAATTTTAATGGAGATATTATTTTGTGGGAAAATGCCAGACGAACACCTGGTAATGTTATTTCTCATATGATTTCAAAATTGTTTTTTCAAAATCCTTTGGCAACTAAAAAGCTGGTGAAAATGTTTAATTAAAATAAAAAATTTAAAAGATATTCGGTTAAGCCTGGAAGTTTTGTTCATTTTGATGGCTTTGTAGGACTGCACTTTAACTTAAATGTAGATTCAGAAGAACGAATGTCATTATTGATTCATAACGATAAAAAATTCGCAAACACTTTTATTGTCAGAATGATTGAAAAATATAGTCGGTATAGTGTTAAATAAAACATATGTCGCTTTTTAAAAAAATACGTACTTATTTACAAGAGCCAAGACTAATCGGAGTGAACCCGGATAGTGAGGAAATGCTTGCTATTCATAGCAAAGTGCTATATGAAAAACCGATGATGAAAGAAGTTTTTTCGGAATTTTATGATGCTTGCGTTCAATTGGATAACAAACATTTTTCTCAAACAAAAGCCAAGCGTGTAGAGATTGGTGCAGGAGTAAGTTTTTTTAAAAAGGAATACCCTGAAATTATTTCTACAGACATTAAAAAAGCAGATAACCTGGATATGGTTGTGGATGCTCAGAATATGCCGTTTGAAAATAATAGTGTGAGAGCAATTTATGGAATTAATTGTTTTCATCATTTCCCTAATCCGAATTTATTTTTTAATGAGTTGGAGCGAGTTTTAGAAAAGGGATGTGGTTGTGTATTGATAGATCCCTATTACGGAACAATTGCAAAACGGTTTTACAAAAAAATATTTGATACCGAAACGTTTGATATGACTCAAAAGGAATGGGTGAATGAATCTCTGGGTTTTATGAATGGCGCCAATCAGGCACTTTCATACATTGTTTTTAAACGCGACAAAGCGAAGTTTGAAAAGATGTATCCGAATTTAGAAATTGTGACTCAAAAACCTTTAAATAATTATATGAGATACGTTTTGTCGGGTGGGTTAAATTTCAGACAAATTCTCCCTTCCTTTTTTTCTCCAGTAATAAAGTTTTTTGAATTTCTTTTTATTCCTTTGAATTCTGTTTTTGCATTGCATCACATAATTGTGATTAGAAAAAAGAACTAATATTTTAAAGTTTCGTAGTAAAATATTAATCGATAAATTTTAATTTATTTTCGGAGCATTTCCCCTCTCCTCTGGAGAGGGGTTAGGGGTGAGGTGCTTTCCCTTTTTTCGAAACCGCTAAATTATTTCTCAGGAGCTCATTGTTAGGATTAAGCTTCAATCCCGCCTCTCCAGCTTCAATAGCGTTTTCCCATAATTGTATCATGTTATAAGCCGAGCAAATATTATTATAAGCAGCTTCTGATTTTGGATTTACTGTTAATGCCATAGTTGCAGCATCCGCGCATTTCTGAAAGCGACCTAAATTATAATACACTAAACTTAAATTAATATAATTGGCTTCTGTAGGTTCTTTTTTAACAATAGCAAGAGCAGTTTCTTCTTTTTCTTTTCGGGCCAGTCCGTCTGCTAAATTATTTTTTGCTAATTCATAATTGGCATCAATCTTTAAAGCTTGCTGTCCAGCAATAATTGCCGCATCATAATTTCCTAAAAGATTATTTGAAGAACAAATATTATTATAAGCCGCAACACATTTTTGATCGATTGTTAGAGCTTCATTGGCCGCCTCAATGCATTTTTCATAAAGTTGTTTTTGATAATACATCAAACTCAATGAAATATAAGCATCAACACTAGGTTTTGCTTTTGCATTTTGTTCAGCTATTTGTAGTTGATTGCTTTCATTTGCTGCTAAAGCCAGAAGTTCATTATAAAGAAATTTATTGCCAGTATGTGTAGGACTAACTTTTAAGCCTTGTGATGCTATATCAAACGCTTCTTTGAAACGACCTTGTGAACGCAACCAATTTGCATGAAAATAATAACACTCCGGATTTCCAGGATTTAGAGATTGAGCTTGTTTGAAATTTGCTTCTGCTTCAACCTGATTTCCCATTGCACTTTTTAATACTCCCATGTTCACATACAAATAGGAATAATAAGGAAG
>CAMCUO010000070.1 GCA_945879015.1 Chitinophaga pinensis | reverse complement strand
AAAAAAGTAGAACCTGCATTTAAATCAATCGCGTAATAATTGTATTTGATATGTAATTCGGAAACACCTTTTGTTTGAACACTCCAGCAATCTTTGGTCGTTTTTTGAAATTTTAAAGCATTTCCCTTTTCATCAAAAGCTGCCCATTTTTGCACATTCTTGGCAAAATTGCCTAATTCGTAACGACCAGGACGCCATGCAGGAAGCTGAACAAGGGTTTCAGCTTGGTTCACTTCGCTAATGAATTCAATATCTATAAAGTGAAGATGTGGCTTGATGTAGGATACAATGTATTTCATGGGTACGGTACGGATAACGAATTAAAAAACGAATTTACGAATCTAAACGCATAGAAAATATATTTTCACTAAAAATAGCACACACAGATTCGTAAATTCGTATAGATTCTTTATCCGTACCAGTTTTTTTTGCTACTTTCGTAGTTGTCAATACAAAATTTATAATTCAATATTCATAATTTATAATTTCATTTCAAATGATTTACGATTTAATAGTATTAGGAAGCGGTCCAGGTGGTTATGTGGCAGCAATTAGAGCATCACAATTAGGTTTAAAAGTAGCAATAGTTGAACGCGAAAACCTTGGTGGTATTTGCTTAAACTGGGGATGTATTCCAACCAAAGCCTTATTAAAAAGTGCGCAAGTATTTGAATATTTAAATCATGCTTCAGATTACGGAATTACTGTAAAAGGTGGAGAAGCTGATTTTCCAGCAGTTGTAAAACGCAGTAGAGATGTAGCAGATGGAATGAGTAAAGGTGTTCAATTCTTGATGAAAAAGAACAAGATTGAGGTTATTACAGGAACAGGAAAAATAAAAGCTGGTAAAAAAGTAGATGTAACAGCCGATGGCAAAACAACTACTTACGAAGCTAAACATATTATTATTGCTACGGGAGCTCGTTCTCGCGCATTACCAAATCTTCCACAAGATGGTAAAAAAATCATAGGTTACCGTGAAGCGATGACTTTACCAAAAATGCCAAAAACAATGGTAGTAGTTGGTTCCGGAGCTATCGGAAGTGAGTTTGCTTACTTCTATGCAACCATGGGAACAAAAGTTACTTTGGTTGAATTCCTTCCAAGTATTGTGCCTGTTGAGGATGCAGAAGTTTCAAAACAATTAGAACGCTCTTTCAAAAAAATGGGCATTGATGTAATGACAGAAGCAAATGTGGAAAGTGTTGATACAAAAGGAGCAGATTGCAAAGTGAAAATTAAAACGAAGAACGGAGAAAAAATTATTGAGGCAGAAATTGTTTTATCTGCTGTGGGAATTCAAGCAAACATTGAAAACCTAGGTATAGAAGAAACAGGAATTGCAACGGATAAAGGAAAAATTTTAACCAACCCTTATTATCAAACAAACATTCCGGGATATTATGCAATTGGCGATTGCGTGGGCGGACAAGCATTGGCACACGTTGCATCAGCAGAAGGAATTATTTGTGTAGAAAAAATTGCTGGTCATCATCCAGAACCATTGGATTACAATAACATCCCAGGATGTACTTATTGTCAACCAGAAATTGCATCAGTTGGAATGACAGAGGCAAAAGCAAAAGAAGCAGGAAAAGAAATCAAGATTGGTAAATTTCCATTTTCAGCAAGTGGAAAAGCAAGTGCTGCAGGAGCAAAAGATGGATTTGTGAAATTGATTTTTGATGCGAAGTATGGCGAAATATTAGGTGCTCACATGATTGGAGCAAACGTAACAGAAATGATTGCAGAAATTGTAGCTATACGTAAATTAGAAACTACAGGACACGAATTAATAAAAACAGTTCATCCTCACCCAACAATGAGTGAAGCCATTATGGAAGCTGCTGCTGCTGCTTATGGTGAAGTGATACATATGTAGGTTGCTAAGTTAAAAGAAGAAAAAGTTTAAAGGCAAAAGAAAGTCCCGATATTAATTCGGGACTTTTTTTTGAAACTCTTCAATGAGCATCAAAATAAAACTTGGAATTATTTTTTGTAAGTAGTTTATTTTCGATTATTTGCAGCGCATCATCAATCAAAAAAGAACTAATATCAGTAAATGAATAGTCTTGAATAGCATCCAGCAAATGAATTAAAGCATCATTCTCTTGCAGATAATTTTGAGCTTTAAAGCAAAAGAAATTTCTGCTATTTGACGAGTAAATTACAATACAAAAATCATCTTCATTATCAAAAGCTATTACTTTATCTGAATGAAAATCTTTCTGCAATTGCCAACTTTTTTCTAACAAAGCATAAATCAAATTATTATCTGTAGAAATTTGAACCATTATTTATTTTTTTCTAATCATTTTTGCCATATAAAAACCATCGAACCCTTCGCTTGGCATTATCTTTTTATCCTCTATCAATTCAAAATTTTTATTTTTTTCTAAAAACTGCCACACTTGCTTTTGATTTTCGCTCGGTACAATACTGCATGTTGCGTAAACCATTATTCCATCTAATTTAAGCATTTCTGAATAGCTACTAATTATCTGCTGTTGTGTTTTTTTAACTTCATCAATAAAATCCAAACTCAATTTCCATTTCGCATCGGGGTTTCTTCTGATTACCCCCAATCCCGAACAAGGAACATCTAACAATAATCGATCAGCAGAATTTTTCAACTTACTTAGAGATGAATCATTAATCAATTGTGTTTTGATGATGTTTACTCCTCCTCTATCCGCACGTTTTTTCAATTCGACCAATTTTCTTTCTTCCACATCCATGGAAATAATTTTGCCATTGTTCTTCATCTTAGCCGCAATATGCAAGGATTTTCCTCCCGCTCCGGCACAAGCATCTATTACTGTCATCCCTTCTTTCAAATCCAAAAATGGCGCTATCAATTGTGAAGATGCGTCTTGTATTTCAAATAATCCTTGTTTGTATTCATTTACATTCTGCAAATTTTGTCTCTTTACCAAAACCAAAGCATCTGAATAATCACCAACGGAAAAAGTTTCAATGGCTTGCTCTTCCAACAACTTTTTTAATTGAATGGGATTTGTTTTTAAAGTATTTACACGTAAAACAACTTGAGCTTCTTTATTGAGTTCATGAATTTCTTTTTCCCAAACCTTCTCAGTCAATTCCGAGCTTCCTAATTCATCCAACCAATCGGGAATAGATTCACGGTATTTTCTAACCTGTTTTGCATTTTCGGCATTTTCTAAAATTTGATTCTTATCAATACCTCTAAATTCTTCCCAGTCAGGCAATTCTGCTTCCTTTAATATTTGCCAAGTAGCAAACAATTTCCAATAGTCTGAAGTTTGTTGAGGATTCTCAATTCCACTAGATTTTACAATATATCGCCACCACCGAACCATTTCATAGGTTGTTTCGGCAATAAATCTTCTGTCGCGAGAGCCCCAACGGGAATTTTGCTTCAATACCTGCTCAACAGCTTTATCAGCATAAACACCCTTAACAAAAATCTGTTGAAGGGTTTCAATTACAGCACTTACAAGTGTTTTATGGAATTTCATTTTATTAACAAAGTAATTGTGTAAAAATACACAATCGGGAGAAGATTAAGCCCAATTAAACTCGTCAAAAAATAGTATTTTTGGTACCATGAATTTCTCCTCCAAACTAATCGAAGAAGCTGTAAACGAATTCAGTAAGTTACCTGGTGTAGGCAAAAGGACTGCATTACGTTTCGTTTTGCATCTGATGAAACAAGATGCGGCCGAGGTCAATAAATTTGGTGGAGCATTTATCAAACTTCGTAACGAATTACGCTATTGCGAAAAATGCCACAATGTTTCCGATAAACCAATTTGTGAAGTATGTGCAAACCCACATAGAGATGGCAGTGTGATTTGTGTAGTGGAAGACATACGCGATGTAATGGCAATTGAAAATACACAACAATATCGAGGCGTTTATCACGTTTTAGGTGGTATAATTTCTCCAATGGATGGAATCGGTCCGAGTGATTTGAATATTGAAACACTTGTACAAAAAGCTTCTGCTGGAGAAATAAAAGAAGTGATAATGGCATTAAGCACAACAATGGAAGGCGATACTACTAATTTTTATATCTATAAACGATTGAAAGAATCCAATGTTACTGTTTCTACAATTGCCCGTGGTATTTCTATCGGAGACGAATTGGAATACGCAGATGAAGTGACTCTTGGTCGTTCTATTGTGAATCGTACGCTTTACGAAAATTCCCTTTCATTCAAATGAAGTTAACAGTTGTAATTGTCAATTACAATGTGCAGCATTTTCTAGAACAATGTTTGCATTCCGTTCGTAAGGCATCAAAAAATGTTTCGACTGAAATTTTCGTAGTCGATAACAACTCTGTTGATGGCTCAGTGAATATGGTGAAGGAAAAATTTCCTGAAGCACAACTTATCGAGAATAAAAAAAATACAGGCTTTTCTTTTGCGAACAATCAAGCGATGAAAATTGCAAAAGGCGAATACATTTTATTATTAAATCCTGATACCGTTGTTGAAGAAGATACTTTTGAAAAAGTAATTGCCTTTATGGATTCACATCCAGATGCTGGAGGATTAGGTGTAAAGATGCTAGACGGAAAAGGAAGTTTTTTACCTGAATCGAAACGAGGACTCCCTACTCCTGCTGTTGCATTCTACAAAATATTCGGATTCTCCAGACTTTTTCCAAAATCAAAAACATTCGGCAGATATCACCTCGGCTTTTTAGATAAAGATAAAACACATGAAGTAGATATTCTTTCTGGAGCATTTATGCTGATGCGAAAGTCTGTACTAGACAAAGTTGGTTTGTTGGATGAAACTTTTTTTATGTACGGAGAAGATATTGATCTTTCGTATAGAATTATTTTAGGTGGTTATAAAAACTACTACTTTCCCGAAACCCGCATCATTCATTACAAAGGAGAAAGCACAAAAAAGAGCAGTGTCAACTATGTGTTTGTGTTTTACAAAGCGATGGTGATTTTCGCGAACAAACATTTTTCGCAAAACAATGCCAAAACTTTTTCTTTCTTAATTAACATCGCTATTTATTTAAGAGCTGGTGCTGCTATTTTTATTCGTTTTCTAAAATCCATTGCATTACCTGCTTTTGATTTTGCTTTGATTATGGCAGGTTTGCTTTTAATAAAAGATTATTACGAAAAAAATATAAAGTTCATTGAAGGAGGTTCGTACTCCGATGCGCTTACATCTATTGCATTTCCAGTCTATATCCTTATTTGGATGTTTACTGTTTATTTAAGTGGTGGCTACGACAAACCAATTCGATTGTTCAGAGTCATCAGAGGAATATTAGTTGGGACAGGAATTATTTTAATTGGATACTCCTTATTACCTGAAGCATACCGTTTCTCCCGTGCATTAATTATTTTAGGAATGGGCTGGGTAGTTTTATCCTATTTAATTTCCCGATTGGCATTTCACTTAGCAGGAATAAACACATTTAGTTTAAATCCCGATAAAAGTAAACGTATTGCTATCATTGGTCAGCAAGAAGAATATGAACGAGTAAGCAGATTACTAAAACAAACAAACATCAATACTAGTTTTCTAGTCTTTATAAGTGCTGATGAAAAAGAAAGTCATCATGCAGATTATGTTGGCAATATTAATCAGATAGAAGAAGTAATTGAAATTTATAAAATCAACGAAGTCATTTTTTGCTCACGAGATATTTCATCTCAAGGCATTATCGACTATATGCACACATTGGTTTCTGCCGATGTAGATTTTAAAATTGCACCACCCGAAAGCTTATCCATCATAGGAAGTAATTCCATAGATACAGCGGGTGATTTATATATTATTGATGTAAACTCTATCGGAAAACCAAAAAACAAAAGAAACAAACGCTTGTTTGATGTATTATCTTCCATCTTAATTATAATGTTTTCACCTCTTCTTATTTTATTTCAGGAAAACAAAGCTAGATTTTTGAAAAATATGTTTTCTGTTTTATTTGGATTTAAATCCTGGGTTGGATATGGAACAGACAAACACGACCATCTACCAAAACTAAGACCATCAGCTCTTTCTCCTGCCGATGCAATTAAAAACTTTACCATCAATACCGACACAAGAAATCGTTTGCATTTAGCTTATTCTAAAGATTACAAAATAGAAAACGATTTGAATATTGTTTGGAAGGGGATAAAGAAGTTAGGGAATTAATCGAATTTGTTTTTTTGAAGTTCTAACTTGCATCAATATATCAAACAACTTAGCTGTGGCTACAGCATCACCTTCTGCTCTGTGTCTTGCATTATTAGGAATATTCAATGCATCACATATTTTTCCTAAACTATAAGATTTATGTCCGGGGATTAATTTTCTGCTCATTTGAACAGTACACAATTTTTTTCGTTCGAAATGAAAACCTAAGGAAGCGAACTCTGCTTTTATGAAATTATAATCGAAAGTCACATTGTGCGCAACAAAGGTTTTGTTATCAGTAAGTTCGTGAATTTTTTTTGCGACTTGGTGGAATTTCGGAGCGCCAGTCACCATTTGGTTAGTGATTCCGGTTATGTCTGTGTACAAAGGCTGTATATAGCATTCTGGATCAATGAGTGTAGAAAATTTATCGACTACACTTAATCCATCATGAATTAAAATGCAGATTTCGGTGATGCGTCCGGTTGGATAATTGAATTTACCTCCGCAGGTTTCTATGTCGATGATTGCAAACATTATTGCAAAGATACATATTAAGCGTTTTCAACAATTTTTTCTGTCACAAATTGCTTATTACATATTTCCAACAATGCTTTCACCTCTTCTTCAAATGATTGTTTAGAATGATGTTGCTCTTGATTTTGGATATACCTTATTATGATTTCCACTTTAGAATCACTTACAGAATTTGCATAATAATCATCTTGCCACATGAATTTTTCTGGAATTAAATTATTTTTATTAATCCAAAAAGATGATTCACCTTTTATCAATTGAGCAACTTGTGCAATACTTTGATCTTTTCCTAAAGAAATCAGGCAATGCATATGATCATTATATCCATTTATGGCTTGAAGAAAGATATCTTTTTTTCTACAGTTTTCAGCAATATGCTGATGGACCTTATATCTAACTTCTCTGTTCAACCAGGGCTTTCTATATTTCGTGGTAAACACCAAATGAACCCAAATTTTTACAAATGACATACGTTTTTGTTTGGCTAAAGCCGATTATTGTTGGTTGTTTTAAATCAGTTGGCTAAAGCCAACTGTAATAATAATTCCCGTTAGCTTCAGCACTTTTTTCATTTCCGTTAGCTTCAGCCTTTTTTCATTCCCGTTAGCTTCAGCACTTTTTTCATTTCCGTTGGCTTCAGCCTTTTTTCATTTCCGTTGGCTTCAGCCAACGGTTTATTTGCCCATCTCCACGCGAAACGATTGTAAGAACCGAATCATACTATCCAAATTCAAATCTTGTGGTTTGAATTCCCCAATATTTAAACTGCATACAAAACTCCATATCTCAATGATGTTTTCGGATTTAACTATATACGGACTGTAATTCGAATTATCGGAATGGAATTGGAAATTATCAGTTGATTTTTTGTCTTCGCGATAAAGGCGTTTATAAACAACACCATCATCTTTGGTAAGTACAATATATGTTTGTCCTTCTTTTATTTCTTTTAGCGACTCCACATATTTACCAACTACAAATGTTCCATCTTTTAAAGGTGGCATCGAATCTCCCTTTATCGCGAAAGCACGATGCTTCCCAACAATTTTAAAAGGCAGATTCATGATTGGCAAATCTTCCATAAATTCAGGATCGGCATAACCCGTTAAATATCCAGCCACTGCTTTTGCAGGAACAACTTCCACCATATCCTGATTTTGTTTATCAACAATCACAGGAAATAGAATTCTATTTTTTCCTACTTCCATTAAAGATTCAGGGTCGGTTTTTGCCAAATCGCCACGCACCAATGCATCAATTGCAATGTGAAAATGATCGGCTATTTTAATGAGTAAATCGTAGGGCGGTTCAGCTCTACTTTCTTCATACGATCCTAATCTGGAGCGGGAAATTTCTAATTCATCCGCTAACTGAGTTTGAGATAGTTTTTTTAGTGCTCTCAGAACACTAATGTTTTTCGCTATTTTCGACATTACTAATATATTTAGCACAAATATACTAAATATATTTGCACATTTACAAACGAAAATGAATTTTTTTTTGTCGCGGGGTTGTTACCCGCGATGGCGAGTGAAAAAACCTCGTCATTTGTGATTAAAAAATTTAACGTTTTCGAATCGGGGTGCTGTTTTCAAGAAAAAAATAAACAAAGCCATGGTTATTTATAATAGTAAAACCACCCCGATTTTTTTTCTCGCCCTTCGATTTGTCTGCTTCAACGCAGAATGCTCAGGGTGACAAATAAAAATTGAATATTAATAATAAAAATATAATCATCGCGAGGCGCGAGGCAATTTCCAAAAAGCAATTCAAAGAGATTGCTTCGCTGCCTTCACAATGAAAAAGTTAATTAAGGAATTAAGTTAAATAGGGAAGTAGGGAAATGGGGGATTAGGGAAATGAGGAAAAGAACGGTGTATGCCTTAAAAGATAAGTTCGGACTCGGGAAACTTATGCGGGGAGCCGAATTAAACGATGAAGGCGCAGTCAAAGATGTGATTGGTTTTGGCTCCGTTAAAGACTTGCACACCACAACGGATTAGTAAAAATCATCATTATAACGGTAATAATCATTAAAACTGTCATTCCCTGGCCCGACACGGAATCTCCCTGTAAATAAGCA
Organism: Chitinophaga pinensis; assembly: GCA_945879015.1. Taxonomy (GTDB): domain Bacteria; phylum Bacteroidota; class Bacteroidia; order 2-12-FULL-35-15; family 2-12-FULL-35-15; genus 2-12-FULL-35-15. Next base: position 5,398 of record CAMCUO010000070.1, on the reverse strand, counting down.
GTGCCATCGATAAGGAGATGCCGTGTCGCAGCAAGGCATTACATCCCTTGCAGACTTTTCAAAAAATCTTCTATATTTACAATGGAATTTATCGCACGACATTTATATATATGAAGAAGTTAATTTTTATCACGCTAGGATTGTTTTCATTTATCTTGGATTCATTTGCTCAGTTTCCTGAAAGCAATTTTCAAAGTAGTAGTAGTCAATACTATTGGAAAAACAGAAAACCATACGAAGGTTATTGGCAACAGGATGTGCATTATAAAATAAATGCTACACTGGATGACAAAACCGATATTATTGAGGCAACTGAAGAATTAATCTATTACAATAATTCTCCAGATGATTTACCATTCGTTTATTTCCATTTATACAACAATGCACAAACAAAAGGTTCTTATTTAGAAGATTTATACAAAAACAATAACATCAAAGTAAAATTTGGGAAGTATCAAGAGCAAGGATTAGGAACAGTTGTATCAAAAATAACTTCCAATGATGTTGATTTAAGAATGGAATTAGACAATACAGTTTTAAAAGTATTTCTACCTACTCCAATAAAATCAGGTGAAAGCATCACATTCAAATTAAACTTCAAAACTTATTTTGATAATGGATCTATTCGTAACCGAATGAAAATGTTTAATGCATTTGGCTATAAACATTACGATGTAGCACATTGGTATCCTCGCATTTCGGTTTACGATCGCAAGGCAGGTTGGGACACCGACCAACACATGGATCATGAATTTTATGGCGATTACGGAACATTTGATGTAGCATTTACATTTCCAAACCATTATATTTTGGATGCAACAGGAATGTTGCTAAATAAAAATGAAGTGATGCCCGAAGATTTACGTACTAAATTAGATATCAAAAATTTTGCAAAAAAACCTTGGAACGAAAAGCCATCTGTAATTATTGAACCAAGCGGAACAACAAAAACATGGATGTTTCATGCAGAGAATGTACACGATTTTGCATTGACTGCAGATCCAACTTATCGAATTAGCGAAACCGAATGGAATGGAATTAAATGTATCGCATTGGTTCAAGAGCCGCATGCTATGGGGTGGTTAAATGCTGCAGAATACACTGCAAAAATCATCAAAATAAATTCTGAAGATATTGGAATGTATGGATACAAAAAAATGGTGGTAGCGGATGCACAAGATGGAATGGAATATCCAATGCTGACCTTGTGCGGAGGTTTTGATCCAAATTACCGCGATTTGTTTGTTCATGAAATTAGTCACAACTGGTTTTTTGGAATGGTTGGTTCCAACGAAACCTATCGTCCATCACTAGACGAAGGATTTACACAATTTATTACCAACTGGACTTACGAACGCATTGATGGGAAAGAACGCATTGCTTATCTACCAAAATCAAATTATGTAAAACGATTTATCGAGCCTGATTATGTTCGTAATAGCGAAGTATATAACGGATATATGAATTCGGCAACAAAAGATGTAGAAACATTTATGAATGTGCATGCCGATATGTACGGTGGTGCAATTCGTCACGGTGGCGGCTATTCGCAAGTATATATGAAAACAGCAACCATGTTGTACAATCTTCAATATACACTTGGTGACTCCTTATTCAAAGCTACTATTAGTAATTATTTTAACCAATGGAAATTTGCTCATCCTCAAGTAGAAGATTTTAGAAACTCGGTGATTCAATACACACATGTGGATTTAAATTGGTTTTTTGATGAATGGATGGAAACATCAAAAACAATTGACTATGCAGTAAAATCAGTCAAGGCAGGCAAAGGAGAGGATGTTTACAAAATAACGCTTGAGCGTAAAGGAATGCAAATGCCAATTGATTTTGCAATCGTTGGAAAAAATGATAGCGTGTATTATTATCACATTCCGAATACATGGTTTGTAAAACAAACAAAATCAAAAGTATTACCACGATGGATTGGTTGGGACAATGTACAAAAAACATATACTGCTGATGTGACTATTCCAGGTGGAATAGCAAACGTTATAATTGACCCGAGTACACGATTAGCAGATGTGAATATGCTAAACAACAATCAAAAATTTCCATTAAAATACCGATTTGATTCTAAAATTTACAATCCATCCGACTGGACCCGTTATGAAATATTTGCTCGTCCAGATGTTTGGTACAACGGCTACGATGGACTAAAAGTAGGTTTGCACATGAATGGAAATTACATGGCTTACAAACATATATTTGATGCGAACGTTTGGTTCAACACAGGAATTGCACATAACTACTTGGATACAGCAACAGAACGTAGTGCAAAAGATTTGTACGACAATGTAAGTTTCAGAATCAATTACCGAACAGCTACAGATAAATTTATGAAAGGCTCTTCCTTTTATCTTTCCGCAAAAGCATTGGATGGTTTGAATGGATACACCGTAGGATTTGATAGAAAAGATATCAAAGGGAAAAACAAAGTGTATTTATATTTTAAATCGATGTATCGAGCAGGATTGAATGATATTCCATACTTATTGCTCCCTAAAGAATGGACACCGAATCAATTAAACAATACTATCAATGTTGGCATAGACCATTCCTATAATTATTCTAAAGGAACGGGAACTATTAATCTTGGAATACGATCTTCAGCAATTATGAGTGATTACGATTACCAAAATATTAATTTAACAGCTATAAATCGTACAAAATTATGGAGACTTCAGTTAAATACAAGAGTGTTTGGTCAGCTTGGCACAGGAGATAATGTCGCTAATGAATCCGCATTGTTTTTAGCTGGTGCAAATCCTGAAGAGATGATGGATAATAAATATACACGTTCGCAAGGATTTTTTGATCCAACTTGGGCAGAGATGGGTGCAACCACAAATATTTTTCATCACGGAGGAGGATTAAATTTAAGAGGTTATTCGGGCTACCTTGCGCCACAAATTGAAAGTGATGGAAGTATTGCATACACCTACAAAGGAAACACAGGAGCTTCCGTGAATGCAGAATTAGAATTTAGCGGAATTGTTAAAATTAAAAAACAAAATTGGTTGACAAAAACATTTAAACTTACTACCTATTTATTTGCTGACGCTGGAATAATAAATTACAATAAAGCAACAGATTCTTTTATTAAAATGTCGGACTTGCGCGCTGATGCAGGACTGGGTGCAACATTAACAATCAAAAAATTTGGCGCATTGCAAACAGTAAATCCTTTAACAATTCGTTTTGATATGCCATTTTTCTTAAATAGGATTCCAGCTACTGATAAAGATTTTTTCCAATACCGTTTTGTTATAGGAGTTAACAGAGCATTTTAAAAATAAAAAAAACAATTAAAAATAATTAATATGAAAAATTTATTCGCAATTACGTTTGCAATCCTAACAAGTATTTCTGCTTTAGCACAAACAAATGAGGAGACTTATGCAAAAGCACTTAAATTAAAAACAGAATTAAAATACAAAGAAGCATTTCCAATGTTTCAAGCATTAGTAAAGGCTGACTCAAACAATGCTAACTATTTACAGTTCGCAAGTTATTGCTATTCGAAATACGGATATTATTATGTGGTTGCTGAAGCAGAAAAAATGAAATATTACAAAAGTGCTGAATATCTTGCAAAAAAATCGATTAAAATAAATGAAGCAAGCGCAGAGGCGCATTATGCATATGCTATGGCTTTAGGGCGTATAAATGAAAATGCAAGCTCTAAACAAAAAATTGCAAATGCTAAACTAATAAAAGCACAAGGCGACAGAGCTATTGCATTAAATCCAAAATTAGCTGGGGCGCATCATATTTTAGGTCGTTGGCACAAAACAATTGCTGGTTTCAGTGCAATTGAAAAAGCAATGATTAATTCCTTTTTTGGTGGTGTTCCTCCAGGTGGTTCTTATGAAGATGCAATCAAATCTTTTATGACAGCTATCGGTATAGAACCAAAATACATGAATCATCAATATGAACTGGCACAAACGTATTACGATATGGGCAAAACTGTAGAAGCAAAACTTTGGGTAAAGAAAGCTTTGGAAATTGTTCCTTCAAATGATGATGATATTAAGGCAAAGAAAGATTGTGAGGCGTTGTTGAAGAAACTTTAATTTACCACTAAGACACTAAGAAAAAGGAACCACAAGGGTTCCTTTTTTTGTTTTTATAAATTTTGGCACACTGTTTTTCTGTTTTTAAAAAAACCTAAGTGGTCTTAGTGCCTTAGTGGTGAAGTCCTTTATTTATGAAACGGAAGATGCTTATGAAATTCGGGAACAATCTTCATGAAATAAGTCAAGCCTAAATAAGTTGTACTAATCACTCCCGTTTTCACAATCATTGAAACTATTTCATTATCCATTTGGGGCAAAAGGTTGGCAATCCCAAAAGAAACTAAAATAACAGTCAAAATTTTCAAACTCGATAAATCATAGGGTTGCATTTTAAAGAAAACAAGAATCATAATAAATTTTGCAACATTGTACAGAACAGCCAATGCTCCTGTAGCCATTGCCGCTCCTGCCATTCCATATATTGGAATCAACCATATATTTAAGAGCAATGCTAAAACCATCAAGACAATTAATAAAACTGTTCCGTAAACGTATTTCGAAGAATTAAAAATGATGGACGTATTTATTCCTGTAGAAACATTTAGAAATGCAGCACAACAAGAAATGATGGTCACGTTTGCCCCAATATGATAATCTTCTGGCAGCAAACCTAAAAGTTCGTGCACATTACAGATAATTCCAACCAACAATATTCCTCCAAGCAACATTAAATATTTTACCGACTGATAATAGATTTTTTTGATGCTTTCTAAATCTTTGTTAGCAAATCCCTGTGCCACTTTTGTATGTGAAATGCGCTCCAGCGAATTCAAAGGAATTTCAATAATTAATGAAATATATGCCGCAACAGCAAATACGCCAACGTATGTTAGATCCATATATTTACCAATCAATATGGCATCTAAATGCTTTAAACTTAAAGCACCAACATTGGTAAGCGTCAAAAATAATCCGTAAGAAATCAACTTGCTTACTCCTACTCCTTTGAAATAATTTTTATCAATTTTCAGAGATGGTTTATCAATCGTAAACAAATAAACGCACATCCAAATTGTCTGAATTAAATAGCTAAAAACAAACAGATAAATGAATTGCGACAGAGTAATCCATTCGTAATAATAGAATACAATTAAAACAATAAAAAGAATTCTCGATAAAATTCCTTCTAAAAAAGAAATGATAGTTGTTTTAAAAAGAGATGCAGAGTAAGCATTCAAGGCCATGTTCACTCCCATGATTGTAGCTAAAGGAAGCAGCAAATCAAAATAATAAGTAAACATTGGAGACTGGTCAATGTATTGATGAACAATCACATTTCTGAAGCAATAAACTAATAT
>CAMCUO010000069.1 GCA_945879015.1 Chitinophaga pinensis | reverse complement strand
TGATATCAGATAGTCTGTTACCAGCGCCAGTACAATGACTTCGGATAAGATTGTATTGTAAATCTAGTTGATTTTGTTCGCTTATTTTGTATTGTGCCATTGGCCCAAAACCGGTATTGATACCATAAATAAGTTTGTTTTTGGAAAATGATTTTAAGAACTCATGACTTTCGTTCACCTTCGCAAGTGCAGCAGGGTCAAGGTCTATTTGTTCTCCTGCATAAAGTACTTTGTAAAAATCTTCAGCCGTTAATGGCTTTTTTCCAATTAGAATCATATTCGATAATGTGCAAATTAGCAGTCCTACTAAAAGGATAGCAAAAATAGTCCTTTCTTAGTTATATGCAAAGTTTTAATGAGAATGTTTGTGCTACGAGGAATGGAACGCAGATTTTCATGATTGTCATGATAAGGTATGATTTTTTATTTGTGGAAGGGAGATTTAATAATTGATAAAATCAGGATCGCCAAAGGCGATAACAATAAAACTAAAAAGAAATCCATTTAAATCATGAAGATCATGAAAATCTGCGTTCCATTTTCCATTTCCGAAGCAGAATTCCCGTACTTTTGAACGCAATCACCATGAATCAAACAACAAAGTCTTGTGCCATTATCGGAGCTGGAATTTCCGGCATTGCTGCCGCTATTCGTATGCGTAACAAAGGATATGCTGTAACTGTTTTTGAGGCGAATGCTTTTCCAGGTGGAAAATTATCGACCGAATCCAATAAAGGCTATCGTTTTGATATGGGTCCTTCTGTTTTCACGATGCCTGAATATGTGGATGAATTATTTGTTTTGTCGGGCAAAAATCCGCGCGAACACTTTAATTACATTCCTTTAGATCCTGTATACCGCTATTTTTTTGAAGACGGAACTACAGTGGATGCATTTCATGGAAAGGAAAAATATGCTGAGAAGATTTCGGAGAAATTGAAAGATTCCAAAGAAGATATTTTAAAGTATTTGGACAAGACAGAAGAAATGTATGAGTTAACTGCTGAAGTTTTTTTGCATAATTCGTTGCATAAGTTTAAAAACTTTATGACTAAGAGAGTAATGAAAGGCTTGTTGAACTTCGGAAAGATAGGTGCTTTTGATACAATGAATGGCGCAAACAAAAAAGCATTTAAAGATCCGAAGTTGGTTCAGATATTAAATCGCTATTCAACTTACAATGGCTCTAGTCCTTATTTGGCACCTGCTACACTAAATGTGATTTCGCATTTAGAAATTGAAAAAGGAGCTTTTTATCCAATAGGTGGAATGTATAGTATTACCGAATCACTTGTTAAATTGGCAAAAGATATTGGTGTAACGTTTAGCTTTTCTAATCCCGTTCGTGAAATTTTAACAGAAGGCCTGCCTAACGGTCAGTCAGGCAAAAAAATAAAAGGTGTTCGTACTGATGAGGGCAATTTAAATTTTGATGTTGTGATTAGCAATATGGATGTTTACAATAGTTATTTAAAATTGTTGCCATCAGCGAAGAAACCAGAAAAAACATTGAGTCAACCTAAATCCTCCTCCGGTATTATCTTTTACTGGGGAATCAAACATAACTTTTCACAACTGGGTTTACACAATATTTTTTTTAGTGAAAACTACGAAGAAGAATTCGACACTATTTTTTCTAAAAAAACAATTTATGTTGATCCTACCATTTATGTAAATATTACCTCTAAATACACGGCAACAGATGCTCCGGCAGATTGTGAAAATTGGTTTACATTTATAAATGTGCCGAATAATAGTGGACAAGATTGGGATGAATTGGTAAATGAAGCACGCGAAACAATGATTAAAAAACTAAATCGTTTGTTGAAAATAGATATTCGTCCGATGATTGAATGTGAAATGATTTTGGATCCAAGAGTGGTAGAAGCGCGGACATCAAGTGCATTTGGAGCCATTTATGGAAATGCTTCAAACAATAAGTTCGCTGCATTTATGCGTCATCCGAATTTTTCAAAAGAAATTAAAGGATTGTATTTCTGCGGTGGAAGTGTGCATCCCGGGCCAAGTATTCCTTTGTGTTTACTTAGTGCTAAGATTACTACGGGGTTGGTGTCGTAAAGGTTTTAACACATAGAGACATAGTATTTAGTGCCTTCTGAAATAGATTTCAATTGGTTTCGAAATTATTTTCTAAATCAGCATTCTAATTATTTTACCAATTATGGATAGAACCGATGCAAGCATCGGACATAGAGATTTCTATGTTGAAAATTTATTTTCCTATCCTAAATAACACACACACACAGCTTTTTCCTTTTAACTATGTGTCTCCTATGTTTAAATTTGCTAATTCCGAAGCTGTTATTTTACTTCGTATTCAAATATCGAATGACCTTGTTCATCGCTATAATGATCTACTTTTAATTTTCCAGCTTCTGAAACTAAAATTTTGTAAAAGAATTTTGTTTTGCTTTCTGTATCTGAGAAATGGATGTTTTGTCCCGACTTCGTCCATGTTCCTGATTTTTTCTTTCCAAACATCACAAGTTCAAACTTTCCATCTTGTGTTAATTTCAACATATCGGTTTTGTTTACATCAGCAGGTGGTTTTGCAACAACTCCCCATTCTTCTACTGAAACGATTTGCCAGTTTTTATCACACATCAAAATGTCTTTCTCAGTTAATTTTGGTGCAGCAGTTTGTTTTGGTTTTGCCGCTCCTGTGCTTGCAGCTGCTTGTGCAAATGCAGTAGATGTGAAAAGTGTAAGTGCGAGACTTAATAATCCGATAATTTTTTTCATTTGTAGTGATTTTAATTACAATAAAGATATTAAATAAAATTAAATATGCAATGTGAGTTTTATTCCAGCACTACCAGTTGATAGAGTTATTTTATCCATCATTTTATTTAATTTTTTTCCATTGCGCTTATGAGCAATATACATGCCAGTGTCAAATAAAAATAAAAATCCTCCATTATAAATTAAAGCATTGCCCCAGCCTTTGTATTTATCATGATTTACAAAATCTGTTTTGGCTTTTTCTGTAAGATATAAACCTGCTGCTGAATAAACTAAATCCAAGGCTGCAGCTCCGATATAAGTATTTTCCGTATTGCTTTGCCAGCTAAGTGTTTTTGCTAGATTCATGTCGTTTGTGTTTTTCGGCAATAAACTCGCAACTGCAATAAGAGTATTAACTCCGTTCCACATGATATTCATTTCATGAAAGGATTTGTCAATGCCTTTTGTATTATAATACATATAACCGCTGGCGCCGATATTTGCCAAAGCAAAACCACCAAGCACTTTCAATCCTGTTTTTGTTTTTTTGTTTCGTGATTTATTGTAATCGAAAAGTTCAGTTGAGGTTGGTGCCTGAGAGAACAAGCTGTTGCAAATGGCAATCAGAGAAAAGGTTGTGATGATCTTCTTCATATTTTTCTTTGTTTTAAAAATTCGTAAATACTAATGACAAGAAGGATGTTTAGCATTCCGTAAAATATATCTTCAATGGGTATAGTATATATGCGGATATTTAAGATGTGCAGATTGTTATATGTAATAATTGGAAGTGATGTAAGCAAACCGTTTACAATTAAGAAAGGAACCATACAAACTAGCCAGGTTAAATAGAAGCGAGATAAATAAGCCGATTTATTGATGAATTGATGGTAAATAAGGAAAGCCGCTAATGAGATAAATGTAAACGTTGTATAGATTTTTGAATAATTTAGAAAGGCAGTAATAAGCAACAATAGTATTAATACAATGGAAATGGTTTTGGATGCTTTTGCGAAAATGTCTTTTTTAACAAAATAGATTAGGACTTCATAAATGAACGCACAGGAGAAAGGTGTGATAAAAAAGAATAACCATTCTTCAATTGGTAAATTCACCAAGAATAATCCCATCACATAATCGTGATTAAAATACCACATTCCAAGTTTGGTAAACCAGATGTCCCAAATGATGAATAATATTGCAGAGATTAGGATGGCTGGAAACAAAGCATTCCATTTTTTATAGAATTGAATTTTGGTTTCAAAACTTTTGAAAAGTGGGTAGGAGAATGTAAAGGCTAATATTAGTAAATAATAAAAGTGCATTTATATAACGGATAAGGTCACGAAAAATACCAATTGTATAATGAATAAGCCTTGTGCCAATTTATTGTTTTTTGAAAAGTTCATTGAATTAAATAACAGCAATAATAAAAATGAAACTACAAACCAAGCTAAAAAATTTTGATTTGGAGGAGTATAGTTCGACCATTTCCAAAAATTATATTTAATAGCAACTACTTCAATAAAAAAATCAAGGGTTGTCAATACGGCTGCTCCAAAAAGACTCTTGACAAGTCCAGGAACGTTTAGTTTGTTGAATATGACACCAACGATATAAATAAGGATTAACCAGTTGATTCCTATAATTACGGGCACATCAAATAACTTAAATCCTAATGTTGGGCCATAAGAATAATTTCCGAAGATCATTCCTGTTTTTACTCCTACCACTTCAATAAAATATCCAGTTAAAAATGTAAGAACAAAAAAAGTAAAAAATGACTTATTAAATTCTGTATGATTCCAAAGCAGCAAACTAATGCTTAACAACAAATTTAAAGGAGTGCACATCAAAAACAAATCCTTGTGCTCGGTTTGAAGGCCAATAATTCCAGCAAAATTAACCACTACAAGAATAATTGTACTGGCAAAAAGACGTTTATCTTTTTGTTCGTTCGACATTTACTTTAGTTTTTGTTTTTCGGTTTCGGAAAATGCAGTGGATTGTTTCGCAAATGAGCCAATCATTTGTTTAATAGCAATATTCGTGACTGAGGAATAGTTGTTAAGAATAAATGCTTTATCGGATTCAATCTGTTTGTTATAACCTAATACTTTTGGAGCGTTGCTTTGAACTGTAAATCGTAAAAAACGTATTTCTATATTGGTGTTGTCGGCTGTAACGGATTGTTCTAATAGTTTTTTGCCTGAATTGAATAGGTTCAGTTTGTCTTTTTTGTTCTGGGAATGATTAGCCATTGCAGTTGCAATGGCACCGCGATAGGCTGTTCTGGTATTGTCTGAATTCTCCGACTTGATTATTTTTTTATAGAGTTTACTGCAAGCTGCACTGTCCTTAAAAGCATGTTCATATTCTCTTCTTAGCGCATCCACAGAAACAGTTTGTGAAAAAACGGTGTAACCTGAAATAAGAAATAAGAGTAAAAAAATATTTTTCATTACTTGATCAGTTTGAATTGATGCTTAAAATAAGAACCCATAAAAAGCATGTATTTTTGAGAATCAGAAATGCGGATACGTGTGCTCATTAATTTTTCAGGACTAGTGTTTTTAATCTTTTTGAAGAGTGAAACATAATAGATATAAGCCAAATAAACCCCTAGCTGTGCTTTTCGTGGAAGTCGTTTTATTCCTCTTAATCCTGCATCAAAATCTTTTTGTATATCGGCTTCAATTGCTTTTTTTGTTTCGGCATTAAATTTCTCTGCTTCAAAACCAGGAAAGTAAGCTCTTCCTAATGTATGCACATCAGCTTTCAAATCGCGTAAAAAATTAATTTTTTGAAATGCTGAACCAAGTTTCATAGCATCATGTTTTAATTCTTCATATTTTTTTTCATCACCATCCACAAATATTTTTAAACACATTAATCCAACTACTTCTGCTGAACCTAAAATGTATTCTTCGTATCCCACTTGGTTATAGTTGTTTTTATCCAAATCCATTTCCATACTTCGTAAAAAAGTATTAATCAGTTCTATATCGATGTTGTATTTGTTTACTGTGTCCTGAAAGCTATGCAAAATTGGATTTAAGCTAATTTTATCATTAATAGCATCGTGAGTATCTTTCACAAAACGATCCAGCAATTCTCTTTTGTTACTCGTGTGAAAAGTATCTACAATTTCATCTGCAAAGCGAACAAAACCATAAATAGCATGTATCGGCATCACAAAATCTTTATACAACAAACTTACCCCCAAAGAAAAGGAAGTACTGTAGCTTTTAGTTACCAGCTTGCTGCATTTGTATGATACGCTGTTGTAAATGTCTTTCATTCCTTTATTACCCTTTCATTTAGTAATTTTGACTTGTCTTCTCATTATGAGAGATTGCCACATCCCGCGAAAATGCGGGACTCGCAATGACGCTTCTAATTAACATTCACTCATTCACTCATTCACCTAATCACTTTATCACCTAATCACTTTATCACCTAATCACTTTATCACCTAATCACCTCTTTAGCTGCAATCTGTCCCGAAATAATACTCGGTGGAACTCCCGGCCCTGGAACAGTTAATTGTCCTGCATAATACAAATTCTGTACCTTTTTATTTTTTAGCGATGGTTTTAATATTGCTGTTTGTTTTAAAATATTTGCTAAGCCATAAGCATTGCCACCAAAAGAATTGTAATCTTTTTTAAAATCGTTTATCGCATAACTCTTTTTCACAATCACATGTTGTTTGATAGATTGTCCGGTTAAATGCTCCAGTCTCTCCATCATGATATTGAAATACTTCTCGCGAATTTCTTCGTTGTCTTCAATATCAACCGCAATCGGTATTAAAAGTACTAAATTTTCTTTTCCTGCAGGTGCTACTGAGCTATCTGTTTTGGAAGCGCAGGTAGAGTAGAAGAGTGGCTTTGTTGGCCATTGAGGTCTATCGTAAATTTCTTCTGCATGCAAATCAAAAGGTGTGTCAAAAAATAAGTTGTGATGTTCTAGTCCTTCTATCTTTTTATCTATTCCTAAATAATACATCAAGCAAGAAGGAGCCATTTTTCTCGACTTCCAATATCTCTCCGAATAATTACGATATTTTTCTTCTAATAGATTTTGTTCAACGTGATGATAATCTGCAGCAGCAATAATCACATCGGCCTCTAATGTAATTCCATTAGAAATAACACTTTTCGCAATTCCGTTTTCGACATTTATTTTCGAAACAACTTCTGCCGATTTTATTTTCACGCCTTGTTGTTTTGCAACATTTACCATTGCTTCCACAATTTTATACATGCCGCCCATCGGATACCAAGTTCCTAAAACTATGTCGGCATAATTCATCATGCTGTACAAGGCTGGCGTTTCATTGGGTTTAGCGCCTAAGAACAAAACAGGGAATTCTAATAGTTGAATTAATTTCTGATTCTTAAAATGTTTGTGAATGTATTTGCTGATGGATTTAAAAAGATCCATTTTTAAAGCAGCGTTCAAAATGCGTAGGTCAACAAATTCAAAAATACTCAGACTAGGTTTGTGAACGAAGTCGCTCATACTCACATTGTATTTGTATTCTGCTTCTGCTAAAAACTTTTTCAGCTGAATGCTGCTTCCTGGCTCATATTTCTCGAAGAGTTCATAGAATTCATTTAAGTTTGCAGGAACACGCATCACTTCTTCTTTGCTGAAAAATACCGCGTACGAAGGATCTAAGCGAAGTAAATCATATTGTTGAGCAACAGTAGTATTGAACTGTAAAAAATAGTTTTCGAATACATCTGGCATCCAGTACCAGCTCGGACCCATATCGAAAGTGAAACCATCGATTTCTAATTTGCGAGCACGACCTCCTAAATCTTTATTTTTTTCGAGTAAAGTAACATCAAAGCCTTTTTGTGCTAAAGTGGTTGCGGCTGATAATCCTGCAAATCCGGCTCCTATAATGATTACTTTTTTTTGTGACATAACTTCTTCTTAATATTCCTTTCTTTTGTCTTCGACTCCCCTCAGACTGAAGGTACAAGCATCCGCTTGCGGTTAGAACTTCACACTGAGCGTAGTCGAAGTGCGTTCATTGTATCCTCTAATTAAGCTTTTTTCAATTCTGCAATTGTTCCAATAGGTTCAGCTGATGAAAATACTGTATTTCCCGCAACCAAGACATCAGCACCTGCTTCTATCAATTTTTTGTAATTCTTCAGATCCACGCCACCATCAATTTCAATAAGTGCTTTTGATTTAGTTGCACGAATCATCTCATGAAGTGTATGTGATTTATCATAAGTGTTCTCAATGAATTTTTGTCCTCCGAATCCCGGATTCACGCTCATCACACAAACTAAGTCTAGATCCGAGATGATATCTGTTAAAAGCTTTGCAGAAGTATGTGGATTAATAGCAACTCCTGCTTTCATTCCTAATGCTTTTATTGCTTGAATAGTTCTATGTAAATGATTACAAGCTTCTAGATGAACCGTTAAAATGTCGGCCCCAGCTTCTTTGAAGGTTTGTAAATATCTATCAGGATCATTAATCATCAAATGCACATCCAATGGTTTTGTTGCATGCTTTTTAATGGCTTTGATAACCGGAAAACCAAAAGAAATATTTGGAACAAACATGCCATCCATAATATCCACATGAAACCAATCTGCTTCACTTTTATTAATCATTTCAACATCGCGCTGAATGTTTGCAAAATCGGCTGATAGTATGGAAGGGGCTATTAAGTGGCTCATATTATATTAAAGATTGTTCCGCAGGAATCCCTTCGGTGTAAAATTTATATTTTTTGTGTAGTAAAAGTACGAAAAAATATAATGCTTCGTGCGACTCTTTTTGTTTGAATTATGTAACAATCGTTATAAATTATACAACACTTGTGATTCCTAGCAGAGCTACATTTTTATATATGGAATTCCTACTAAATGAAAATACGGATTTGGTTTTACTTCATTCTTTTGCTGAGTAATATATTTATGTTTTCTCCCATGAATAATTTCTTCGAAGTTTTTTTCTGAAACACCTATTTGTTTTAGTTCAGCAATAATTGCTTTCTCATCAAAGCCAACTAACTATTTCTCATCTTCCGTAAATTCATTCTTTGATTTAACAGAAGTTTGAGCAACTGTTTTTTCTAAAGAAAAGAATACTGAAAATAAAAGGAAAAAAGTAGGGGAGTCGTTTTTTTGATCTTCATTTCTACATTAACGATAGTAAAAATAACAAATCAAAACAAACTGAATAAATTTGAGCTGTATGCTCTAGCCGTCACACTGAGCGTAGTCGATGTGTAAGGGTCGAAATCTTACTAATAGGAGCAGAGCGCTTCTATAGATGCAAAATTACTATGAATTATATAAGTTATTCCACAAATTGTGAAACACTTATTCTTTCTGTGTTAGCGATATTTGTAATATGATGATGAAAATGAGAATTAACGCTTTAATACTTTTATCCGCTTTGCTTTTATTAAGTTCAGCATCTTGCTTTGATGTTGTGACTGGCGGAAATGTTGATAAAGAATGGCCCCGTAACAATGCTAGAAATCCTCGTCATTCAACTTTATCGACTAGTGATTCGATAAGAATTATCGACACAATTAAATAATCCTTAATTTTTTTATTTCTTTTTGATTTGTCTATTCCTTACTTCTTCCCTTCCTCTTTCTTCTTTACTTTTTTCCGAAAAAACACACCGCGTTGCCAGCATTCCATACAAAAAATACGGCCCTCCACATGCGTTCTTCTCCATTTTTTTCTGTGACGAATTGCACCACTCACATCTAATACACTATTGAATGATAATAAATATTCCCTTTGTTTATCGGTTGTAGCTTTATTGATGGTGCGCTGAGAAATTTTCTGTAAATCCTCCATCGATTCAATATTTACATTCCTAGATGGTACATATTTGTTGATGTCCAGTTTTAATTTTTTTATTCTTGCACCTGTTAATTGTTCAGTTTCACTGCTATCTCGCCAAATAACAATGCTGTTCAAATATTTTATATGGCCAGCAATGTATTTAAAACAGGAGTCAACATTGTATCCCATTTCTGCATAGTCGGTTGAATTGTGCACAAAATAAATACTCGGATAAGTCATTTTCAATTCTCCTTCTAATAGTTTTTCTACCTCTGGGTCTTGAGCGTGGATTGAATTGGTGGTTAGCAGAAGTAGGAATAGGAATCGATTCATGTTAAATACGAAGTTATCTATTTTATTTTAACTATTTACAATCGTATTTTTGCATTTGTTGAACACTTTCTCAAAAAAAAAGAGCTCCTCAAAGGAACTCTCTATTAATTTTTTTATTTCTATCACTATATCATTAAGCTTTTGCAGGCACAAAATAGATGTCTGTAAAAGCAATTAAGTCTCTGCTATTAAACGGTTTTATGAACTTGCTCAATTATTAAAACTGTTTTCTTTTTCAATTATCCCAAGTAGGTTTTTAGAATTTTGCTGCGAGAAGTATGTTTCAATCTACGTATTGCTTTTTCTTTAATTTGACGAACACGTTCGCGAGTTAAATCAAATTTTTCACCAATCTCTTCTAAAGTCATAGCATGTTCTCCGCTTAATCCAAAGTACAAACGAACAACATCTGCTTCACGTGAAGTCAAGGTATGTAATGCTCGTTCAATTTCTCTGCGTAAAGATTCGTTTAGTAATCCATTTTCTGGGCTCGGACTATCATCTGCTTGCATTACATCATACATGCTACCTGCATTGTCGTCACCCGTTGTTAGTGGCGCATCCATAGAAACGTGGCGGCCAGTATTTTTCATGGATTCTTTTACTTCTTGTTCAGTAATCTCAAGTATGTTCGCAATTTCTGCTGGACTAGGTTCACGCTCAAATTCCTGTTCTAATTTTGAAAATGCTTTATTGATTTTATTTATAGAACCAATTTTGTTCAATGGTAAACGAACAATACGGGATTGTTCAGCCAAAGCCTGAAGAATAGATTGACGAATCCACCAAACGGCATAAGAGATAAATTTAAAACCACGTGTTTCATCAAAACGTTGACCAGCTTTAATCAAACCAAGATTTCCTTCGTTAATTAAATCGGGCAAACTTAAACCTTGGTTTTGGTATTGTTTTGATACGGATACAACGAAACGTAAATTGGCTTTTGTTAATTTCTCCAATGCAGATTGGTCTCCGGCACGTATTTTCCTTGCCAATTCAACTTCTTCATCTGCTGTAATTAAATCTACTTTCCCTATTTCTTGTAAGTATTTATCGAGGGAGGCTGTTTCACGGTTGGTAACCTGTTTGGATATCTTGAGTTGTCTCATAAATTGGGTTATAATTTTAAAACCTATGACTATACGCAAATGTTTCCTAAAAGTTTCAACTAAATTACATTTTTTTCGTGATAAATGAGGTTTTTTTGCCGATGGAGGAGATTTTCGGTAAGGATTAAGTTTGGTCGGGTTTCCGAGGAAAATGCTTCTGGGAAGAAGTCAAAAGAGCGGAAAGTCAAAATTCAAAAGAAGAAAGGAAGTAGAGTCTGCTGAAAATTAGGGTTGGTTTTCTCATGAGAAATTATAGTTACGAGTAAGAAAATCCCCCTAGCCCCCTTTTCCAAAGGGGGAATTGGTTTCTGATTAGAATGATGATTAATTTACATCAATGACGTTCCGTGAAAAGTTAGTCGAGTCAAATACTTTTGAATTTTGACTTTTTCCTCTTTTAACTTCGGTAATGCCCATAAAAAAACTCCCATCTTTCAACAGGAGTCCTTTCATAATTAGAAGTACTAAATATTAGTTAGCAGCTGCTTCTGGTTTCGGTAACAATGCTTTGCGAGATAATTTGAATTTTCCTGTTTTAGGATCAACTCCAATTAATTTCACTTGTATTTTTTCACCTTCTTTTAAAACACCATCCATGCTTTCTAATCTGCTGTGACCAACTTCAGAGATGTGTAATAAACCATCTTTACCAGACATAAATTCAACGAAAGCGCCAAATGCCATAATTGATTTTACTTTTCCTTCGTATACTTCACCAACTTCTGGTTGTGCAACAATGCCTTTAATTTTGGCTAATACTGCATCAATTTTATCTTTATCAACAGCAACGATATCAATGTGTCCCATTCCATCTTTTTCTTCAATAACAATTGTAGCACCTGTTTCGCGTTGCATTTCTTGAATGATTTTTCCTCCAGGTCCGATAATCGCACCAATAAATTCTTTAGGAATAGTCATTTTAACAATGCGTGGAGCGTGTGCTTTATAGTCTTCACGTGTAGCTGTAATAGTTTTAGCCATTTCCGCAAGGATGTGTAAACGTCCTTCTTTAGCTTGTTGTAAAGCTTCAGCCATTACTTCGTAAGGAAGACCATCTACTTTCAAATCCATTTGACAAGCAGTGATTCCGTCTTTTGTTCCAGTAACTTTAAAGTCCATATCACCCAAGTGATCTTCATCACCTAAGATGTCGGAAAGAATTGCATATTTTCCTTTATCATCAGTAATTAAACCCATTGCAATACCAGAAACGGGTTTTGTGATTTTAACTCCTGCATCCATCAATGCTAATGTTCCAGCGCAAACTGTTGCCATTGAAGATGAACCATTTGATTCTAAAATATCAGAAACAATACGGATAGTATATGGGTTTTCTGGGGAAAGCACTTTTCTCAAAGCACGTTCTGCCAAGTTACCGTGTCCTACTTCACGTCTTCCTGGTCCACGGTTTGGTTTCACTTCACCTGTAGAAAATGCAGGAAAGTTGTAATGCAACATGAAATTGTTTTGTCCTTGGAACAAAGCTCTATCCTGAGATTGTAAATCTAATTTAGTTCCTAAAGTTACAGAAGTCAAAGATTGAGTTTCACCACGTGTGAAAACTGCCGAACCGTGAGCAGAAGGCAAATAACCAATTTCGCTCCAGATAGGGCGGATTTGGTTTGTTTTACGACCATCTAAACGAGCACGTTCATCCAATACGAATCTACGAACAGCATCGTACTCAACATCGTGATAATATTTTTTAACCAAAGAAATATTTGTAGTTGCTTTTTCTTCTTCCGTTAAGCCATCAATAAATTCATTAACTACAGCTTTAAATGCAGCACCACGTTCTTTTTTATTTGGATTTTGAGATTTTGCAACAGCGTATGCTTTATCGTAAAGAGCTTTGTGAACGCGAGTTTCCAATTCAGCATCATTTGTTTCGTGACAATATTCACGTTTAACAATTTTACCTTTTACAGCTTCAACTTTAGCAACCAATTCTTTGATTGCATTGATTTGTAATTTAATTGCTTCGTGACCGAATTTAATTGCTTCTAACATTTCTGCTTCAGAGCACTCATTCATTTCACCTTCTACCATCATGATGTCTTTTGCAGAAGCAGCAATAATCATATCTAAAGTTGATTTTGCATTGTCTTCAACAGATGGGTTAATCATTAATTTGCCATCTACTTTTCCAACACGTACTTCAGAAACTGGTCCGTCAAACGGAATATCAGAAACTGAAATAGCTGCAGAAGCTGCTAAACAAGCTAATGCATCTGGCATTGTATTTTTATCTCCAGAAATTAATGAAATTAAAACTTGTGTATCAGAGTGATAATCGGAAGGGAAGAGTGGGCGTAAAGCTCTATCTACCAAACGGCAAATCAAAACTTCATAATCCGATATTCTTGCTTCACGTTTAAAAAATCCTCCAGGGAAACGGCCTGCTGCCGCGAATTTTTCTTGATAATCAACAGACAATGGTAAAAAGTCTGTTCCTTCTTTTGCATCTTTGTTAGATACGATTGTTGCTAGCAACATGGTGTTGCCCATTTTTACTACTACAGATCCGTCTGCTTGTTTTGCTAATTTTCCTGTTTCGAGTGTGATTTCACGTCCATCAGCTAGTGCGAACGTGTGTGTAATTCCAATTTGTGACATGTTTTTTTGTTTTTAATTTATTGTTTTCTTACCTACCTATTATTAATTTGCTAATTATTTAATTTGCTGATGTGCTGATTTGGGAAGTTTTTTCATCCTTAGATTTGCCTTTTATATACACAAAAAGCATCCTACTTTTTGGTAGAATGCCTTTTGTAAAGGTTATCTTAAGAATTTCAAACTATTTTCTTAAATCTAATTTCTTAACGATAGCACGGTATCTTTCGATGTCGTTTGCTTTTACGTAATCCAATAAACTACGTCTGCTAGCAACTAGTGCGATAAGAGATTTTTGAGTTCCAAAATCTTTTTTATTTTTTTTCAAGTGCTCAGTCAAATGGTCAATTCTGAATGAGAACAAAGCGATTTGCCCTTCAGATGATCCAGTGTCTTTCTCTGATTTTCCGTGCTTCTTGAAAATGTCTTTTTTAATTTCTGCTGTTAAATACATCGTATTCGTCTTTTTGTTTTTATTTTTAAGGACTGCAAAGATAGAAATTCTTTTTAAAATGGCAATAAAATTTTACGGATAACGAATAAAATCGAATTTTACGAATTTTCACCCAAAAGGCTTACAAACACAGATTCGTAATATTCGTATTGATTAGCTATCTGTACCTTAATTCTTAAACATCTTAAGCAGTTGCCCAACTTTAGCCTTAATTTCCTTACGGTT
>CAMCUO010000068.1 GCA_945879015.1 Chitinophaga pinensis | reverse complement strand
GTCATAGCAAATTGCTGACGACTCAACGCTTCTTGCTTGTGATTTTTTCCGTCACCTGATGGAGTTTGAGATTCTGTTATTTCTGCCAATGCTTTATCCATATTCATATTTATTGCAGAAATTTCCTTATTTACTGCTGCGGCAATTTGTGGAACTCGTTTGCTCAATGCCAATAAAGTATCTTCAATCATTTTCGAATCGTCTTTCAGTTTTTTCTGCTTCTGATTGATTTTTACATATTGAGGATCGTTGGGTTTTGTTTTGGATAATTGCCCCATCAAAGCTTCTTGCCCGAAGGACAGTTGAATTAAATTCTCTAACAAGCCTCTCATTTTATCAATGTCTTCTCCTTCTTGTGCTTCTTGCTCTTTTTGCTGAGCCTGCTCCATTTGCTGTGCCATATCTTCCATTTTTTTGGCAGCATCCTTTTGCGATTTAGCAGCGTCTTTCTTTTTATTTTCGCTCAGACTCTCACTACTTTTCTCCATTTCTTTTTTAATCTCTTCTTGCTTCTGCTCCGTATTCTCAAGCTTTTTAGGCTCTTCTAATTCGCTATTTTTTTTATCAAGTTCTTTCAAATCCTTTTTTAAATCTTCGAATTTTTTGTTCAAATCATCTTGTTTTGCTTTCTGTTCTTTTGAATCTGATTTTTTCTCTTCCGACTGTTTAGCAAGCTCATCTTGCTTTTTAGCCATTTCATTTAATTTATCTATGCTCTCTTGAATTTTTTGTTCCACTTCCAATTGCTTAAAAATTTCAAGATTACGATCTAATTCTTTTAGTAAATCTTTATTGTCCAACTTCATTTTATCCAATGCTTCCTGCACTTTATCTTTATCTAACTTTTCTAAAAGTTTTTGTAGCTCATCGTATTTCTCTTTGAGTTCAGGCGTCATTATTTTATTAAACAAGTCTTCCAACTGCTTTTGTTTTTCAAGCATTTCTTCGTTGGGTTGCTTGTATTCGTTTTTCTGCTCGTTGTTTTGTTGATTTTCATTTTTAATGCTCTCAATTTTCTTTTGAAGACTTTTTTGTTTATCGAGCAATTCTTTCAACTTCTTTTTTTCTTCCCAAGTCAAATCTTTTTTCTCAGCTACTTTGCGTTGTAAGTCAGCCAATTCTTTTTGAACTTCTTTTGCTTCACGAATACTTTCTTCTAAATCTTCTTTTATTTTGTTATTGTTCTTGTCTGTGTTCTCTTCTAATTCTTTTAAAGTAGGAGCTTTGAAAATCATTTTCTGACTGCGAGCAGATTTGCTTCCAGTAACTCCATCGTTGTCCCATACTTCAAAATAGTACTCTATTTCATCGCCAGGCGTAACACCTAATTCTGTCATATCCCAATAATGAAAAAACTGGTCTTGCGTAAGTATTTTGTTTACTGCAATAGGAACTCCATTGGTGGTCATCTTTTTATAATTGTCTGTCGCAGCAGAATCATTATTGTTTATGAAACGATAATTGAAAGAAAGTTTATTTAATCCATAATCATCTTTTACTTCTCCTCTGAAATAGATTCGTTTAGTTGAAGTAGAATCTTTTTTCTCTGCAACAGTAATTTGGGGATAAGCGTCAGGTATAACATTTATAGAGTAAGTAACCGAATCCTTGCTTTTCAAAAACTGATTAGCCGTTGTAACAGAATAAGATTTATCGCGAAACAATCGCGAAGAATAAATAAAATTATTTTCTGAAGTTGGAGCTACAGAAAAACAAGTATCGTTAAAGTTCAAACGAAGTTGTTCAGTATTCTGAGTATTGAAATTCCAGCTGAGCTTCGTTCCAGCCGGAACAACCAAGTCGCCCGTGTTTTTTACAACCTCATCTTTTTTGTTCAGATATTTTGGATAAGCTAATGCAATATCAAAATTTAATAAGATTGGATTTGGTAATGCTACCAATTCATACTCTTTCGACTTAAAGCCATCAGCAGCCAATTGAAAGGGAATGTTTTTTTGAACATTCTTAAAAATATAAGTAAAGTTTACAATGTTTTCTTTGTCGAGTTTAAATTCATTCCCTTCAATCTCCACATAAATGTTGTCTGGAATCTCATCACCAGTTAGTTTTACCTTTAGTTCGTAATCTTGTTGAGTAACAGTTTTTAAATCGGAGTTGGTAATTACAAATTGAAAAGGCGCTTCTTTTTCGAAGTATTCGCTGTATTTTACCAATCGTTTTGTTCCATCAGTTATGATGCTAGGTGCAGCAAATAATATAACAGTGATTACCAAAACAGGTATCAAGGCATACTTTAAATATTTTCTGTTTTCAGAAAAATCAACTGCAGAAGTAAAAGGAATAGGTTTTAATTCTTTTGTTTTTTGATCGATACTCGCTTCTATTAGTTGATAGTTGTTAGTTATTGGTTGTTGGTTTGTTTCTTGTAGCGATTGTAATTGCAGCACGTTCAGAAGTTTGTCTTGAACATTCGAGAAGTGTTTTCCTATAATTGCAGAGGCATCTTCATGCGAAATGATTTTTCCTATTTTGTAAAGTTTGGAAACGGGAATGGCAATGTATTTCACTAAAATGAATAATGTTGCAAGCACAAAAGAGTAAAACAAAATGGTTCTTACGGCAGAATTGAAATGAGCAAAGTATTCAAGTGTTGTAGCGGAGACAAAAAACAATAAAACCAAAGCCGTACTATAAATCAATCCGCGTAAAAGCAGATTTTTATAATACTTGCGGATAAATTCATCCAGCTTTTCAATTAAATTTTGGTAATTGCTCGACATGTTCTTCTATAACGCTGTTTTTGACACTTTGTTACAATTTCTATATGCTTCCAAAGGTAATCAATTATTCCCCTTTTTTCAAGCTCTTAAGGGTTAAAAATCGTTAATGAACGAAAAGCTTTTTCTTAAACAAAAAATGCTTTAACTTTACATCACATAAAGGATGCAATTTTAGTTTGCAATCCATAAAACAGCACTAAATAATAAAAAAATATGATCGCAAAAAAAGTAGAATTGGCATTAAATCAGCAAATAGAACTTGAGGCATCTTCCTCACAATATTATTTGGCAATGGCATCTTGGGCAGAAACTCAAGGACTAGAAGGCGTTGCTGCATTTTTGTATACGCACGCGGATGAAGAACGTATGCATATGCTAAAATTGATAAAGTACGTGAATGAGCGTGGCGGGCAAGCATTGATTCCTGCCTTAAAAGCACAACCTCAGAAATTTAAATCAGTGCAATTTGTATTTGAAGAAGTATTGAAACACGAAGTATTGGTTTCAAATGAGATTAATAATTGTGTGGAAGTATGTTTGAAAGAAAAGGATTACACAACACATAACTTTTTACAATGGTATGTTGCTGAACAAATAGAAGAAGAAGCATTGGCTCGTAAAATTCTGGATAAATTGAAATTTATTGGTGGAGACAAGAGTGGCTTGTATTTCTTCGACAGAGACTTGGGAAGTATTTCGGTGGCTGATACTGGAGCTAATAAAGGAAAAGCGTAAATCAAAGCCTCGAATTTATTCGAGGCTTTTTTATGTGTTAAATTTTCTTTGGTATATGATTACTTTTTATAACCAATACGTTCTCTGCTTTTCCAATCAACTTGCTCTTCGTTTTCAGTTAACAGAAGGTTAAGTGCTTCATATACATCTTTAAACTGCTTATTGTTTTTGCGTTCTAGTTTCGCAATCTTTTCTGCTAATTCGTTATAGGTTAGGGCAAATTGTTTAATCATAACAAACGCTCTCATTATTGAAATATTTACATCAATAGCCTTATCTGAATTTAACACTCCGCTTAACATTGCAACTCCTTGTTCTGTAAATGCAAAGGGCAAATACTTACTATTGCGGTGTTTTAATGAATTTATCATAGAATCTGATGAGTTATTCTTTTTGGAAGCGGGCATTACTTGTAATCCTTTATTAACCATGTTTTCAGAACCGGTCACAATCTGTGACCGGTTCATTTCCCACTCTTTGGCAGTAATTTGAAACATGAAATCTGCCGGAAATCTCTTAATATGCCTTTTTGTTGCCTGATTTAGAACTTTTGTTGCAACTTCATACAACTCTGCCAAGTCAAAGTCCAACATCACTTTTTGTCCTCTTATTTCATAAATCTTTTTCTGAATAACCTTTAATTCCATAAATTAGTATTAATATTTTAAAACTTCTTTCTCATTATCCAAAGCAAAAGAGATTGCTTTTTTTACAAAATCGTTTAATGTTAAACCTCTTCGCGATGCTGTTATTGCTGCTTTTTGATGCAATTCTGGGCTTAAGCGCACATTAAATGTTCCTTTAAATGTTTTGTTCGGCTCTTTTTTTAATTTAGCGCAGGCTTCTAAATAACCATCAACGGCATCTTTAAAGGATTTTTTTAGTTCTCTAACAGAAGTTCCTTCAAAAGTGAGGAGGTCGTTTATTCCATGAACTTTTCCGAAAAAGAGCTCGTCATCAGCACTGAAACTAACTATTCCGATGTAACCTTTGTGTGTTAAATTACTTTCCATATTATTTGCAACTAAAATTCAGTTGCAAGTTTAAACAAGAAAATGAGATAGACAATATTGTTTTTAAGAAAAAGTTGGGAAGAGAAAAAGTTGGCGATTAAATCTTAAAATCAAAAACATCCTTCAATTCAACATTCAAAACTTTTGCGATTGCAAAAACATTGCTTACGCTGGTATTGATTTTGCCAGTTTCTATACCACCGAGTTGTTCACGTGAAATGCCAGCTTCAAAGGCAAGTTGAGTTTGATAAACTTTTTGTTCTAAACGCAGTTTCTATATTTAGAAACTAAAAAAATGGTGTGTGCAACTTCTATTTTGCTTAATACATCGATTAACGAAAATGATTTTATTAAAATAAATAATATTATAGATGGTAAAGTTAAATGACAAGAAAGCCTCCCAATCGGGAGACTTTCTTGTTTACCCGTTCTTCTCTATCGCATCCCCAATCAATTTTCCTTCAATCAAAAATCCATCGTGTCCGTATGGAGAATCAATTTCTACGAATTTTGAATTCAGAATGTATTGCGCCATTATTTTTTGTTCGGCAATCGGACAAAGGTGGTCACTGGAAATTCCAATGATGGTTGTTTTTATTTTTATGCTTTTTAAAACTTCGTCTAGTTTATTACGATTACGTGCAATGTTGTGTGAGTCCATCGACTTCGTTAAAATCCAATAGCTGTATGCATTAAAACGTTTCACCAACTTTTCTCCTTGGTAGTTGATGTATGAACTAGCTTTGAAATTATCTAATTTGTGTTCATCGTCAGTTTGTGTTTTTACAAAGGCATCGTAATTTCTATACGTGAGCATTCCTATCGCACGTGCAGCTTTTAAGCCAGTAGCTCCGGCAGTTTGATTGTGCTCTTTCCATGTTAAATCGGTTTCAATGGCCAAACGTTGCGCTGTGTGGATGGCAATTCCCCAAGCAGATTCTTGCGCTCCTGTTGCAACTAAAACCATGTTTTCAAAAAGACCTGGTTCAGTCAAGGCCCATTCAATTACTTGATAGCCACCCATGGAACCACCAATAATGGTATTTATTTTTTCTATTCCTAAATGTTTGCGCAAAATAATATGGGTCTGAACCATATCACGAATCGTAACTTGTGGAAAGGAACTGTAAAATGGTTTTTGAGTTTCAGGGTTGATGCTTAATGGTCCCGATGAACCATAACAAGAGCCGATGATATTTGCACAAACAATAAAATGTTTAGCAGGGTCGTATGTTTTTCCTTCACCAACCAATGAATTCCACCAATCCGAAACATCACTGTTTGCAGTAAGTGCATGACAAAACCAAACAACATTACTTTTATCGGCATTAATTGTTCCATAGGTATGGTAAACAACATCCAAGGTTTGTAGTGTTTGTCCGTTTTCCAGTTTTAACGGTTGGCGATATGTAAAAAAATGTTTGTTCATGGGTATAGCCGAATCCCCCTGCTTCGCTTCCCCCTTTTTAAGGGGGACTGGCTCCGTCTTAATTAATAGGCATTCGTTTCACAAAACTAATCAAAAATATACTTCAATTACTTACCTTTGAAATCGACATACAAAATTATTATGCGAATAGAACTAAAACGATTGGATGATGCATTTCACTTTGAAGCGATAAGTGAAACAGGAAATATTGCACAAATGGATGCGGGAGAAAATATCGGTGGTCACAATAAAGGTGTAAGACCGATGCAAATGTTGTTGATGGGCTTGGGTGGTTGCAGTGCTATTGATATTGTTTTGATTTTAAAAAAACAAAAACAAGTGATTGAAGATTTTACAATTAGTATCGATGGTGAGCGAGAACAAGGAAAAGAACCATCGCTTTGGGAAAACATACAAGTACATTTTAAGTTCAAAGGACAAATCGATAAAGAGAAAGCTGAAAGAGCAGTTCAATTATCAATGGATAAATATTGTTCGGTATCAAAAACGTTGGAAATTGCTGGGGCTAAAATTAGTTATAAAGTTAGTGTAAACGAATAAAAGGAAACAGGGCTAATAAAACCTCACCCTGCCTTCACCTGGGAGGAACGGAATGAGCAACCAAAAATAGTTTTCATGAAAAAATTTGAAACTAACGCTATTCGTACACAGTTAGAAAAAACTGATAACAGAGAACATTCTGTGCCATTGTATTTAACATCCAGTTTTACATTTGAGGATGCAGAAGAAATGCGTGCGATGTTTGCTGAAGAGCAGGAAGGAAATATATATAGTGACTTTGATTACCCTATTTTAATGCGTCTATTTTCTCCAAAAGAGCCTCCGTTTCTTTAGCATCAGCGCCAGTTTCTTTGGCTTTTTCAATCGCTTTTTTTGCCATTGTTTGCGCCTCTGATTTTTTGCCTAGCTTAAATAATAATGCCGCATTCGTATCATAAGAGGCCCAATCGGGATTTAGTTCAATTGATTTTTTTGACCATTCAACTGCTTTTTCCAACATTTTTTTATCATCAATGTTTTCGTAAAATGCCCAAGCGTAATTATTTAATTCACTTGGATTTGGTGGCTGAGATTTAGAGAGATACTCAGAAACTGCAGAGGCGTATTTTGTCCAGTCTTGTGATTGTTGGTATATTGAAATATCAGATTGAAGTATAATTTTTTCAGCGGCTACCGTTTTTGATTTTTTTAGTTTTGATTTTATTAATTCATATTCAGTCATGTTTTTCTTTTGCGAGGTGGTCCATAATCCGTTTGCATAAACTTGATTTACTTTGCTTTCCACCGAATCTGAAGTATATCGTTTCGCGTAGGATTCTTTATTAGACTCCAGAGATTGAAAAACTTTAGAATCGTAATCGTTTACGTGTTTATAAATGATCTCCCAATTCTCCCGTGAAAGCATGTCACTTTCCTTAACAGACGAGAAATAAGTATTCATTTCTAAATCAAAAGTTTGACATGCCCTATCTAGTTTAGAAAAATAAGCGGACGCTGTTTTTGAATCAACCTTTCCGTCTCCAAAACTAGCTACAACAGTTGCTAATTGTTTGTTTGGCGACATAGCATCTTCCCCATCAGCAACAAATGATTTCACGGATCCGGCACCACATATTCGATGCAATTGAGTGCCATCGCTACTTAAATATAATAATGTCGGATATGCACGAATACCATATTTTTTTGCAAGTTCAATTCCTTCGCCATTTTCCATATCAATTTTTGCATTCACAAAATTTTTGTTATAAAAATCGGCAGCGGTATCGTTAGTAAAAATATTTTTTGCCATCCATTTACATGGCCCGCACCATGTGGTATAGCAATCTATAAAAATCATTTTGTTTTCCTTTTTAGCTTTTGCAAGTGCTTCAGCAAATGTGCCATGTTCAAATTCTATACTGCGATTTTGTGCGATAGAAATTCCTGCAACAAATGTTACTACAAATAAGATGAAGAAATGTTTTTTCATATGTTTATGAATTTATAATTATAAAGATACTAATTACTTAGTTCAAAGTCCAAAGAAAAGTTTTCCGAATTTTTCCCTTTTATGTTTTTATAATAATCCATTATTTGTTTCATGTCGGCTTTAAAATCACCGCTGGGATAAATAATCTTATCAACTCCGCATGTTTTTGTTTCGTAATTAATAAAAGCCAGTGCAATTGGTACGTTAGCCTTAAGTGCCACGTAATAAAATCCTGTTTTCCATTTTTCAACTTTGGAACGGGTCCCTTCTGGAGTAATTACCAAGCGCAACTCATCACGTTTTTCAAATAAATCGGCAATGGTATCCACTGAGCTTTTCTTTTCATCGAGTGAAGTTTTTTTATTTCTATCGATTGGCAATGCGCCCAAAGAGAGCATTAATTTTTTTAATGGAAAGCGAATCCATTCTTTTTTGATTATAAAGCGTTGGTTTAATTTCATAACACTAACTGCCCCCATACCAAAAACAAAATCCCAATTGCTTGTGTGAGGGGCAACCACAATAACACATTTTTTGATATCATCAGAAAGAAAATGCGAGACCTTCCATCCGTAGAATTTATAAATTAGTTTGAACATGAGCGACTTTGTTGATTACGAATATAGTTTTTTACGCGCAATTTTCGCAGAGTAAAATATTTTTTGAGCGGCTGGGTTTGTTAAATTAAAGGAATCTGCATGATTTTTAATCTCAAAGTAGAAAATTTATCTGCGAAAATCTGCAAAATTTGAGAGTCACCTTTTGGTTTAAAACAAAGCATTGTAGAGCAAAAATCAAAAATTTAATGTATCTTCGTGAAAATAAAAACAAAAAATTTTGAAGTTCAACGATTTTAATTTTGAAGCAAACTTACAAGAGGGGCTAGATTCAATGGGGTTTGAAACTCCAACACCAATTCAAGAACAAGCTATTCCAATCATATTAAGTGGTAAAGACTTGATTGGTTGCGCACAAACAGGTACAGGGAAAACTGCAGCATTCGTGCTTCCGATTTTAAATAAAATTTCAAAAAATCCTTCCGATAAAACCGATACATTAATTATTGTTCCTACACGTGAATTAGCATTGCAGATTGACCAGGCATTGCAAGGATTCTCTTATTTTACATCCGTTAGTTCGCTGGCAATTTATGGTGGAAGCGATGGCAGTGTTTTTGAAAAAGAAAGACGAGCATTAACAGAAGGAGCCAATGTGATTATTGCTACTCCGGGTAGATTAATGGCACATTTAAATATGGGCTATGTTAAGTTGGATAGTTTAAAGCATTTGATTTTGGATGAAGCCGATAGAATGTTGGATATGGGATTTATAGATGATATATTAAAGATTACAACATACTTGCCGAAAGAAAGACAAACGCTAATGTTTTCGGCAACTATGGCTCCCAAAATTAGATCACTAGCAACTAAGCTTTTAAAAAATCCGGAACAAGTCAGTATTTCTCTTGCTAAGCCGGCAGAAGGCGTTGAACAAGGAGCTTATCTTGTTTATGATACTCAAAAAAACAATCTAATAAAAGCCATTCTTATTGCGAAAGAATATAGTAGCGTTATCATTTTTGTTTCTACTAAAATTAAAGTAAAAGAGCTGGAGCGCGATTTAATAAAAGCTGTCTTAAAAGCAAAGGCGATTCATTCGGATTTGGAACAACCAGAACGAGAAGAAGTATTGAGAAATTTCAGAAGCAAAAAATTGCAAATTTTGGTTGCAACCGATATTCTTTCCCGTGGAATTGACATTGAAGACATTGGTCTGGTAATCAATTACGATGTTCCGGGAGAACCAGCAGATTATATCCACCGAATCGGAAGAACAGCAAGGGCAGCGTCTACAGGTGTTGCTTTAACTTTTATCAATGAATACGACCAACAAAAATTTCAACAAATTGAGGCATTGATTGCTTCATCCGTTAACAAAATCGCGCTTCCAGAGGGGTTTGCAGTAGGACCAATATATGCTCCTGA
Organism: Chitinophaga pinensis; assembly: GCA_945879015.1. Lineage (GTDB taxonomy): Bacteria > Bacteroidota > Bacteroidia > 2-12-FULL-35-15 > 2-12-FULL-35-15 > 2-12-FULL-35-15. The sequence continues at coordinate 4,859 of CAMCUO010000068.1, read as the reverse complement.
TGTAAAAATAAAGAAGCCATTTTCCGGTAAAAAGAAGCCTCATTTTAATAAAGACAGGCGACCATCAAGGAAATAGTTCTCATATTTTCCTTGCATCAATTACTAATTATTCTCGCCTTTATTCTTGGCAATGGACGAAACATTTCGTTACTTCGATATATATTAATTTCTAAAACCTAAGCCGATGAAAAAATTTTACATTCTAATGATTGCTTTTCTATTGAGTTTCTCAGTTAGCAAAGCGCAAACAACTCTTACCACAGCAGTTGATTTTACAGTTACAGATTTGGATGGAAATTCACACAATTTATTTGCCCTTTTAGCTGCAGGTAAATATGTTTGTTTGGATTTTTTCTTTACAACTTGTGGACCTTGCCAAGCAACTTGTCCGTACTTTAAAGAAACATTTACAAATTACGGCTGTAATACACAAGACGTATATTTTATGTCGATTGATCAAGGAAACACCAATGCACAATGCGTTGCTTATGAAACTACTTATTTAGGAGGCCCTCCGGGATACCCAACCGTTAGTGGAAACGATGGTGGTGGAAATGCTGTAGTAGCTGCTTATGGAATTTCTGCATTCCCAACCTACATTTTAATTGCACCGAGTCATACAATTATTGAACAAGATATGTGGCCAATAGGAAGTGCTGCAGATTTCACTGCGTTTTTTGCAGGAAATTCATTAATACAAAAAGCTTGTTTGTCTGGCATTACTGAAGAAAATTTATCAAGCAGCATTTCTGTTTTTCCTAATCCTGCTGTCAATAGCATTACTATTGAAACATCAAATAGTGAAAAAGTAAAAGAAATAAAAGTGTTTGATGTTTTAGGAAAACGACTAATAAATCAAGTTGTAAATGGAGTTGAGCGCTTGGACTTAAACATTTCTGAATTAGAAAAAGGAATGTACTATATGGAAATTACAACTGCTAGTGGAGTGGCTGTGAAGAAGTTTAATAAAGCATAGGCCTCACCCGTCCCGCTTATATCGGGACACCTTCTCCATTTGGAGAAGGGAATAAAAAAATCCCGCTCCGTAATTTACGGAGCGGGATTTTTTATTGTTCTAATTTCATTTTTATTTCACTTTCGCCAACTTAGGATACATCTTTTCTTTCATTGCTTTCACTCCTTCATCAACAATGTATTCATCATAAGTCATTCTCTTATCAATTATTCCGTTTGGAGTAATTTCGATTATACGATTTGCAACTGTTTGCATAAACTCATGGTCATGCGATGTAAATAAAGCAACATGTTTCCAATCTTTCAATGCATTGTTGAATGCTGTAATCGATTCCAAATCCAAGTGATTGGTTGGCTCATCTAATATCAAACAATTTGCGTTTGTCAGCATCATTCTCGAAACCATACAACGAACTTTTTCTCCTCCGGAAAGAACATTCGATTTTTTTAGTGACTCTTCCCCTGTAAATAACATCTTTCCTAAAAACCCACGCACGTATGTTTCATCTTTATCTTTTGAGAACTGACGTAACCAATCTACTAAATTGTGGTCATCAGTAAAATATTTTGCATTTTCGTTTGGCAAATACGATTTAGTAATTGTGCTTCCCCAAACGCAATTTCCCGTTGTTGCTGTATCTTCATCCGCAAGTATTTCAAAGAAAGAAGTAATTGCAATGTGTTCTTTCGAAAGGATAGCAATTTTATCGCCTTTAGTTATTGTGAAAGTTATATTTTTAAAATAGGGTGTTCCATCAGGAGAAATTTTAGAAAGGTTTTCTACATTTAAAATTTGATCACCACAATCGCGTTCAGCTTTAAAAATAATTCCAGGATATTTTCTTGTAGATGGTTTAATTTCATCAATCACCAATTTCTCTAATAATTTTTTACGGCTGGTTGCTTGTCGAGATTTAGAAGCATTGGCGCTAAATCGTTCTACGAAATCTTGCAACTCTTTACGTTTGTCTTCTACCTTTTTATTTTGATCGGAACGCTGACGTAAAGCTAATTGGCTGGATTCGTACCAAAACATATAGTTCCCAGTATACAAGGATATTTTATTAAAATCGATATCAGCAATGTGAGTACAAACAGCATCTAAAAAGTGGCGATCGTGAGAAACTACTATTACAATATTTTCGAAATTGGCTAAATAATTTTCTAACCAAGCAATTGTTTCCACATCCAAATCGTTGGTTGGCTCATCCAATAAAAGTATATCGGGGTTTCCTAAAATGGCCTGAGCAAGTAATACTCTAACTTTTTCTTTGCCATTTAAATCGCCCATTAATTTAATATGATGCTCCTCTTTCACTCCAAGTTCATTCAATAAGTTTCCTGCATCGCTTTCATAATTCCAACCATTCATCTCAGCAAATAAATTTTCAAGTTCTGCAGCTTTAATTCCATCCGCATCCGAAAAATCGGCTTTAGCATAAATGGCATCTTTTTGCTGCATCACATCCCACAGCTTTTTATTTCCCATCATAACTGTTTGTAAAACAGGAAAAGCATCAAAAGCAAAGTGATTTTGGCTTAACACACTTAAGCGTTCACCAGGTGTTATTGAAACTTGCCCAGTTGTAGCTTCAATCTCACCAGAAAGAATCTTCATAAAAGTGGATTTTCCTGCACCATTGGCGCCAATGACACCGTAACAGTTGCCGGGAGTGAATTTGATACTTGCTTCGTCAAACAATACACGTTTGCCGTAACGTAAGGATAGATTTGAAACTGAAATCATTCATTTTTATTTTAGGGCTACAAAACTAGTGAATTATCACCGATTTTTATTGGTTTTGTGTTGAATTTTCGTTTATTTAGTGCTGTTTTAAGACTTTGTTTGTGAATTGGAAAACCCCAACATATTCTTTTATCTTGCCTTCTGCTTTGGGCTAGCCTCTGTTCTAATGCACAATTGCTCGATTTGAAGAATTATTCCATCGAAGGCGGTCTTCCTCAATCTCAAATCCTGGAAGTTTTTCAGGACCATAGAAGATGGGTTGCATGGTGCGCATAGCTCATCTTTGTTAGTTGCCAAGAGAGGAAATGTTTGGATTGGACACGATAAAGGACTCGATAAGTTTGACGGGAAAACAGTTCATTTTTAGGGAAGCCAACAAGGCATTTTTACAGAACCGGTCAGCGCTATTTTTGAAGATAACCTTGGACACCTATGGTTTGGTTGCACAAACAAAATTGTAAAGTATGACGGGAAAACCTTTTCCAGCATTTCTTGTCTCGAAGGATTTCCTAAAATTAGAAATATTACACGTGATAATTTTGGTTGCATGTGGATGAGCACTGATGCAGATCAATTTGGTGGACCGAAAGGAAAAAAATTCAAATACAAGCAATTTGAAGCGCTCTTGATAAAGAACCACAAAAAACCAATGGAAGAACAAAAAGAGATTTTGGAAAAAACTATAAAAGATTGGATTGGTGACCTGTAACAGATTGGTGATATTTTGGTTATTGGGATAAGGATTTGATTGAACGCAGATGACGCTGATAAAACGGATTAAAACGGATTTCTTTTTTATGTTTTTAGTTTTAATAATTATCACCTGCTGTTACTTCGAGCGGAGTCGAGAAGCGGAATCTCACCTTTGCCAAGCAAGAATTTTATTCACACGGATTTTACTTAATAACAAATGGAAAATAATAGACGACAATTTATTACAACAACAGCATTGGCATCACTTTCTATTCCACTTTTAGGAATGAAAAAAAATGTATTGGAAGAAGATAAATTAAGATTGCCTTTAATAAAACCTCCTGCACTTAAAACAGGAGATACCATTGCAATTAGTGCACCAGCAGGAGCGGTGTGGGATGATGCGCAAATTGAAAAGTTTGTTTCTATTATGGAAAATTCTGGCTTTCAGGTGAAGCGTGGACAAACATTAAAAGAAAAGTATGGTTATTTTGCTGGGACAGATGAATTCCGTGCAAGTGAGATAAATAAATTTTTTTTGGATAAAAGTGTAAATGCAATTTTTTGTATGAAAGGCGGTTGGGGCTGTGCCAAAATTTTAGATAAATTAAATTTCGAAGTAATAAAAAATAATCCCAAAGTAATTATGGGATTTAGTGATATCACCTCTTTGCTAATTGCAATAAATGCAAAAACAGGAATGGCAACATATCATGGTCCGGTCGGCAATAGTGGTTGGAACGATTTCACCATTAAATATGTTAAAGAAGTTTTAGTAGATAAAAAAATTGTTTCTTATACTTATCCTGAAGAAGAGACAGACAAGTATTACACTATTAACGAAGGAAAAGCTACAGGCATTTTAGTTGGAGGAAACTTAACGGTATTGGCGAGCATGATTGGCTCAGAATATTTACCCGATTGGAAAAATAAAATACTTTTTTTGGAAGAAACAGGAGAAGAGCCTTATCGAATTGACAGAATGTTGACTCAATTAAAATTAGCAGGAGTGTTAAAAAATATCAGCGGATTTGTTTTTGGAAAATGTGTAAAGTGTGAAGCAGAAGAGCCAGAAAAGGCATTTACTCTTCAGCAGGTTCTTGAACAACATATAAAACCTTTAGGAATTCCAGCATTTTACGGAGCGATGATTGGGCACATTGTAAATAAATACACTATTCCAATCGGCATAAATGCAGAAATAGATGCTTCTACAGGCTCTATCAAACTTTTAGAAACAGCGGTTTTGTAACCATATAATATTGTAATATTGCAACACATTGAAAACAAGAAACTACATATTATTTTTATTGGTTTTTATAATTCCCCAATCGGGAATGTCGCAGTCACAATATAAGATTGATAGCGCGAAAGCTGCTTTTGAAAACTCTGTTTCTCTTGCTGCAGTAGGAGGAGTTTTTATTTTATTGATTATTATTTTTTT
>CAMCUO010000067.1 GCA_945879015.1 Chitinophaga pinensis | reverse complement strand
TTTGCACACAACACCTGTCTTATCACGTACCGATTTAAAATGAAGCCTACAGCTTGATTCGGTCGGAAATTTTTTACTAAATTCTAATATTGTCATGCCTCAAATTTAATGCTTTATTTTTATTTAGGTATAATTACGGACATTCAATTAAAAGAATAACACCATAAAATAATAAGCGAAATAAATCAGGAGCGTATTAATAAAATTAAAAGAAAAAAACGGTTGACAAAAAACAACCAAACGACTCGTAGGCGCTAGGCTCTGCCTAGTGACATACTATATGGTTAGGCTCTAGCCTAAATATTGTTATTCGGAAGCAACAATCATTATAAGTAAGCAGAGCTTACTAGCATAAAAAAGTCACTAGGCGGAGCCTAGCGCCTGCGCATCCTAGTCATTCTTTATATTCCATAAACATACTATTTTGAGTTATCTATAAGATTTTGAAATACTAAAAAAGTTAGCTGACTAATAAATGTCAATACATTAGTTTTGCTTGCATGTCAGAAAAATACAAAACAGATTGTGATGGATTATATTTTGTAAGCTTTAGTGTTGTTGGTTGGATGGATGTTTTTACAAGAAGAGAATACCAAGAAATTTTAATTGAAAGCTTAGAATATTGTCAGAAAAATAAAGATCTGAAATTATATTGTTATTGCATCATGCCTAGTCACATACATTTTATTACTTACTCAGAAAAAAATGAACTTTCAGGAACATTAAGAGATCTGAAATCCTTTACTGCAAAACAACTATTAAAAGCAATTGCCGAAAATCCTCAGGAAAGTAAAAAACAATGGATGTTACATCAGTTTGAATATTATGGAAAGACTTGCCCTCAAAAGCAAGACATGCAATTTTGGAAGCACGATAATCATCCTTTTTTCTTGTACAGTAATAAAATGATTCAGCAAAAAGTGGATTATATTCATTTTAATCCAGTTGAAGCAGGATTTGTAAATCAGCCAGAAGAATGGAGAATGAGTAGTGCAAATGAAAATGGTCCAATAAAATTGGATGAACGAGTTTAAACAAGGTTGATACTATAGTAAGCAGAGCTTACTAACATAAAAAGACACTAGGCAGAGCCTAGCGCCTGCGCTTTAGAGTCATTATATAAATTTCTACTTTGTTAAGATAACTTTTGTTGTTACTTTATTATCATCAGTACTTAATGTTGCCATATAAATTCCATTTGGTAAATCAGAAATATTATACGACACATTGTATTTTCCTGCATATTGTCTTCCTTGGTTTGATAATGTTTTTACCATTTTACCAGTAATATCAAACAACTCAATTCTTACAGCCATTTTGTTTTCTAAATTATAACTTAATGTAATTTGTCCGCTGCTTGGGTTTGGAGAAACTCTTACTTCAAGTTGCATTGGCGGGGTAATAATTGTTTCAGAAACAATTGGAGTTTTATCTTCAGTGCTTTCTTCTTCTGTTACAATAACTGTTTCCGTAATTATTGTTTCAGCTTCTACAACTGAATCTATTGTAGTAATAATTGGTTCAATAACTTCGCCTTCTATAATTTCTATATAACTAACTCCACCTGCAATCATATTTATAGATTCCATTTCAGAATAAGGAATTGGTTCTATTATACTAATTACTTCAATTATTTCTTCAGTTGCAATTGTGTCAACTCCAAATGTAATTGGAAGTTCTTGATACATTGTATCACCCGTAATCATTACTAGTTCTTCATATTCTACTTCTCCCATTTTTATATCCACTTGCTCATCGACAATAACAGGTGGTGTTTCAATCATAATCATTTGACCAACTGTCATTAATTCAACATCTTTATCTCTCTGGCCTCTAACATTTAATCCACATTTAATAATTTCAGGTTGCTTCACTTCCACTAAAGTATCCTTTGTTACATCCTTTGTTAAAACTACTGGAGTTTCAATTTGTCTGATAGATGGCTTTCCCATCATTTTAACTTTCATTTCACCTTTCATCATTTCTTGTCCGTATGCATCAGCACCATTAAACAATGCAGCACCAAATACCATTAACAATGCATAAGCGAAAATTGCTAACCGACTAGTGATGCTTGGATTTCCATTAGAAAAAATGGGTTGGGATAATTGAGCAGGTGTAAATCGTCCGCATACTTTTCCTTTTTCTTCTTTTTCAAAAACTTCAATAATTTCCTCATCAGTTTTTTTAGAAAAGTCGTACACCGATTTTTGGCAAGAACCACAAAAGGCTCCTTTAGCATCGGGTGTCATTTTGTTCCAGTCTTCGTGACAAGGTTTTGGGATTGAGATAGCGAATGTTTTCATGGTTCTAGAATTAAGGGTTATTTCTGTTTTTCGGAATTAAGATGTATTTATAACTAGGATTCCACAAAAGAATACGAATTTTTATATTTATTTGATTTCGAGCTAATTAACACGATTAAAGTTCATTCATAAATCTATGAATGTTTTGTATATTGGTTGCCATAAGCTACTCAACTCCTAGAACAAATTATGAATATGAAGAACGAATCAAAATATTATCTCATTGGTTTAATCTATCTATTTTGTCAAACATCATTATTTGCACAAAACGGCAAAATTGATTCTTTAAGTTTAGCACTAAAAAATGCAACACACGATACAACTCCTGCAAGCACGCTTGTTGCATTAACGGAAGAGCTTTTTTATTCGAATCAAGATACAGTCATTCCACTTTGCGAACAAGCAATTCAAATTGTCGATAAAAAAAATTCGATTACAAATGAGAAAGAAAAACGCTCATTCCTAAAAAGCAAAGCAGATGCACTTCATAACATTGGTTTTTGCCATAATACAAAGGGAGATGCTTCAAATGGCATGGAATTTTATCAAAAAGCTCTAAAAATAAGAGAACAAATAATTGACAAAAAAGTAATTGCGAATTCATTTATTGGCAGTGGTGTAATTTATTCGGAACAAGGTGACTTACAAAAAGCCTTAAATTATTATCGAAAGGCATAGAATATGCAAAACGAATTCAGCAATCACTTTTGCCAACCGAAAATATATTGATAAATCTATAGAACGATTGAAGAGAAAATCATAAAAACACTATTATGTCAAAAACAAAAATCCAACCTTCAAATCTTGAGTTTTTAAAACAACTAAAGAAAAACAATAACCGTGATTGGTTCAATGCAAACAAAGACCGTTACTTAAAAGAGCACGAAAATATTATTGCATTTGCAGATGCATTATTGTTTGAAATGAATAAACACGATGTGATAGAAAATCAAAGTGGAAAGAAAAGTTTGCACCGCATTTATAAAGACACCCGTTTCTCAAAAGATAAAACACCCTACAAAAGCAATTGGAGCGGAGGTTTTCAAAGAGCTACAAAAAGTCGCAGAGGCGGCTACTACTTTCACATAGAAGCCGGAAACACATTTGTAGCAGGAGGTTTTTGGGGTCCAGAACCAAAAGACTTAAAAAGAATTCGCGATGAATTTATAAGCGATGCAGCAACGCTCCGTAAAATACTTAAGAATAAAAAATTTGCAGATGTCTTTGGAAAACTTGAAGGAGAAAAAATAAAAACTACTCCGAAAGGATACGATGCAAACAGCTCGGCAATAGATTTATTGCGCTTCAAGCAGTTTTATGTAATAAAAAAATTTACAGATAAAGAAGTGTTATCCGAAAATTTTCCAAAACAAATGAGTGCTACATTTAAAGCTATGCGTCCTTTCTTTGATTATATGACGGAGGTTTTGACAACTGATGTGAATGGGGTTTCGGTTGTTTAGAATATTTTGAAAAATTTAGTACCTTGGAATAGAATTTGATTCAACATTAAAAAAGAAAAAATGAAACTTCGATTTTTATTATTATTTTTCATCGGTATATTCGCAACAAGTTGTTCAAAATACGGCTTTGTTAAGCTTAAATATCCTACAGCCCCCAATGCTACTTTACCCGAAAATATAAAAACAATAGCCGTTGTAAATCGTTCGCTTTATCCAAAAGATGATAAAAACAAAGGCAATGCAATAACAGAAGCAATTTTATCAGGTGAAATAGCAGGATCAGATAAGGTAGCTTCTGACGAATGTATTAGAGCGGTGTATGATCGATTTAATGGTTACCGAGACATGTCAATTGTTTTTCCAGCAACAAGCCGACTAATTGGATCAGGAACAAGAACAACACCAGACCCTCTGGATTGGAAAAGAGTAAAAGGAATATGCGATTCTACAAAAGCAGACGCTCTTCTTGTTTTAGAAATGTTTGATTCAAATTCAGATATACTTTTAAGTGTAGTGAATAATCAAATTGGCAATATAATTTCAGGAACACTTGATCTTCCTAAATCACCAAATCAAATTAGACTTAATGTAATTAGCTACTGGCGATTATATGACCCTATTAATCAAAAAGTAATAGACCAGTATCAAGCAAACAACTATATGACCTTTAATTCATCAGGAATTTTAAACCTCCCTCCACCTGAAGCACTTCCACAAACAGCCTATTACTCTGGTGAACAATATGTAGAACGATTTTTACCTGGCTATTACTTTGTAAAACGTGATATGTATAAAAGAGGAAAAGGAAAATACAAACAGCAATTTAAAACAGGTTTCAGAAAATCAGAAGTAGCAAATTGGGATGGAGCAATAGAAGTATGGAAAAGTATTGCAAAAAATACTTCTGGTAAAAATGCTGGTAGAGCATGTTTGAATATTGCTGTAGGTTATGAAGTATTAGGAAATTCTAAGGAAGCATTGTTTTGGGCAAAAAAATCTTATGAAGATTATGGCAATAAAATTGGCAGAGACTATGCCAATATATTAAAGGACAGATTGAATTACGAATAATTTATATCCTACAATATGAACATCCTATTTGTTTGTAGCAGAAATCAATGGCGGAGTCCAACCGCTGAAGCAATTTATAAGAATCGTTCAGATTTAAATGTAAAATCAGCAGGCACTTCATCATCTGCAAAAATTAAACTATCTGCAAAAATAATCCTTTGGTCCGATTTAATTTTTGTGATGGAAAAGAAACATAAACAAAAAATGATTCAAGATTTCCCAACAGAAACAGATGACAAAAAAATAATCATACTTGACGTTCCAGATGAATACCAATTTATGGATCCCGAATTAATTGAAGAAATAGAAACGAAAGTAAATTATATATTAACAAAATAATTTTTATCATGAACATAATAAAATTATTCATTTTTATTTTTTAGTATCATCCTGTGGAAACAAAACCAATGAAACTATTAGCAAAAGAGCCATTGAAGAAAAACAGCAGTTAGTTATTAAGTATCCAACAGATACGATTAACTATTTAGACCTAAATGAACACCAACAAGGATTATGGGTGGATTTTAAAACAAAAGAAAGGCTTATTTATAAGGATGATACAGCTTATCCTTTTAATGATTCTACTGTTCAAGAATTAATTCGGACACATAATAAAAAACAGAAAAAGAAGGAATTTTGTTTTTAATTAATTTATTGAGTATTTTTGATAATATGAAAAAGATACTTCTCCTATTTGCTATCCTAACCTTTTCGGAAAACTGCAGTTCGCAAGACACCGATTTCTACAACAGCTATTTCGAAGGGAACGCATTGCTATCCAAAGGTCAATACGATAAAGCAATAGAAAAGTATAACGCAGCACTCAAGTTATTTCCTGCAGACTACGTATTCTTTAACCGCGGGAATGCCAATTACAAAAAGGGAGATTTACCAAATGCTTTACTCGACTACACTATTACAATAAAAATGAGAGTAGATTATGCTGAGGCTTATTTTCAGCGAGCAATGATAAAATCCAGCACAGGTGACAAAACTAATTGTGATGACTTTAAAAAAGCTGTAAATTTGGAATTAGAAGGCTCAAAAGAAGCTTTTAGGAAATATTGTAAATAAGTTCTTAATCAGAAAAAAATAATCCTTGGTACATTTTGTGCTAACCCTCCTGTATCTTTTAAAATCATCCTCGTTATAGAATAAAACAAAAAGATGAAATGCGTAAGCATTCATGAATACATTAATCTAAAAATGTAAACGATGAATAAAAAAGCCTACTCCGCTATTTTAGTCCTTCTATTGATTGCCAATTGTTTGCTTTCTCAAACAGGTACAATAAAAATTGCTAAACAACCTGTTCCTAAAAAGGATACTATAATTCCAGCAAAAAAAAACAGGACTATAGGAATCTACCTAAGCAGCAATTATTCTTTTAAAGGAATTAACCAATTAGGATATGATGTAGAAGTTTTAATTCCATTCGTTCACGCAATTTATTGGGGAATAAAATATACCCGTGAGAACGAATATTACAATTTATCTCCTTTCGGAACAGAAACATTAATGCCTAATTTACTCTCAGGAAAATCAGAAAACAAATCGGATTATATCAAAATGCCTTTAGGTCTTTCTTATAATATGTGTATTGGAAATATTAAAAGAACTAAAAGAAGTAGAAACCTACATTTCATGATTGGATTAGAAGGGCAATATCTTTTTAACACGAAGAATCAGTACGATAGGCTGACGTATGCAGATTTTAAAAAATACAATTTAGCTGGATTTGTAGGGATTGGCATTCCAGTTAGAGAAGGATTTTCGGTAAATTTTTGTTACACAAAAGATTTTTTTGACAATCTAAAAGACAAAAATATTTATAATGAGCAAGGGGCAATTGTAGGAAAGCAAAAATCCAAAACAGATTTATTATCGCTTTCTATAAGTTTTGCTATTTCGAAGTAAAACAGATAGCAAAAATATGTTAATGATGTAATTTTTCTCCATAGTTGTGTAAGACTTAATTTAAAAGAGATGGTCATCTTTGATAGTAATTAAATTACTATCATGAAAAAAGCAAAGTCAAAACTAGATTTTTTTGAAAAAATTGCACAAAAAGCCACAAAGTTTTCAGGTACAACCTATGCTTTCATTATAGCCTTATTAGTTATTATAATCTGGATAGTAACCGGTCCCATTTTTGATTTTTCCGATACATGGCAATTAGTTATAAATACAGGCACAACAATCATCACCTTTCTTATGGTATTTTTGATTCAACGAACACAAAATAAAGATTCAAAAGCGCTTCATCTAAAACTGAACGAATTGATTGCCTCATTAAAAGGCCCAAGCAACCGTTTAGTAGATATTGAGAATTTAACTGAAAAGGAACTTGAAATACTTCATAAATATTATGCGCATCTTGCCGACTTAGCAAAAAAAGAACAAGATTTGTCTGCTTCCCATTCTATCGAAGAAGCTCTTCATTCACATAAAGGAAAATACAAGTAGTTGATGCAGTCTACTCCGCACTAGCCAACACTCCAACACCTTCATTTTTAATATCCTTCTTTGCAGGATTTCCTTTATACTTCACATCACCCAAACCATTTGCATCTATAATTAACTCCTTTGATGCAAACAGTCATGTCATCACATCCTATAAAAACCAATGCACTTGAAATAATCAGAAATTCAGATACAATAGAAAAAGTTTTCATTTTTTTATAGTTTAGCTGACAAAATTAGACCTTTTTGACTGAGACGAACTCACAAATGTAAAAGTTACAGGCTCCAAACACCTTAGTTTTAGTAAAAAACTCAAAAAATGGGCGACTATATCAGAGCCAACTAAATATTCGTATTTTTATATAAAATAAACAGGAGTCATGAAGTACGACATTAAATATAAAGTGGAATAAAACAGTTGAAATCACACACCATTCACGAAATTCAAAAAGAATTAAGCACTCTTGATAAAAAAGAAGTGCTCAATATTTGTATGCGCTTAGCAAAACAAAAAAAAGAAAACAAAGAGCTACTGTCCTATTTATTATTTGAAGTAAATGATGAAAAAGAGTATCTCGAAAAAATAAAAAAATCACTTGAGGAATTGTTTGATGAAATAAATAGAAAAAGTGCCTATACTACTAAAAAGGGATTACAAAAGGTCGTTCGCAATCTCAATAAATTTATAAAGAACTCTAGTAAAAAAGAAACAGAATTAGATTTGCGAATTTATTTCTGTAAAAAGGTTAGAGCAGCTAGAATAGCTTTAGATTCAAGCAAAATTATCAGCAATCTTTATTATAGAGAAATTGATAAAATAAAAAACGTATATTCTAAACTGCATGAAGACATGCAATACGATTATAAAGAAGATTTAGAAAAGTTATCGATTATATAATAGGTGTACATTTAAAATAGTTTCTGTTGAATTAATTGTATTTACTATAGCTAAAGTTGATAAATCAAAAGTAGTTATCCTATTCGTTTCTACCACATAAAGCTTATTCTGCACATCGTCATACTTTAATTTTACTGCGGTATAGCTAGTTAAATAAGTGGTGACACTATTAGAAGAATACTGATATTTGTAAATCGTTCCATTCGAATGTCCTAATAAATAAGTATCCGAATCAAGTTTTAAGGCTGATAACAGATTCCCACTTGCTAAAGCAAAAAAATAAGGACTCCATAAATTATTATTTACTCTATCAAACAATTCAATGGTCGCTTGTCCTGCAACATTTCCAAAAACAAAAACATTAGAATTATCCATTTCACAAAATGCCACAACATCCTGAGTCAATGCACAATTTTTTTCTACACTTCCAGTTGGAAAATAAGTAACCAATTTTTTAGTAGCAGTAAAAATTTCCTTTTCTTCAGCTACCAAATAACCATCGTTAAAACACATGTGTTGTGCATAGTATCCTGATAAAGCACTAGCATTATACATGAGCCCTCCAGAGTAATTATATCCTTTTATATTTCCATCATACCTGGCAACATATGTATCTCTATCATTATTGTAATATCCAGTAAAATAAGGATTAGAAGATGGAACTGGAGAGATAATAAATTTAGGACTATTAAAAGCCAATACATGTCCAGTGAAATTTCCACTAAAATTTCCACACATATATGCTTGCTGATGATAACTACTAACTGATGAAGCTAAATGATCTCCAGAAAATGTATTGTATGGAACGATGGAAGTAAAAGCAGCATCAATGGTCGACAAATTTGTTTGCGAACTTCCAGTATTTGAAACAACATATATCGCAGTTAATGTTTTTGGAACAGCTACTAAATATATTTTTTGAAATTTATGAGAATCATTTGTCCCATCAGATGCCGAAATTTTGATATAATAAAAGCCAGTTTCAAGATGGATATTATCAAGAAAATAGGCCATATTCAATGTCATTGAAGGAGAAGAAACAGTAAATGGAAGAGTTGTATGAGCATAATTTTGGTTTACATCCAATAAACTAACAGCAACCGAGCTAATTTTAACATCATCTGTAACTGTTGCATTCACTGTTACGTAATCATACACATTAAAAGTTTGATTTTCAGTAGGGGTATTAAACTTGATTTCAGGCCCTTTTTCATCTACATCCTTTTTGCAGGAAAACAGGCTAATCAGGCTCAAAAAAACGATAGAAAAATATATTTTGTTCACATTAAACATAGGATAAAGCTAAGCAATTACAACAAAATTAGCTACTAAGAGCAATATTTATGTGTTAATAAGATGTTTATGGCTTGTTTAAAAATATATTTCCTATCTAATTCTTTCAAAATTTGGTAAATTTGTGCTATGACTGATTTTACTACAAAAACTGATATAAACTCCCGCAGAAGAGTGAGCAAAACCAACACAAATCAACAATTAATGGACATTGGTAAAATGCCTCCACAAGCTGTTGAATTAGAAGAGGCTGTTTTAGGTGCATTAATGCTCGAAAACGATGCTTTAACCAATGTCATTGATATTTTAAAACCTCAAAGTTTTTATAAAGACTCTAATTCACGCATATTTCATGCAATCGAACAACTTTTTACACGTTCTGAACCAGTCGACATTCTTACAGTTACTCAGGAATTAAAAAAAACAGGTGAACTAGATCTTGTTGGTGGTGCGTACTATATAACTCAACTTACAAATCGTGTAGCTTCTGCAGCAAATGCCGAATTCCATGCTCGTATTGTTGCTCAAAAATTTATTCAGCGAGAATTAATTCGCATATCTACAAAAACAATTAACGATGCTTATGAAGATGGCTCTGATGTTTTTGATTTATTAGATAATGCAGAAAAAAATCTTTTCTCCATCGTTGAAGGAAATATTAAAAAGAATTACGATAAAATGAGTACGCTCATTCGTAAAGCAACTGATCAAATTGAAATTACAAGAAACAATAAAGGAAATTTTTCTGGTGTACCTTCTGGTCTAACCGCTCTCGATAGATTAACTTCTGGATGGCAAAAATCGGATTTAGTTATTATTGCAGCACGTCCAGCAATGGGTAAAACGGCCCTTGTACTTACAATGGCACGTAATGCTGCTGTTGATTTTGGAAAACCAGTTGCAGTATTCTCTCTTGAGATGTCCTCACTTCAGCTCGTTACACGTTTAATGGCAAGCGAATCTGAAATAGCTTCTGAAAAACTGAAAAAAGGAAATTTAGAAGAATACGAATTCCAACAGCTCACAGATAAAACAAGAAAATTATCGGAAGCACCATTGTTTATTGATGACACTCCAGGCTTATCCGTATTTGAATTACGAGCTAAAGCACGAAGATTAAAAGAACAACATAAAATTGAATTACTCGTTGTAGATTACTTACAATTAATGACAGCAGGCGGAGAAGGAAAAGGAAATCGTGAACAAGAAATTGCAACCATCTCACGTTCTCTTAAAGGATTAGCAAAAGAATTAGAAATTCCCGTTATAGCGCTTTCACAGTTAAGTCGTGCAGTTGAAACAAGAGGCGGAGACAAACGTCCACAGCTTTCCGATTTACGTGAATCGGGAGCAATCGAACAAGATGCGGATATGGTAATGTTCATTCATCGTCCAGAATATTATAATATTACTGAAGACGAAAATGGAGGATCTACACTTGGCGTTGCTGAATTAATTATTGCGAAGCATCGTAACGGACCAGTAGACTCAGCTAAAACAAGATACATTGGTCAGTTTACCAAATTTGTGGATTTAGATGTGCTAGATAATAATCTTGATTACGGTACTAGTTCAAACAAACTTTCACCCGCAACCGATTTTGATTCACAATCAAATTCAGTTATCCGCGGTTCTAAAATGAACGACATTGAAGAAGACCATCCTTTCTAATTTCATAAGATGAAACGTTTTGCTATCATATTATTTTTTCTTTCTATCAGTTTATTTTCAAAAGCAACTTTTATTCTTATCCCAATGGATTTAGAACAAAAAGATCATTTGAAAGCCTATGGTGTTGCTTACTGGGTTCTCAAACAAGATGTAGAAGTTCATTGGTTATTAAATTATCGAGGCGGTAGCTTTATGATAAAAGATGCAAAATCGATTCAAAATGAATGCACCGTTCGTGGTGTTTCATTCGAAATAATTGCAGATTCAAGATCTACATCCATTCTCACAGAAATTTCAAATCCAGAAGTAAACATGGAAGATGTGAAATTAGAAAAAGCTCCGAAAGTTGCTGTCTATTCGCCTAAAATGAAACAACCTTGGGATGATGCGGTAACATTGGTTCTTACGTATGCTGAAATTCCTTACGACATTATTTATGATGAGGATATCATGAAAGAAAAACTTGTATTATATGACTGGCTTCACCTTCATCACGAAGATTTTACAGGACAATACGGCCGATTCTGGTTTGGATATCGCAATGCAGCTTGGTATCAAGAACAGCAACGAACTCTTGAAGCAAGTGCAACCTCTTTAGGATTTACTAAAGTCTCTGAAATGAAACTTGCGGTAGCTAAAAAAATTCGCGATTTTACATCCGGAGGAGGATTTTTATTTTCTATGTGTTCCGCCCCTGATAGTTATGATATTGCTTTAGCAGCTGATGGTTTAGATATTTGCGAAAGCATGTTCGATGGTGATGGAACTACTCCAAACTATAATCAAAAATTAGACTATTCTAAAACATTTGCATTTACAAATTTTACACTTAGTACTAATCCAAGTGAATATGCAAAATCAAACATTGATACCTATAATACCCGTAAACAAAAATACGGTATAAGTAGAACTAATGATTTATTCACATTATTTGAATACTCAGCAAAATGGGATGTTGTTCCAACAATGCTTTGTCAAAATCATGAACAAATTGTCAAAGGATTCTGGGGACAAACTGTTGGCTTTGATAAATCATTCATTAAACCAAACGTATTGATTTTAGGAGAAAACAAAGCTGCAAACGAAGCAAGATACATCCATGGAACTTATGGAAAAGGAACATTTACTTTTTATAGCGGCCATGATCCAGAAGACTACGAACATCGTGTAGAGGATCCACCAACTGATTTAAATTTACACCCAAATTCTCCAGGGTATCGTTTAATATTAAATAACATTCTTTTCCCAGCAGCAAAAAAGAAAAAGCAAAAGACCTAGTCGACTCGTTTTAATCGAAAAAACGCCAGGAGATACCTAATTTAAACGCCCTGTCATTCATAGGATACTTAGGCGTCATCTGATATTTATTTCCCATCCAGCCACTATTTAAATGGTCAATTTTAAAAAATACTCGTACTGATTTAATTCTAGCATTTATAAAAAAATCAATAAATGGATAATTTCCATATTGTTTTTCATCTTGTAAATAAAACTGTCCTATTGCAGGCATGTATTTATCTGAAAAATAATTTGAAACAAAATAAACAGAAGCTCCAATCTGCAATCTCATAGCATTTTTGAATAAATCATTTTCATAATATAAAGAATGTTCTAAAACATATTCAGGCAACCTTATTATTGTTGAATCTGGGATGTTTTGATAAAGGATCGAATTATTAAAATGCCAATTAAAAAATGTGAAATCCTTTTTTAAGAACGCAGACGCTACTGGCACTGAACCTATATACTGTCTAGCAATGGCATAATTATCAAAATAGACTGGATTAGTAATTTCCTTATAATTTATTCCTACAGAAAACCTATGTTTTTTCATTGAAAAATTAAATCCAACATAATTTTCTGAAATTTTATCGAAATTATTATTCCATTTAAAATGATTTGAAGAATATCGACTATAAATATAATCAGGCATTTGCAATTTTGAACTTATGCTAAAACTAACAAATGTTGTACTATCTTTCAAGCTCTTCTTAGCTAATCCAAACAATGAATAATCGCCATTATTATAACCGCTTGCAACGTATTCTCCAGCTATCTTATACCAAAATTGATTATCTGAATAGGTATTAAAAAAATCTGTACCGAAAATTATATTATTAGAAACTGTATCTATTTCTCTTTGTTTCATAAGCACAAATTGATCTTTTACTCTTATCCCTAATCCAAACTTGTCGACAAAACCACGATGCTTTTTATTATCTAAACGTTTCCATGATAATTCATTTTCAAATTTGAGATTGTAATTCGAATCATCTGTTTGAATAGAATCATAATAAATATTTGAATAAATCTCCGACAAAGGAAGCTCGTCCTCATATTTAATAAAATTATCATCATAAGATGTAGAAAAAAGTATTCGACTACTTGGAAGTATAGCCCTGTTTTTTATACTATCGTTTGAATATTTACCACAATTAATATATTGATTAATAAAAACACTTCGGTTTAAATAACTTGATTTAGCTGATATTAAATTAATATCTAATAGCTTTTTATCTAAATTAATTCCATTTTCAAAAAGAGAATCATCTAAAATTCCACCGTTTTCAGAATTTTGAACGTAATTATACATTAATCCTAATAATAAATTATATCTATTATTTTTCGATTTATAAATCGATGACAGAGAAATAAAATTATCATTTGTACTCTGTCTTAAGTAAAAACCTTCAGATCTAATCCGATAAAAATTTGCTGTTATATTCCAATTTTTTTTTACATTATAAGAAAATGTAGCCTTAAAGCTTTGCTCTTTCTTTGAACCAATAATATAAAACAGATCCGAGTAAGGAGTATGGGTATCATAAAACAATAAATTCTTCTTTGAATAAAAATAGCTCTTCAAATAGTTTTTGTGATAATAAAAACCCGGCTCATTCAATAAAGAATGATGCCGCATATCATTTATTACCATTCCTGAATTACCAAGATGTCCGCGGCTTAAATAGTTTTGGAAATTCTCTAAAGTATTTTCGACAAAATTTACAGAATCGAAATTTTCGAATTGTTCAGAATTAAAAAAAACAGTCTGGAGTTTTAATTTAGGCAGTTTTAAAGTATCAACATTTTCAGAATAGCTGAAATGATGTAAAAAAATAAATATTACAAATATTTTGCTAATTCCTCGCATTTCTGACGAATGGTGTTTACAAAAATAATCTATATAAAATAAAAAAGCCCCAATTCATTAAAGAATTGAGGCTAATTTAAAAGTGGCAACGACATACTCTCCCACATTTTAATGTAGTACCATCTGCGCTGGTGGGCTTAACTTCTCTGTTCGGAATGGGAAGAGGTGGACCTCACCGCTATAGTCACCTAAAATTATAATCCGTTTTTGCGGATACAATAAGATTGACATAATAAAGAAAGAAAATACAACAATAATAAAATTAACAAATTAGAAATATCAAGTTTAATAAGAAAGCTAACGGGTAATTAGTATTGCTCAGCTTTGACATTACTGTCTTTACACTTACAACCTATCAACGTAGTAATCTTCTACGACCCTTTAAAGAAATCTTATCTTGAGGCGAGTTTCGCACTTAGATGCTTTCAGCGCTTATCTCATCCGAACATAGCTACCCAGCGATGCAGTTGACACCACAACTGGTACACTAGCGGTCCGTCCGACTCGGTCCTCTCGTACTAGAGTCAGGTCCTCTCAAATTTCTAACGCCCACAACAGATAGGGACCGAACTGTCTCACGACGTTCTGAACCCAGCTCGCGTGCCACTTTAATCGGCGAACAGCCGAACCCTTGGGACCTTCTCCAGCCCCAGGATGTGACGAGCCGACATCGAGGTGCCAAACCCCC
>CAMCUO010000066.1 GCA_945879015.1 Chitinophaga pinensis | reverse complement strand
TATAATTCATTATCCATAACCATATGAAAATTTCAAGAAAATTATTCTTCATTATTCCTGCAGCCTTAGCGCTGGTATCGGCAACAATCATAAATGTTCAATCCGACAAGGAAGAAGCCATTGATCAGATATTAATGCAGAGTTTGAACGGTGTTCACTATTCCCCACAAACCATCGATAACGATTTTTCCCAAAAAGTATACAAGTTGTATTTGCAGCGACTGGATTATAATAAGAAATTCTTAATCCAATCGGATGTGGATGAACTGAAAAAGTTCGACAAACTTATTGATGAGGATATCAATACTGCAAAGTTTGCGTTTTTTGATAAGTCTTTTGATATTATCAATACCCGAGTTGATGAAGCAAAGGCTTATTATACCGACATTCTTTCTGCACCTTTCGACTTCAGTACAGAAGAATCACTTCAGTTGGATGCAGAAAAAGCTAATTACGCTAAAGACAAAACAGCTTTAAAAGACGAATGGAGAAAATCGTTAAAATACCAAACACTTGCTCGAGTGGTGGAAATGATGGACAATCAAACTAAAGCAAAAGAGAAAAGCGATACAGTTAAATTAAAATCCAGAGAAGAATTAGAAGTAGAAGCCCGCAAAAAAATCTTAAAAAGCAATGATGATTATTTCAAACGCTTAAAAGATTTCGACCGTACAGATAGAATTGCCATTTACTTTAATGCAATTGCAGGAATTTACGATCCGCATACCGAGTTTTTCGCTCCGAAAGATAAAGCCAACTTTGATATCGGCATGACCGGACAACTAGAAGGAATTGGTGCACAGCTTCAGGAAAAAGATGGCTATATTAAAGTAAGCAGCATTGTTCCGGGTAGCGCATCTTATAAACAAGGGCAATTAAAAGGCGGAGATATTATTTTAAAAGTGGCACAAGGAGAAGCCGAACCAGTTGATGTGGTAGATATGAAAATGGATGATGCAGTTCTGTTAGTAAGAGGAAAAAAAGGAACAGAAGTCCGTTTGACAGTGAAAAAGCCTGATGGAAGTATTTTGATTATTCCAATCATTAGAGATATAGTTGTGTTGGAAGATACCTACGCACAATCTGTAATCTTAAAAGGAAAGAAAAACATTGGATACATAAAACTTCCATCTTTCTATGCTGACTTTTCTGGTAAAGGCGGAAGAAGTTGTGCGAAGGACATTAAGAAAGAGTTAGAAAAATTAAAAGCAGAAAATGTAGACGGAATTATTTTAGACTTACGTTATAACGGAGGAGGATCTTTACCAGATGTGGTTGACATGGCAGGTTTGTTTATTGATAAAGGTCCGGTTTGCCAAGTAAAACAAAAAGCAAATCCAGCGCAAGTTCTGGAAGACAGAGAAGTAGGAATTGTTTATGATGGTCCGCTTACCGTTATGGTAAACTCCAATTCAGCATCTGCTTCCGAAATTATGGCAGCAGCAATGCAAGATTATAACAGAGCTTTAATTGTTGGAACATCGCCAGCCTCTTTTGGAAAAGGAACTGTTCAACGTTTCTTTAACTTGGATGATTATTTACCCCCAGCTTATGCAAACATCAAACCTTTGGGAGAAGTAAAAATTACCACTCAGAAGTTTTACCGTATTAATGGAGGAACCACACAATTAAAAGGAGTTATTCCAGATGTTGTTTTACCAGATCCATATTATTTATTAGATCAAGGAGAAAAGGAACAAGATTATCCAATGGCTTGGGATGAAATTACTCCAGCAAAATATGCAACATTAAAACAAGCGTATTCTATTTCTCAAATAAAAACGAATAGTGCGGAGCGCATAAAAAATAATCCAGGTTTCACCATTTTAAATGATGCAGCAAAACGTTTGAAAAAACAAAAAGACAATACAGTTGTCTCTTTAAACTTTGATAAATATGTAGCAGAACAAAAAGCTTACAAAGAAGAAGCAAAGAAAATGGATGCATTGGATAAAGAAATAGAAGGAGTAGAGGTAATTGCATTAAAAGCAGATGCCTTCCCAGAAAGTGATACAGTGAAAGTGAATAAAAACAAAGACTTCTATAAAGCTTTAAAGAAAGATATTTACCTTAATGAAACCGTTTCGATAATGAATGAGATGAATAATGGGGTTTCGATGAAAAAATAATCCAATTTGAAAATTTGGAAATGAATTAATTTGGAAATGAATGTTTGTGATAAAGGTCCTTCTAGAAATAGAGGGACTTTTTGTTTTTAACGGCCTGCGGTAGGCAGGTCCCTCATTTTCGCGGAATGTGGCAATCTCTCTCAATTGTAAGCAGTTTCCTCCTCATGAGAGATTGCTTCACTCCGCTCGCAATGACGGTTGAGAACTGTGGTATATTATAGCAAACAAAAAACCCCACAATTTCTTGTAGGGCTCTTTGAGTAGCAATGGTAGTAGTTTTTGTGCTTCAATAATTATTTTGTCAACTCGCCTTCTTTATAAACTTGAGTTGTGGTTAATTTTCCTTTTTCGTCATACCATGTCCAAACTCCATCTTTTTGTCCGTTCGCAGCATAAGCTCCTTCAAAGTTTTTATTTCCATTATCATGGTATCCAATCCATTTTCCAGTTGGGATTCCTCCAACAGTAATTGATCCTTCGCTATGTTTTTTAACATTTTTATAATAATGAGCAACTTTCCCAGTTGTAAAGTTAAGGTCCGACTCTAATATTCCGTTATCATACCATACTTTCCAGTTACCAATCATGGTTCCTTTATCGTAGAATTCTTCAGAACGAAGGGTTCCGTTTTCGAACCAATAGCTCCATTTGCCATCTCTGGTAGCGTTTGCTGCTTGTCGCTGTTGAACTGCCTTGTCTGCTGCAACATCTACTGCATTTCCAATAATAACCCCTTCTGATTTTTTGTTGCCATTTGGCCACAATTCTGTTTTTTTATCTTGCGCATTTGCCGCTAAAAAAAAAGCGATTGCTGAGAATGTGAAGATTATTTTTTTCATTTTATGAGATAATTTTTAAGCTTACAAAGATATTTCAATATTTTTACCTGAAAGTACTATATTTATGATGATAAAAGTGGAGGAAAGGTTGCATCTAAAAGTTTAAAGTTTTAAAGTTCAAAGTTCAAAGTGGTGAATTGTTAGCCGCAATACCATATTATTGGCTAAAAACCTTAAAACTGTAACAAATAACAAATTAACCCGTCATAGACTCGAAATATCAAAAAGCCTACAACAAACAACCAATAACCAACAACTATTTTATATGAATTTATCTATTAAAAATCTTTCAAAAACTTACTCCAATGGCCTGAAGGCATTGAGTGACATCAACATTGAAATAGGTAGCGGAATGTTCGGACTTTTGGGTCCGAATGGTGCAGGAAAATCCTCTTTGATGCGAACAATTGCCACCCTCCAGGAGGCAGATAGCGGAACCATAACCCTTGGCGATATAGATGTTCTTAAACAAAAGGACGAGGTGAGGAAAGTTTTGGGGTATTTGCCTCAGGATTTTGGTTTTTATCCTCGTGTTTCGGCTTGGGACATGATAAATCACTTTGCCATTTTGAAAGGAATCAATAATCCAAAGGAGCGTAAAGAAATTTGCGAAGCTTTATTGAATCAAACCAATTTATTTGATGCTAGAAAAAGAAACATTGGAGATTATTCTGGTGGTATGCGGCAGCGATTTGGAATTGCACAAGCTTTGTTGGGTTCTCCCAAATTAATTATTGTGGATGAGCCAACAGCAGGATTGGATCCAATGGAAAGAAATCGTTTTCATAATTTATTGAGTGAGATTGGAGAAAACATTATTGTGATTTTATCTACACACATTGTAGAAGATGTCCGCAACTTATGTTCGAACATGGCCATCATGAATCAAGGAACTGTTTTGCTTTATGGAAAACCTGCTCAGGCAATTGAAGACATGAAAGGTAAAATCTGGATGAAGTTAATCGACAAAGAACAGTTAACAGAAAATAAAGCAGCACATAAAGTTATTTCTACAAAAGTAGTAGAAGGAAAAATTCAAATTCATGTATTTAGTGGTTCGCAACCTGATTCTTCTTTCTCTCAATTAACAGCAGACTTAGAGGATGTTTATTTTGCTACAATTACGAATTAGTTGATTGGGTTAAATGGGTTATTGGGGAAAGTTAGGCAGGGTAAGTAAAATTTAAAAACAAAAATTTAAATAATTATATGCAGGATTTTGAGGATTTAGAAGCTTGGAAGTTGGCAAGAAGTTTAAGGAATGAAATATTTGTTTTAACAAAAACTTTTCCACCAGAAGAAAAATATAGATTAACAGATCAATTAGTAAGAGCCTCACGATCAATTAGTGCAAATATTGCAGAAGGATATGGTCGCTATCATTACAAAGAGAATGCAAAGTTTTGCAGAATAGCAAGAGGTTCTTTGATAGAGGTGTTAGATCATTTGATTTGTGCGTTTGATTGCTCTATTATCGATCAAGAAGTATTAAATGAATATCGTATTAAAATAGCACACAATAAAAAAGTTTTGAATGGATATATAGCATATTTAATTAAGAGAACAGAAGAGATTCCTGCTAACTAAAACGTACTAAAACACACAGCCTAATTTTCCCCAATAACCCATTTAACCCAATCAACTAAAAATATGTTTTTACAGATTTTTTCCTTCGAATTAAAACTCTGGTTGAAAAAACCGGCTACTTATATTTACTTCTTGGTATTTTTTGCTTTATCGATGTTTATTACATCAGCAATAGGAGGTTTGATTGGTACTTCTGAAGAAACAAATATTACTGTTAACTCAGCGAAAGCGATTACAGAAATAATGAATGCATTGAATTCAGATTTGATGGGAATTATTACCATCATTATTTTGATTACAATTATTGCTCCTGCAGTTTATAAAGATTTTCAATACAACATGCATCCGCTTTTGTTCACAAATCCGATTTCAAAATTTGGATATATGTTCGGACGTTTTTCTGCAGCTTTTCTTGTTGCTTTGTTTGTTGTTTCTGGAACTATTGTCGGACATATGTTTACTTGCTCTTTCATGGGTGTTGAAGCAGAAAGGTTAGGAGCATTTCGATTTATGAATTATGTTCAACCTTTTTTAATGTTTGTTGTTCCTAATGTTCTTTTAGTAGGCGCGATTTTCTTTTCCTTGGTAACTTTTTCTCGTAACATGCTCTCTGCTTATGTAGGTGCAATCATATTGGTAGTATTAAAAGGTATATCTCCAATTTTGTTATCTGATTTAGACAATCAAAACATTGCTGCTTTAATGGATCCTTTTGGTGACCAGGCTTTGAGTCATGTTACAAAATATTGGTCGGCTGAAGAGCAAAACACTTTGGCTATTCCAATGAACGGAATAATTATGTATAACAGACTTTTATGGTTGGCAATTGCATTAGGAATAAGCGGACTTACTTATTATCGTTTTCAGTTTTCACAATTTAATAATCCTGTTTCTTTTGCTTGGTTAAAGAGAAAGAAACAAGAAATGAAATCTATTGCTTCTGCACCATTACTTTCTTTGTCGGATTTACCAAAAGTGAATCAAATTTATACTTTCAAGTTTAGTTTATATCAGATATGGTTTTTAGCCAAATTCGAATATTTAAAAGTTACTAAAACCATTTTCTTTTTAATCATTTCACTTTTATGTATTTTGGTTTTGACTTTAGCAACGGAGGTTTCTGCATTAATTTATGGTACTCCAACGCTTTTAGTTACTTATCAAGTGTTGCAAGTTAGCAATGTGGTTTTTGTGCTTTTTGCTCCACTCTTAATTGTTTTTTATTCGGGCGTAGTTGTTTGGAGAGAAAAAGATTCTAAAGTGGATGAATTAGTTGGTGCATCTCCTATTTCTGCAAGCACATCTTTTTTATCTAAATTATTGGGTTTAGTGATGATGCAAATGACTTTATTAGTCATTATAATAATTACAGGAATTTTTCTTCAACTGTTTAATGATTTCTATAACATTGAAATATTCTTGTACATAAAAGAGTTTTTTGGATATAAATTAATTGGATTGATTTTACTTTGTGTTTTATCAATGAGTATTCAAATTTTTTTCAATCAAAAATTTACAGGTTATGCGATTTCAGCAATTATTATAATTGCATTACCTATTGCTGCCGGAATAATGGGTTGGAACCATGGCTTGTATCAATTTAATAGTGGCGGTCCACGCTTGTTGTATTCTGATATGAATGGTTATGGGCATCAGTTGTTTTCTTTTGTCATCTACAAATCCTATTGGATAAGTTTTGCTATGATATTAATTATCTTTTCAAACCTCATGTGGATTCGCGGAAAGGAAAAAGGATTTAAGATTCGTTTTAGAATTGCCAAAACTTTATTTAATAAACGAGCAAAATTAGCAATGACATTAAGTGTGTTGTCGTTCTTGCTTTTCGGTGGTTTTATTTTTTACAATACAAATGTGTTGAACAAAAATCTTTCAGAAAAAGATCAGGAGAAAGGACAAGTAGAATATGAAAAGAAATACAAACGTTTGAGTAAGACTCCTCAACCACGTATTGTTGCGGCTAATTGGAATGTAGATATTTATCCTAATGAGCGTGGAGTAAATATGAAGGGTTATTATTTTATCAAAAACAAAACGAATAAACCAATCGATAGTTTGTTAGTGAATTTATTTCCAGATGTAAATTTAATTTCCATGGATTTTGCTGCTGAATATGGTGCAACACTTCCATTGGATGATAAAGAAACCGGATTTAGAATTTACAAGTTGGCAAAAAAATTCCAACCAGGCGATTCAATGAAAGTGAATATTAGTTTAGACTTTTTTCCTAAAGGTTTTAAAAATGCTGATGCGGGAACTTCTATTCTTTACAATGGAACATTCTTTAACAGTATGTTTCTACCAAGTTTCGGATATGCAGAAGGAGCAGAGTTGACGGATGATTCGGATAGAAAAAAACATGGCTTAGAAAAAAAAGAACGCATGGCAGATGTGAATGATTCTACTGCTATGAAAAACAATTACATCACAAGTGATTCGGACTGGATTGATTTTGAATGTACAGTTAGTACTGTTAAAGATCAAATAGCAATTGCTCCAGGATATTTATTAAAAGAGTGGGAAGAAAATGGAAGAAAGTATTACCATTATAAAATGGATTGCAAAATTCTGAATTTCTATTCATTCCTTTCTGCAAGATATGAAGTGAAGCGCGACAAATGGATTCCTAATGCAGGTTCTATGAATAAACAACCAGTTGCAATTGAAATCTATTATCACAAAGGACATGAGTACAATATTGATAAAATGATTAACGGAATTAAAAAGTCTTTGGATTATTATACGAAGAACTTTAGTCCTTATCAACATCGTCAAGTTAGAATTTTAGAATTTGCTCGACCACAAGGAACATTTGCACAATCGTTCCCGAATACAATTCCATTCTCAGAAGGAATAGGATTTATTGCAAAAGTGGACACAACAGATCCTGAGTCAGTAGATTATCCATTTTATGTTACTGCTCATGAGGTTGCACATCAATGGTGGGCGCATCAAGTTATTGGTGGAAATGTTCAGGGCGCGACTGTGATGTCGGAAACCATGAGTCAGTATTCCGCATTAATGGTGATGGAAAAAGAATTCGGGAAACCAGCCATGAAGAAATTCTTGAAATATGAAATGAATCAATATTTAAAAGGAAGAGCATCGGAAGGAAAAAAAGAACGTCCTTTAATGTTGTGTGAAAATCAACAATATATACATTACAATAAGGGTAGTGTTATAATGTATGCTTTGAAAGATTATATCGGTGAAGATTCGTTGAATGCTGCTTTGGCGAAGTATATTAAAAAAGTGGGTTATCAAGAACCACCTTATACCAATTCTATTGAGTTTTTAAACTTTATCAAGGCGGCAACTCCTGATAGTCTGAAATACATTATTACAGACATGTTTGAAACAATTACCTTGTATGAAAACAAAACATCAAAATGTTCTTATACTAAAACCGCTGATGGAAAATATCTTGTGAAAATTTCTGTTGATTGTAAAAAGATGAAAGCTGATAGTATAGGGAAAATGAAAGATGTCGCTATTGGCGATTGGATTGATATTGGCGTATTTGGAAGCAAAGAAGTAAAAGGTAAAAAAATGGAAACTGAATTGTATTTACAAAAACGTAAGATTGATAAAAATAGCATGGACTTTGAAATTATTGTAAACGAAGAGCCAGAAAAAGTTGGAATTGATCCATACAATAAATTGATTGATAGAACGCCAGATAATAATACGAGAAAGTTTAAGGATACAGCTCCTGCAAAGGATGCTGGTGATGGTGGAGCGGTTGTGACGATTGGCGCATAGGTAAGTTCGGGGCGTCATTGCTAGTCCCGCATTTTCGCGGGATGTGGCAATCTTTCACGATGAGGAGAATCGCCACCATTAGAAAGAGATTGCCACATCCCGCCCCGATGCTCGGGTCGTGACTCGCAATGACGTATTAATAATTATACTAAAGAACGAAATTATGAAAAAGCTACTTCTATTATTCACTCTAATCTTATTTACAATGAATACCTTTTCTCAAACTCAAGAAGAAGATGTAAAAGCAATTATCACAAAAGCAATGACTGACCAGGAAGCTGCTTGGAATAAAGGAGATCTTGAAGCATTTATGATTCCTTATTGGAAAAGTGATAGTTTGAAATTTATTGGTAAGAATGGAATTACTTATGGTTGGCAAAATACATTAGACAATTATAAAAAGTCGTATCCCGATAAAGCAACGATGGGATTATTGGATTTTAAGATTCTTAGTATTGAAGAAGCTTCGCCAAGCACTGCTATTGTTGTTGGAAAATGGCATTTAAAAAGAGACAAAAGCGACAAAGGCGATGTAGGTGGTTACTTCACTTTGGTGTGGCGAAGAACAGAAACTCATTGGGTGATTGTGATGGACCACACGAGTTAGCTTACTTCCCTTTCCCTTCATTTCGCTGCATCCAATTTACATCATTCGTATCGTATCTGCTTCCACGTTTTGCTTTATAGACTTCAAAACGAGATTTTGTAATTGTTTTTGGCCAAGAATTGTTTTTCTCATCTATGTCGGCTGTTTCTTTAAATGGATCAATTAAAATAGATTTTACTTCTTTGTATTTTGCAAAAGTCTTTACCACGTTTTGCTCGTTCTTTCTCCAGATGTAGGCACTTATCTGTTCTGTCTCGCTTGTTCCGTCCACATAATTCCATTGAATTATAATTGGCATAACCAATCCTCCTTTGTTTGTAAATGACAATTCGTAGTAAAAGTTATTTGCAAATGCTTTTATTTCTTCATCAGAAAGTACAGCCAATTTTGCATTTGCGTTATACTTTACTTTATCCGGGTAATTTAATTTCGGAGCTTTGTTATAAAAATAATAATCTCTCAAAGCAGTATCTGTATCCACCAAAAATTTCATTCCGTTTTGTTTGTTTCTGATTTTAGAAACATGTTGAAAATCTTCGTTAGGATTAATTTCCGGACGTTTCCATGTTTCCATTTTCTCTTCTACTTCTGTTGAATTTTTTACAGTGAACATTTTTACTCCATCCAAAGAAATATCTACAGGATCAGTATCATAAAACCAACCTCTCCAAAACCAATCTAAATCAACTCCAGAAGCATCTTCCATAGTTCTGTAAAAATCAGCAGGAGTAGGATGTTTGAATGCCCAACGTGTTGCGTATTGTTTAAATGCAAAATCAAACAATTCACGACCCATTACTGTTTCTCTCAAAATGTTTAAAGCAGTACAAGGTTTTCCGTAAGCATTCGCACCGAAATTATTAATGTTCTCGCTGTTGGTCATAATCGGTTCTAACTCATTTTTAGTAGAGCGCATATAATCCGTAATCTTATCAGCTGGTCCGCGATTAGATGGATAATTATTATCAAACTCCTGCTCCGTTAAAAACTGACAGAAGGTATTTAATCCTTCGTCCATCCAACTCCATTGACGTTCATCACTATTAATAATCATTGGGAAAAAGTTGTGTCCGACTTCATGAATAATTACTCCAATCATTCCATATTTTACTCTTTCGGTATATGTTCCATCAGTTTCTGTTCTTCCATAGTTGAAGCAAATCATTGGGTATTCCATTCCGTTTGCAGCTTCAACACTTATTGCAACTGGATAAGGATAATCAATGGTGTATTTCGAATATGTTCTGACAGTGTGTGCAACAACTTTAGTAGAATATTTTGAATACAATGCATATGATTCTTTTGGATAATAACTCATGCACATTACATTTCTATTTCCTTGTTTAATACTCATGGCATCCCAAATAAATTTACGAGAACTTCCCCATGCAAAATCTCTCACATTTTCTGCGCTGTATTTCCAGGTTCTGAATTTTGTTTTATCTGGATTTTTTTCTTTTGTTTTTGCTTCTGCCAATGTTGCAACTTCAATTGGTTTGTCAGAAGTTTGAGCTTGTGTCCATTTTGTAAATTGCTCTGGAGTCAATACTTCGTTATAGTTGTCGCAGGTTCCTGTTGAAGCAATGATATGATCGGCAGGCACCGTCATGCTTACTTTATAATCTCCAAATGCTAAAGAGAATTCACCTCTGCCAGTAAATTGTTTATTGTTCCATCCGCCATAATCGTTATACACACACATACGTGGATACCATTGCGCCATCGTAAATAATGAACTTCCATCTTCAAAAGGTTCGAAACCACCTCTTCCTCCAATTCTGGTGCGTTCAGGAATTTTATAATTCCATTTTATTTTGAAAATGTATTGTTGTCCCGATTTTAGAACTTGAGGCAAATCAATTCGCATCATTGTATAGTTAATGGTATAAGGAAGTTTTTTTCCACTTGCATCTTCTACATAAACAATGTTTACACCACCGCCTTCTAATTGTTTTTTAACATCCAATCCCAATATTTGTTGGTCTGTAACAGGCATATTCACTTTGCTTCCGTCAAAATAGTTGGATTCGTTGGTTGGATTGTGTTGGTTTTCGTCTAATTGTAGCCACAAGTAAGAAAGAGCATCAGGAGAATTATTGGTATAAGTAATTTGTTCTTCTCCTTCGAGTGTTAATGTTTTTTCATTTAGGAAAGCATCAATTACATAATCGGCTTTTTGTTGCCAATATTGATTACCCGGAGCACCAGATGCTGAGCGGAAATTATTTGCATCAGGCAAAATGGTTCCAAGTTGCTCAAACTTATTTCCATGATTTGACTTAGGATTGTTTTGAATGTTCTGAGCAAAGAATGAATTCGTAAAAATAAATGCGATTGATAATGCAGTAAGTTTTTTCATTATATAGCCAAAGGTTAATTTTTATATAAATCTAAGGAAAAAAGCAATATCTGATACCCAAATATGATGAATGGTTGGTATAGCTTATGGTAATTGTTTAAATTTGTTCAATGGTAAAATCGAAAAATCGAAAAATTGGAAATTGGAAAATAATATTGATAGGCTTTTTAAGCGCTATTGTTATATTGATGGCTTCATTTACTCCGATTATGCATAAATATTATGTAGGATTAACGGAAGTGAACATCGATTCTAAAAAACATACTTTGGATGTAAGTACAAAATTATTTATGGATGATTTGGAAGTTGGACTTTTAAAATCATATAATAAAAAAGTGGATTTGAGTACTTCGGTTAATAATAAGGAAGTGCAACAGTTGTTGATGAATTATTTAGATGCAAATTTCAAAATAAATGTAGGAGGGAAGTTGTTAAAATTAAAATTTGTAGGATATGAAGTTGAAAATGATGCCGTATGGTGTTATTCGGAAGTAACTAGTTTTAAAGGTACAGGAACGGTTTCGATTTTGAATACATTGTTATACGAGAGTTTTCCAGAACAAGCAAACTTGATGAATGTAAATTGGGATGGAGTGAATAAAAGCGTAAGGTTGAGTAATCCCGAGAAGTTGGCGGAGTTGGTTTTTTAAGAAACTAATTGTTCGAAAAATCCTCCAATTTCAGCTTGTTTGTCAATAAAATGAATTTCATAAATCCAGAACCTTTCGTTTCCGAATTTATCTAAATTAGACATTCGTTCAGTATTTTCTGGATGTATATAATTGAGTTTTTCTTCGCCTAATAGTTTCTCGTGAGGGAAGTTTCCAACCAAGTGGCCACAGTGTTTGTTGCCGTATTCCCAGCCAAATTGTATTGCTAATTTTTTTGTGTAATTGTAAAACTCTGCACCTGTTAAGTCTTGTTTGTTTTTATCGTAGAAAGCTTTCCCTTTCTTCCAAGCCAGCTCTGTTTCCTTTTTTAATTTTAGTTTTAATTTGTCGTTACCTAAAACAACTGTTTTACCAATATCGGCTTCCCAGTCTTCAAACACAGGGCCGAAATCAAAAAACAGAATATCATCTTTTTGTAAAATTAAATCAGGCGGATTTTCTTTATAGGGAAGTAAGGTGTTTTTGCCAGATCTGACAATTCGTTTATGCCAAAACTTTTTAATACCAAGTACTTCTTCGGCAAGTTTAAATATTTCAGAATTAAGGGTGTGTTCGGATTTGCCTGCAACAATTAATTCTCTTTCTTCAATAATATTGAATAAAATTTTAGCTTTTTCTTCAGCTTCAATTAGTTGCTCTCTCATCAGGTTTATTAAACCTCTTCGTTAACTACACCCATCGCACAAAACTTATCAATACGTTGAGTTACACGTTTTTTAGGGTCTATTTTTTCTAGAGCCGTAATGTGTTTTATGATTTCTTCTTTTACAGTTTTGAAAGTTGTTTCTTGATCAGTATGCGCACCTCCAATTGGTTCTTTGATAATTCCATCAATCAATTTATTTCCCAACATATCATCTGGAGTCAGTTTTAATGCTTC
Source organism: Chitinophaga pinensis (assembly GCA_945879015.1). Lineage (GTDB taxonomy): Bacteria > Bacteroidota > Bacteroidia > 2-12-FULL-35-15 > 2-12-FULL-35-15 > 2-12-FULL-35-15. Next base: position 2,240 of record CAMCUO010000066.1, on the reverse strand, counting down.
AGCAGCACGTTCTTTGTTGTCCCAGTTTCTCCATAAAATGGAAGAACATGATTCTGGAGAAATTACCGAGTACCAAGTGTTTTCCAACATCAATACTTTATCGCCAATACCAATTCCTAAAGCTCCACCAGATGCTCCTTCGCCAATAACGATGCAAATAACTGGCACTTTTAATTGCGACATTTCCAATAAGTTTCTTGCAATTGCTTCTCCTTGTCCGCGCTCCTCAGCTTCCAGTCCAGGAAATGCACCTGGAGTATCAATTAAAGTAACAATAGGTTTGTTGAATTTTTCTGCCAGTTTCATCAAGCGCAATGCTTTTCTATATCCTTCTGGATTTGGCATCCCGAAGTTACGGATTTGGCGCATTTTGGTGTTTATACCTTTCTGCTGACCAATGAACATAACCGTTTTGCCATCAATACTTCCGAAACCACCTACCATTGCTTTATCATCTTTCACAGTACGATCGCCATGCAATTCCATGAAAGTTCCACCAGTTATATAATCAATATAAGCTAAAGTATATGGTCTGTCGGGGTGACGAGAAACCTGAACACGTTGCCATGGTGTAAGATTACCATAGATTTTCGTTCTAGCTTCTTTGATCTTTTCTTCAATATCAGCAGTCGTTTTGCTCACATCCACACCACTTTTTTCAGCTGCTTCCTGTATTTTCTCCAATTGAGTTTGTAATTCTTCAATTGGTTTTTCAAAGTCTAGATAGTTCATGCTTTAATGGTTTAGATGTCGCTAAAATACGAAAAATATGAACGAAATGCGAATCATTCATAATCAATGACTTGAGAGTGAAAAATTCATTTTTTTCTTAGTATTTCTTTGTGTAGCTTAGTGCCTTAGTGGTAAAATTATGATCACCTTCCCAAACGCAAAAATAAATATCGGACTCAACATCATCGAAAAACGGGATGATGGCTTTCATAATATTGAAAGTGTTTTTTATCCTGTGAATGTTTGTGATGCATTGGAGGTAGTTGAGAATACAGAAGAAGGTGCTGACCGTTTTACATTTACTTCATCAGGAATAGAGATTCCGGGTGATGCAACGGATAACCTTTGTTATTTTGCTTATCATTTGGTTTCTCAGGATTATCCTGTTCCTGCAGTAAAAGTTCATTTACACAAACACATTCCTATTGGTGCAGGATTGGGTGGTGGTTCTGCTGACGCTGCATTTTTTATAAAACTATTGAACGATAAATTTGAACTCGGAATTTCCTGGGGCGAAATGCATAACTATGCTCGTCAACTTGGTAGTGATTGTTCTTTTTTTGTAAGCAACAGACCTTCGTTTGCGGAAGGAAGAGGAGATCAATACGAATCTATGAAATTGGATTTGAGCAATTATTATGTTGTACTTGTTTATCCTAATATTCATGTTAATACAGCAAAAGCATATAGCGGAGTAAAACCTAAGATGCCGACTCGTTCATTAGAAAACGATATTTTGAATTTACCAATTGACCAATGGAAAGATTTCATTCAGAATAATTTTGAGGATTCTATTTTCCTTCCGTTTCCGGAAATTAAAAGCATCAAAGAAAAATTGTATTCGAAAGGAGCCATCTATTCAGCAATGAGTGGAAGTGGTTCGACTGTGTTTGGGATATTTGATTCGGCTACGGATTTGAAAGTGGAGTTTGATGGGTGTTTTGTTTGGGAAGGAAGATTTGGTTGATAGTTGTTTGTTGTTGGCTAACTCAGAAAGATTGAAATAACTTTACTAATAACCATCAACCAATAACCAAGAACTATTTCTGCGCTTTCGTCAAAAGAAACCAAGATAAAAATCCAAACAAAACATTTGGAATCCAAACAGCTATTAATGGAGAAACTAAACCGCTTGCTGCAAAGGTTGTGCTCACTTGCATAAACATAATAAAGGTAAAACTTATAGCTATTCCGAGTCCAATATGCATTCCAATCCCTCCGCGAATTTTTCTACTTGCAATGGAAACTCCAATTAAAGTGAGAACAAATGTTGCAAAAGGAAAAGCACTTCTTCTGTATTTCTCAATTTCGTAAGATTCAATATTATCCGAACCTTTTAGTTTTTCGGAAGCGATGTAATCGTTCAATTCATAATAATCCATCGTTCCAACAGTGTTGTCTTTTCTGCCAAATTCTTCTGGAGTAAAAGCAAATGTTGTATCAATCTTATCACCTTTTTTTACAAACTCTTCCATCCCATTGATGTAGCGCTCATAATAGTTATTGAT
>CAMCUO010000065.1 GCA_945879015.1 Chitinophaga pinensis | reverse complement strand
AGAAATCAGCTGTCCGAAAACAGAATTACCGAAAAAATGTATAGTTTTGTTCATAGTAGAATGTAGTTTTAGCGAACCAAACCTACTAAAAAAAAAGAAGGAAGATGAAAGTCTTCCTTCTTTTAAAGTTTTATCGGACAACAATGTTTGTTAATAAAAGTTGAGGGAATTAATAGGGGATTTTTAAACCAATCACAAGAATATCATCTACTTGGTCAAGTGGTCCGCGCCATTCTTCAATGGTTTTGTTCAAAACTTCTTTTTGTTTTTCTATTGGTTCGTTGTGAACTTCCATCAATAAATCGCGGAAATGATTTGCCATGAATTTTTTTCCATTTGGACCACCAAATTGATCAGCATATCCATCAGAGAAAATATATACCGAATCACCTTTTTGTAACTGAACTGTATGGTTAGTAAATTTCTTTTTTTCTTCTCCTAAAAACAAACCGATTGGAAATTTATCTGCTTTTGTTTGAATCAACTTTCCATCTCTAATCAAATATAAAGGATTGTAAGCTCCAGCATATTGTAGTTCTAATGTTTTGAAATCAACTGTACAAAAAGAAATATCCATTCCATCCTTTGCTTGCGAATCTTCGTGTCCATGATGCAACGTTTCACTTACACCTTCATTTAATCTATCTAAAATTTGCGCAGGAGTTGTACTATCATTACTATTTACAACGTGTTTTAATAAGTTGTAACCAACGATCGACATAAAAGCACCCGGAACACCATGCCCAGTGCAGTCGACAGCAGCAAATAGTGATTTACCATTTTTCTCATCCATCCAATAAAAATCTCCTGAAACAATGTCTTTTGGCTTATATAAAACAAAAGAATTGGGCAAAACGCGCTTCACTAAACTGTCTGGAGGAAGTATCGCTTCCTGAATACGTTTTGCGTACTTTATACTGTCTGTTACATGCTTGTAGAGTACTTCCAGCTCTTGATTCTGCGTTTCAATTTCTTCTTTTTGACGTACAACCTGTTCTGTCCGCTCAATAACTTTTGCTTCTAATAGGCGCTCATTTTCACGCAGATCTTCACGCATTTTCAATAAAGCAGCACCTAACGTATCCTCTTTACTCAAGGCGCGGTAATGGGAATCAAAATTTCCAGAACCAACCTGTTTTGCAAATTCAGTTGTCCTTGCCATTCCATCAACCAGATCGTTCAATGCAACCGACATCTCACCGATTTCATCATTACGGTCTTTGATATGCTCTGTAGGAAGGACTCCCCTACCCATCATTACTAGAATTTTTTTCAATTGATGAATTGGACGGACAATTGTTCTAACAGTAAAAATGGCAATAAGAATTGCTCCAAAAGGCAAGATAAAAAACAACCAGATCACAATCTTTTGAAGAGCTCCGAAAGATTGTAACATCTCATCCGAATTATCAAGCGCATTTTTATTTTGTTTGTCAATGAGTAAACTTAAATTTTCATTGATCACATCATTTTGTGTGTCCAGCTCTTCGAAGGGTAACTGGGCAATAAATTTTATGTTGGGATCATTATACGTATCGAAAGAATTCAATGTTTCCATAACATCTTCATCGTAGCTTTTGAACATTTGTTCGATCAATGCCAAAATACCTTCAATACTTTCTTGTTCCTCTTTATTCCAGTTGGCTGAATACGCTTTTATTTTCGCTTTTAAAGTTGGATATTCATCTTTTATAAGACCACGTAATGCTTTTTTATCGATCGCATCATCACCTGTTTGGACATAGAACCACTTAGTAATTAAAAATTTAGACCGAATAAGGAGGTAATTTAATTCTTTAAGAGAGGCTACTGAGGGGTTATAGATCTCGGTTACCTGATCCGTTTTTTTACGACTATCATTGAGGGTAATATTGGTAAGCCAAAAGGCTACAATTACCAAAAGGATGATTACACCAAAGCCTAATCCTATCTTTCTCCCAATTGTAAATCTTAAATTCATAAAGCTATCAGCTATTTATCGTTTCTTACTTTCCAATTTGCTCTAATTTTTGCTTAAATTCATTCGATTTCTCTTTTTCATTTAAACTAAAATAGATACCCGATAAACCCAACAACGTTTCTTTCTTATTTGGATCGAGAGCATATGCTTTTTCCATAAATGGAAGTGATTGTTTAAATAAATTAATTGAATTATCCTGAACGTCATTCAATGCAACAATATCTAAATCGTAATCAGATTGATTTATAAGATTCACCGCTTGATTATAATACAAAATACCCATATTATAATTTGCGTTTATATTGTTCGGATCGAATGACAATGCTTTGTTGTAAGATGCTTTTGCATAATTCAGAAAGTCGGTCTTACCATTTCTGTCAGCTTCATAAATGCGAGTATAAACTGTTGCCATGGCATTAGCAAAATCAATCTCTTTTTGTTTGAAATTTTCTGCTGAAGGATCAACCAAAAGGTAATATTCACGGAATATGTCAAAATTATTTACCGCAATTTTATAATCGATCGTGTCTAAACTTGCAGCTGCATCATTGTATAATGTTGTAGCGAGGTATTTAATATTCTTGATATTTTCAGTTACATTTTCTTGTGTTGTATCAATTGTAAGTGATTTTTTGAAAGAAATAAGTCCTTCAATTCGAGAAGAAGATTGTTTATTCGATTTCTCACTTTGATTATAAATCGTTTTGTAAATAAAACCACGCACATACCATGCCTGCCCGTCTGACTGGGTTTCAGGGTGTAAAATAGCAACATCAATAGTCGCTTTCGCACTATCTAATTTACCTTGCTGCAAGAACGTATACGCAGCAGTCACCCGAGACTGTTGCGCATTTAAAGACACCGCCAGAAAAAGCAGTAATCCAAAAATGATTGTTCTTTTAGTTTTTAACATTTAACATCCTATTTAACTTGAACAGCCATATCAACAAGTGTTGACGCAACTTTCAATTTATACTTTTCAATATTCGATCTGTTCAACTCAATTTTTTGTTTATTCCCATCAACAAAAAAGTTAATTCCGGAACCTTTTGTTGCTAGTCCGGATTTATCTGTGACGATCAATGCACTTTTACCTTTTAATTTACCTAATACACCATTAAGCTGTGAAGAGTTGTCAGAAAGAATGTAAACGATATGACACTTTGCACAATCAGCAGGAGTAGAAACCGATTTAATTTCAAATTTTTGAGTCCCAACAGTTTTAGAACTTGCCATTTTATTGAGTTCTGTTACAAGGGGAGTATTTGTTCCCAAAACACCAACCACAAAATTCCCTTCTTTATAAGAAGCCGGCCACTCAATATACTTGGTGAAATTGTATATATAGATGGTCTTAATCTTTGCATTCGCCTCTTCAGATTGATCAGGAAGAACAACCATCCAAGAGGATAGGATCATAACTGAGACAAATATAAAGAGTAGTTTTTTCATTACTTTTTCAATGCACAAATCAAATTGCAATCCATATTTTTTACTAGAGTGCAAATATATGATTTTTTCATTAAAAATATAGCTTTTTAGCTGTATTAAATCAAATTTTACACTTTCTAAAAAGGACAAAGTAAAAACGCCCTACTATTTTCATAATTGGGCGTTAACATTTAGCTCTATTTGGTTCTATAATCCAGCTAAAGCTTTATCCTTAGGGAATTTAACCGTATAAGAAATTGTAATTTTTTTGGTTTCTTTTGGCTTCAAATTAAATTTCCTGAATTCATATTCACTAAAGAACTTCTGTAAATTTGAGCTCCCTGCGTAAACACTGTTACATTTTCAATTTTTGATTTAATGTTTTTTCTGATGAAGCTATCGCTCCGAAAGAATGACTGCTAGAAAATAATGTTATAAATACTGCAGCAATGATAGCTGTTGTTAACGTTTTCATAATTTTTTATTTTGAGTTTGAAACAATTTTTATTTTTAATTCGACAATAGGATGCAATGCAAATAAAAATTCCATATCGATTTTGTATTTCTAATCAAATTAAAATATTTGCAAGCTTTTAAAACCTCACCCTACCATCTCCTTGAAAAAGGAGAGGAGCTTTTATTGCATTACATATATTTTAATTTGAAAATTTTTTTGCCAATAAATTGTCTATTTTTGTATATACTATATATGCAGGCATCACAATTAAATAAGTATGTAGATTTGCAACTGGTTGCAGAATACAAGCAGTCAGGAAACAATGCATTTGTAGGCGAACTGCACAAGCGATACACGCATTTGATTTTCGGTGTTTGTATGAAATACTTAAAAAACGAAGACGATGCACAAGATGCCAGTATGCAAATTTTCGAAAAACTTTTAGTGGATTTAAAAAAGCATGAAGTGCAACAATTCAAAGCTTGGCTTCATATGGTTTGCAAAAACTTCTGTTTAATGCAATTGCGCTCCGGAGCATCTAAACTAAAGCGTAACAAAGAAATGCATAAAGATTTGGCATCGATTATGGAATCGGATACAGAAGTGCATCTTTCTGTTGAAAACACAAAAGAAATCCAATTAACATTTATGGAAGAATGCATAAAAGGATTAAACGAAGAGCAAAAATTATGTATTGAATTGTTTTTTTTACAAGAAAAGAGTTATCAAGAAGTGACAGAATTAACAAGCTACAACATGAATAATGTGAAAAGCTATATTCAAAACGGAAAACGAAATTTAAAAATTTGCATTGAAAATAAAAGTGCAAACAAATAATGAATAACGATTTAAAACATACTATTTATAACCCAACCGATTGTCTTTCGGAAAAAATGTTGTTTGAGTATATCGACAACAAATTAAACCAGAAAGAAAGACACATCGTTGAAAAACATTTGCTCGATTGCGAAATGTGCTCAGACGCGCTAGAAGGATTGGAACTGACAAAAGATAGAAATCGCATTGCATTAATAAAAGAAGCAGTTAATAAACGTATTCTGTTTCTCGACTCGGCTCGAAATGACAAAAAGGGAGCAGTAGTTGTTTCATTTAATTATAAAATGGCATTTTCAATAGCTGCAGCCATTGCATTATTAGTTGTTGGAGTTTTCTTCTTTAATCAGATAAATTTAAAAGAAGCAGCTATGAGTGGCGACATGGCAGAACTGAAAGAAACAGAAAGCCCTCCTCCTCCGCCAGATTCAACTCAAAAAAATATAGAAAATGTAGTAACTGAAACTTCTGCTAGTACAGGAAAAGAAGCGGCACAAATAAAAGATGAAGCAGAAAAACTCGGTCCTAGCAAAATACTAGATCAGGAAATTGCAATGGCAGAAGAAGAGCAGAAACCTGGTTTTTATAAAAATAAAGAAGGTGCAGCAGAAAACAGAAATCAAGGATTTGTTGCTCCGGTTGAAAGTTCTGGAAAAGAAATCGTTGCTATTGATGCTACTGTTTCACCAAATGATGATAGACAAAATAATCAATTAGAAACAGTTTCTGTTCCAAAAACAAGCGCACCTGAAAGTGAAAAAGATGGAAAATTAGATGATACCAAAAAAACTGAAGAGAAAACTATTACGGGTGCTAGTGTTGGAACTTATGCATGGAGCACTCCTGATCAAAAACAAAAAAATACTACTGACAATTCTGCTGGAAGCGGTAAACAAATTGAATCAGCCAAAAAGGCTGATAAAGTAGGAAAGTCACGTGCTGAGGGAAAACTTTTTGAAGAAAAAAGTAAAGCTAAAAAAGCACAAGTTGTTACTAAAGAAAATAGAGGAGATAACAATGATAAAGACGGCAATTTCAGTGGAAATGTAGCTTATGAACCACAAATTGTTACACAAGACAAAGTAAAAGCTGCTGACGAAGAAAGTGAACTATTAAAATCTGAAGATCTTACAAATATAAGCACTACTGCAACAAACAATACATTTTCTAAAACAGTTCCAGATTCCGTTGAACAGGTGAATTCTGTGGTGGAGCAAATGCCCGAATATCCAGGCGGAAAGGATTCTATGATGAAGTTTATTCGCAAAAATTTTGTAGTCCCTAAGAATGCAGGTAAAGAAAATCCAATTACAACAAAAATTTATGTTCAATTTATTGTTGGAAAAGATGGGATTGTTCGCGACCCAAAAATTATAAAAGGGATAAATCCAGCATTAGACAAAGAAGCAATACGTGTTGTTAAAATGATGCCTAAGTGGAAACCTGGTAAACAAAATGGCAAAACAGTTTCAACAACCTATAACTTGCCAATACAGTTGGAATTTAAATAAACACCCATTATTAACACTCCAAACTTAATAACCTTTTCTTTCTCCCATCCCAACAGCGTTTTTCTAAAGTAAATTTGACAAAAGCTATTTTAATGTCTCTTCTTAAGCGCATCGTACAATTTATTTGTTTATCAATTCTACTATTCTTAGCAGTTTCGATAAGTTCTTGTCGTTCACATAAAGACATTCCAAATGATAATTCAAACACAAACGTTCCGAAATCAAAAAAAGTAAAAGAAAAATACGCTACACTTCTAAATGTTGATGAAAGCAAAATAGATAATGTAAAGCTGTATTCGTTCATCGACGAATGGTATGGCGTTCCTTACAAATACGGAGGCAAAAATAAAAGCGGTATTGATTGTTCAAACTTCACTGCTACGCTTTATTCAAAAATTTACAGCAAGGCACTTTCAGGTTCCTCCTCCTCTATTTTCGAACAATGTAAAACTATTTCTAAAAATAATTTAGAAGAAGGAGATTTAGTGTTTTTCAAAATAGATGGTGACAAAATCTCCCATATAGGAGTGTATTTACAAAACAACAAGTTTGTTCATGCAACAACAAAAAAAGGCGTGATGATTAACGATTTAGATCAAGACTATTACAAAAAATATTTTTACAAAGCTGGAAGAATAAAATAATTATTAATATTAAATTAATTGCTGTTGTAGAAAATTAATGAAAAACAATTTTAGCATTGCAATCATAACAAAAATTACAGCACTGGCATGCTTAGCAAGTATGCTGCTATCATATAAGCTATGGCTGGGTGACCGATTGTTTCCTTTAATACCAGTTTTTGATTTTTTACCGAGTTTTCATCATCCGGTAGACATTATTTTATTTGCCTTAGCGTTATGGCTTCTGCTCTTCATTATCATTTTAAAAAAATCTCAAAAATTTATTATTGCCTTTTTAGTTTGTGCATTTATTTTATCCATTTTAGACCAAAACCGCTGGCAACCTTGGTTTTATCAATATTTAATAATGTTTTTTATTTTATCGTTTTATGATTTCAACAAAAATGATAACCGACATTCAGAAGCGGTCATAACAATTTTAAAACTAATGATTGGAGCCATTTACTTTTGGAGCGGCTTACAAAAACTCAATCCACATTTTATTACTGATACTTATCCTTGGCTAATGGAACCTATCACCAATCATGTGACTGAAAATGGAATCAGAAATATTGATTGGCTTGCAAAAGTATTTCCATTAGTTGAAATTTCAACTGCAATTGCATTGTTTTTTTCAAGAACAAAAAAACTTGCAATCACTTTGCTTTTTTTAATGCACATTTTTATTTTGTATGTATTAGGTCCATTCGGCCACAATTACAATCCTGTAGTGTGGCCTTGGAATATAGCGATGATGCTTTTTGCATATTTCTTGTTTGTTAAAAATGATTCTTTTACAATTTCACAAATGAAAAACATGCTTACTTTCCATTCCGTAAAAATTGTTGCAGTTTTATTTATTTTGTTGCCTTTGTTCAATTTTTTTAATTCGTGGGATTCCTATTTATCTCACAATTTATATTCTGGAAACACTAGCAATGGCGTAATTTATATTTCCGATGCCGTAGAATCAAGATTGCCTCCTGAAATAAAAAAATATTCAAAAGGTGAAATGAATTTTAATCAGATTACTATCAAATACTGGTGTATGATGGAATTGGGAGTTCCTGCGTATCCAGAAAAAAGAAACTTTGTTGGGGTCACAAAAACGTTTTATAAGTATGCTTCTGATTCTTCAGAAATATATTTTATGTTTACTCCAAAATTAAAGCTGAGTGAATTTTCACAAGGATTCACTAGAGATTCAGAAGAGGATTTACGATAATTTTACTTTATTCGTAGTACAAACAAAAAATAAATATTCACTTAATCCTAAACAAAATGATACTAATCGCTGCCTCTATGTCCTTACTCGTAATTATTGCGGGAATGTTTTTGTTAGCAAAAACTCAAAAAGAAAATCTTTCAAATTTATTTAAGTACGTTTCGTATTTTGTTATCCGGGTTGGCTTTCTAAACCTTTTGGGTGGCGGAGCAGTTTTTATGGCTAAAAAATGTATGAGACATTGCATGAACCAAAGTCAGGTGCATTGTGGTAAAAAAGATGATTGCTACAAAAACAAAAAAACCAAAAAATCTTGTAGCAAAATGGAAATGTGTGAAGAAGGCGAAAGAATGTGTAAAGAAGGCGGAGCTGAAATGTGTATTGAAAAAAGAATGGTAATCAATGGTGAAGAATTTGAAATGGTTGATAAAAAAGATTGCTGTAAAGATAAAATGGTGAAGAAGGATTCTGTGGTGATTAAGAAGAAGTACTTCTATTAATAAAGCACTTCGACTCCGCTCAGTGTGACGCACTCATTTGGCCATAATGGAGTTTTTTTATCCAAACATTTTCCCGGGGTTTAAAATATTATTCGGATCAAATACTTTTTTAATATTTCGCTGTACCTCCAAAGCTTTTTCAGAAAATACAAGGTGCATATACTCTTGCTGAACAAGCCCAATTCCATGCTCTCCACTAATTGTTCCACCTAGCTGTTTACAAATTGTAAATATTTCTGCAATTGCTTTTTTAACATAATCACCATTCCATTCTTCATCAGTTAAATCGCCTTTTATTAAACGGATATGTAAATTTCCATCACCTGCATGTCCGTAACAAACAGTTTTAAATTTATACTTCCCTCCTACTTCTTTCACTCCTTTTACCAATTTAGGAAGCTCTGCACGAGGCACCACCGTATCTTGTTCTTTACTGATCGCGTTGTTCTTTACTGCTTCATTAATTCCTCTTCTTAGTCGCCATAATTCACTTTTTTGTGCTGCAGACTCTGCAAATAAAATATCAGTAATGCTATATTTCGACATTAATTCGGAAATCGCTTCCATTTCTTTCATCAACAGATCCATATCGTTTCCATCAACTTCAATTAACAAATGTGCTTGAATATCATCTTCTAATTTCACCACATTACTTTGAACATATTTACTCACCCAATCCAGCGCATCTCTTTCCATCAACTCCATAGCACTTGGAGTAAATCCTGCTCTGAATACTTCACTTACGGCAGCGCAGGCTTCATCCAGACTTCTAAAAGGAACTAACATCAGTAAATCGTATTTCGGAAGTGGCAACAGTTTTACAATTATTTTTGTAACAATCCCCAATGTTCCTTCACTACCAACCATCAATTGCGTTAAATTATATCCAGTAGAATTTTTTAAAGTATTCGCACCAGTTTCAATTATCTCTCCCGTTGGTAATACAACTTCTAAATTTAATATGTAATCTTTTGTCGTTCCGTATTTCACACACTTTGGTCCGCCGCTACTTTCAGCCACATTACCTCCTAAAAAACAACTGCCTTTACTAGCAGGATCAGGCGGATAAAATAAACCTAATTCCTTTACTGCATTTTGAAATGCTTCGTTTATAACACCCGGCTCAACGGTGGCTTGTAAATTGCGTTCATCAATTTGTAAAATCTGATTAAATCGCTCCATCGATAAAATAATTCCCGAATGAATGGGCAATGCTCCTCCGCTCAATCCTGTTCCTGCACCACGTGGCGTAATAGGAATTAATTCAACATTCGATAGTTTTACTATTTCGGAAATTTCTTTGGCTGTTCTTGGTTTTACAACTACTTCTGGAAGGTATACTAAATCTTCTGTTTCATCATGACCATAGTTCTTTAAACTTTCAGCATCGAACAAAACATGTTGTTCACCAATTATTCCTTGAAGCTTTTTTACTATTGAAGGTGTTAATTTATTGTATTTCATACTCGTTTTTAAAAATATATCCGTTTACTCGACCATTCATAACTTTTTTGGTGGTTCATCAAACGAATTTTCCTATTTTCGTTCCAATCAAAATTAATTAAATAAAATGATTATGAAACGACTTTTTATCATCGCTTTTTCAATTTTCTTGTTCAGCAATATTAGTGCACAAAAAAAGAACATCACTTTAGAGGATATACTGAAAACAGGAACATTCAGAGCGGGTGGCGTATATGGATTGGTTTCTATGAATGATGGTTTGCATTATTCGGCAATGGATGATGGAAAAATTTTTCAATATGAATATGCAAAAGCATCGGCACCAGTTGCCATAGTTGCAGAAGCAGATTTAAAAGTGGATGGCAAGGCTATTGGAATAGACAGTTATCAATTCAGTCCAGATGAAACAAAAATGCTCATCTCAACTGGAACGGAACAAATTTATCGTCATTCAACAAGAGAAAATTATTATGTTTATGATCGAAAAACAAAATCTCTAACTGCAGTTAGTACTGGCGAAAAGCAAATGTATGCAACGTTTTCACCTGATGGAAACAAAGTTGGTTTTGTGAGAGGAAACAATATTTATATAAAAGATTTAGCATCTGGAAAAGAAACACAAGTAACCAATGATGGTTTACACAACAATATTATTAACGGAGCAACGGATTGGGTTCACGAAGAAGAATTTTCTTTTTCTGTAGCGTATTTCTGGAGTCCAGATAGTAAAAAAATTGCTTATTATAAATTTGATGAGAGTAAAGTAAAAGAATTTTCATTTGATGAATTTAACAATCAATTGTATCCTTCCGGTTATAAATTCAAATATCCAAAAGCGGGTGAAGCTAATTCCGTTGTAACTATTCACACTTATGATTTGGCTTCTGCCTCCGATAAATTAATGGATATTGGAAAAGTTGTTGATCAATACATTCCGCGTATTAAATGGACTATGGACGCAAACACACTTTCTATTGTTCGCATGAATCGTTATCAAAATAAATTGGAGTTATTGTTTAACAATGCAACAACAGGAGAATCAAAAGTAGTTTATACCGAAAGTTGTGATACTTATATTGATATTCATGAAGGACAAGGAGATTATGTTTATTTCACAGCAGATAAATCGAGTTTTATAATTACTCAAGAAAGAGATGGCTATAATCATATTTACATCTATGATATGACGGGGAAGTTGATGAATCAGATTACAAAAGGGAATTGGGATGTAGTAAGCTTTCACGGTATTGATGAAAAAACAAAAACTATTTTTTATACCGCTTCTGAAACAACTGCAACAGAAAAAGATATTTATTCAGTAAAATTAGATGGAAGTGGAAAGAAAAAAGTATCAACTGAGAAGGGCACACATTTGCCAGATTTTAGTACTGGAATGAAGTATTATATCAATTCTTATTCTTCTGCAAATACACCTCCTTTCATTGCTATTTATGATTCACATGGAAAACAAATTCGTGTTTTAGAAAAGAATGAAGAATTAATTAAAAAAATGTCAGAATTTGACATGTGTAAAAAAGAATTATTCATGTTTAAAACAACAGAAGGAGTTGAATTAAATGCATGGATAATGAAGCCATCCAATTTTGATCCGACAAAAAAATATCCCGTATTTCTAACATTTTATGGCGGACCTGGAAGCAATCAAGTAAACAACTCCTTTGCAGGAAGAAATTATTTTTGGCACCAAATGCTTGCACAAAAAGGATATATTGTTATGTGTGTCGATAACAGAGGAACAATGTATCGTGGAAAAGCATTTAAACATAGTACTTACAAACAATTAGGAAAATTAGAAGTTGCTGATCAAATTGAAACCGCTAAATATTTGGGAACATTGCCTTACGTTGATAAAACAAGAATTGGAACTTGGGGATGGAGTTTTGGAGGCTATTTAAGTTCCTTATGTATTACTAAAGGAGCAGATTACTTTAAAATGGCAATAGCAGTTGCTCCGGTAACTAATTGGCGTTATTACGATGGTATTTATACCGAACGTTTTATGAGTTTACCACAAGAAAATGCTAGTGGTTATGATGATAACTCACCTATAAACCATGTAAGTAAATTAAAAGGGAAGTACTTATTAATTCATGGAAGCGCAGATGATAATGTACATTATCAAAATACCATGGAAATGATAAGCGCATTGGTAAATGCAAACAAACAATTCGATTTGTTTATCTATCCAGATAAAAATCATGGTATTTATGGAGGAAATACATCTTTTCATCTTTATAATAAAATGACAGATTTTATCCTTAATAATTTGTAAGGTTGTACAGATAACGAATAAAAACGAATTTACTAATCTATACGCTTAAAAAAATAAATTTCAAATCTGCACAAAGCAAAACAGAGATTCGTACTATTCGTAAAGATTGGTTATCCGTGCCATTTAAAATACATGTTGTTCCAAAAAGGCTCTGCTATTTACAACTTCTATTTCTGAAAAATAAAAATCTTCTAAATCTTCTGTAATAATATACTTGCAATCTTTTTCAAGAGCAGAATAATATTGTAATCCATCTTCAAAATCGTGAATCTTTTTATTTTTTTCTACTTCAAAAACTGTTTTTTCGTCAATGGAAGTGAAAAGTAATTTTTCTGTAAGGAGAGTAATTTTTTTTCGAGCCATTGCATTGCCATTTTTTTTCTCAGCAAAATAAAAAGCAATAGCCAAACACAAAGGAGAAGTATAAACTTTGAATTTTGACTTATCCACTAAACTTAAAATCCTAGAACTATAAGTAAACAATGGGTATTCCTTATTCAATACCGAAACAAGAACATTTGCATCTAAAAAAATCTTCATTTTTTGCGGTTCATGTATTCATCTTTTAGCTTCGAACGCTTTTTCGACTTCGTAATATACTCAGCCTTGCCTTCTGCAACAGCATTTACCCAATCCGAAACAGGTAAATCCTCCAAAGAGTTATATTGATTAGAAGTAATTTTATCCAATAGGAATTCCATAAGGCGGGAAAGGCTCATATTTTGAGACTCCGCATACTGTTTAGCCCTCTCAATTACCTGTTTATCAAAGGATAATGTGATTTTTGCATCCATAATACTTATTTTATACGACAAATATAAAATAATTATACGTATAAATAAATTTTTAGATTAAATTTTCTTTAATCGTCTGAATTTTCCCTTTCATAAGACGGAGTTACAAAAATTCAATATTTTACTTATATTCGCAGAGTTCAAATTAAAAAAACATTAAAATATATGTCTACAGAAACAGCAAAAACTAGTCACCCAAAAGGATTATGGGTATTATTTGGAACAGAAATGTGGGAGCGATTCAACTTTTATGGAATGCGCGCTATTCTTACTTTATTCTTAGTAAACTCATTAATGATGAAAGAGGAAGACGCGTCCCTTTTATATGGAGGATTTCTTGGACTTTGTTACTTAACACCTATGCTAGGAGGATTTATTTCTGATAGATTCTTTGGCAACAGAAATTGCATTATGCTTGGCGGATTAATGATGGCTGCTGGCCAATTATTATTGTTTTTTAGCGCTAGTGTTTTTTCTACCAATTTAGGAATGGCAAACACGTTTATGTGGTCTGCATTGGGAGTAATCATTTTTGGAAATGGATTTTTTAAGCCCAATATTTCTAGTATGGTAGGGAGTTTATACCCTAAGCAAGAAAAAAGCAAATTAGATTCTGCCTTTACTATTTTTTATATGGGTATTAACTTAGGAGCTTTCTTAGGTCAAATAATTTGTCCTTATATAGGTGATGTCGAAGTTGGTGGAGTAAGAGATGTTCATGCTTTCAAATGGGGTTTCTTAGCGGCATCAATTGCGATGATTTTAGGAACACTAGTTTTCTTTTTCTTAAAAAACAAATATGTTGTAACTCCTGACGGAAAACCATTAGGTGGATTGCCGTCAAAAAACGATTCATCTGATTTTGAAGAAGGAGAAGCTCAAAAAGCTGTATTTTCAACTAAATCCTTAATTCTAGCGGTAATTTCTTTTATTGCATTATTCTTCCTTTTCCGCTACATACTTGATGGAAACAACTTTATTAAAACATTAATCTATCCAATTATCTACGCAAGTGGAATTACGTTAGCTGGATTAATTATTTCGGATAGCTCTTTAACAAAAATTGAAAGAGACAGAATTATTGTAATTTATATTGTTGCATTCTTTGTTATATTTTTCTGGGCAGCATTTGAGCAAGCAGGATCATCATTAACTTTTATTGCTGACAACCAAACCGATTTAAATTTCTTTGGATGGGATATGCCAGCATCCATGGTTCAAGTTTTCAATGGAGTATTCGTATTTGCCTTTGCATTACCATTCAGTATTTTGTGGGATAAGTTAAGAGCAAAAGGAAGAGAACCTATGTCGCCAATGAAACAAGCGATAGGTTTAGCATTAATAGCTGTGAGTTATTTCATTATAGCAAACAACGTTAAAGATTTAGGAAATAGCGGGTTGCTAGGAATCAAATGGTTGATTTTACTTTATTTGATTCAAACATTTGCTGAACTTTGTTTATCACCAATAGGTTTATCATTGGTAGGTAAATTATCTCCGAAACGATTCGCGTCTTTATTATTTGGTGTTTTCTTTTTATCAAATGCTGCTGGATATGCTTTAGCAGGAACATTAGGTTCTATTTTACCTAATACAGGTGATAAATTTATGAAGGCAACTGAATTGGGAATTGATTTACAAGGTGTGTTGGATAAAAAGATAGTTCCTACTGCTGAACAAGTTAAGTTATTATCTGATAACCGTATTAGTGATGCTTATCCTTCATTTATGGGATTCGAAATACATAATTTGTATGAATTTTTTATGGTATTCGTAATTCTTACTGGAATTGCAGCCATCCTATTGTTTTCATTAAAACCAGTGCTTAAAAAGTTGATGCACGGAGTAAAATAAGAATTCTTAAAAATTCACAAAAAGGTCAAACATGGGTATAATGTTTGACCTTTTTGCATTAGCCTCATCCGTTCTTCCCATGAAGAACACCTTCTCCAATAGGAGAAGGTAAATTGAGGTAATTTTTGTTCTTTAAAATAGCATCGAATGCCTTTTTAAACATTTTTGGCATTAATTATGAAACAAAAATTACTAAATCTTCTTATCTTTATACAACTAAAATTAAAGTCATGATTAAAAAAATACTTTTCGCTTTAGGAATTGCAACCATAGTGGTTATCGCACAAAGTTTCGTGGATAAT
>CAMCUO010000064.1 GCA_945879015.1 Chitinophaga pinensis | reverse complement strand
ACAACAACTAGAACTTATTAATAAAATAGGGAAGAAGCTTGAACCGAATGAATTAAAATCGCATCTCGATTTTGCTTTTTTATGTCTGCACGGACCATTTGGAGAAGATGGAAAAATACAAGGATTGTTCGAATGCCTTGGTATTTCTTATTCCGGCTCCGGAATATTGCCTTCAGCTATCGGTATTGATAAAAGCGTTCAGAAACGATTGATGGTGAATGCTGGATTTAACAGTCCGAAGTTTTTTACCATAGATAGAAACGATTGGATAAAAGGAAAACTAAAAGATCCATTTGAAAAAGCGAAAAAAGAAATTGGATTACCTCTTGTTATCAAACCAGCGAATCAAGGTTCTTCCATTGGAATAAGCATTTTGCATGAAGATGATAATTTTAAATTCATGGAAGCTATAGAAAAAGCTTTGTTTACTAAATGGCAAGATGCAACGGATTGGAAAAAATTAAGTGCTGAAGAAAAAAATGCTTTTGTTAGAACACTTGCTGATATCCGTGAAGGAATTGGAATGCCTGTACAAATTATAAATGATAAATTAGAAATTATAAATGTTGTTTATCATCCTGCAGATTTAATTACTTATCTCGATGAAGTTTTTGTTAAAGAAAAAGAAGGAGTAATTCTTTCTGCATTGGATGGAGAAAGTACAGTTTTGGTAGAAGGATTTATTGAGGGAAAAGAATTCTCTTGTATTGTAGCTCAAGATGAACAAGGGAAAGCAATAGCATTACCACCAACCGAAATTAGAAAAGGAAAAGAATTATTTGATTACCGCTCCAAATATTTACCTGGTTTGTCAAGAAAAATTACTCCGATTGATATTCCAAATGAACAAATTCAAGCTATTCGAAAAGAATGTGAACGTTTGTTTTATGAATTGAAATTTGATGTGTATGCACGTATAGATGGATTTATTTCAAAAGAAGGGAAGATATTTTTGAATGATCCGAATACTACTTCTGGAATGATGCCGTCTTCATTTTTCTTTCATCAAGCTGCTGAAATTGGTTTGAATCCATCACAGTTTTTGACATATATCATTAGAACTTCTTTAGCTCAAAGAGTTTTGGGAACTAAAAACAGTGGTGTGTTTGATGGACTTTTAAATAAATTAGATTCATCAATTAAAGAAGATCAAAATTCAAAACTTAAAAAAATAAAAGTGGCCGTTATCCTTGGAGGATATTCTTCGGAGCGACATATATCTGTAGAAAGTGGAAGAAATATTTATGAAAAATTAGCATCCTCTGCAAAATATGAACCTATTCCTGTTTTCCTTACCGGAAGCAATGAGGAACATATTATGTATCAAATTCCAGTGAATATTTTATTGAAAGATAATGCGGATGATATAAAAGATAAAATTGATAATTATAAAATTCACGAATTAGTAAAACGAATTATCACAGAAAGTTCTGCAATAACCAGAAAATATTCGAACATCGATAATTTAGCAAAACCTACTCGCATTTCTTATGAAGATTTGGCAAAAATGGTAGATTGTGTTTTTATTGCACTTCATGGTCGTCCAGGCGAAGATGGTGCAATACAAGTGAATTTAGAAAGAGTTGGTTTGCCTTACAATGGTTCAGGAGTTGAGAGTTCTCAAATTACTATCGATAAATATCGCACTAACGAAATTTTAAAGCAAAATGGTTTTTTAGTTGCAGAGCATTTATTAGTAATGGAAACAGAGTGGAACGCAGATCATGCAAAAGTATTAAACACGATAAAAGATAAAATTCATTATCCATTTATTGCAAAACCTGTGGATGATGGTTGTTCTTCAGCAGTTAAAAAAATAAAAACTCCTGAAGAATTTGAAGCGTTTGCAAAATTAATTTTTCGTAAACAAGAAGCATTGGATGTGGAAGCTGCAAAAATACTTCACATAAAAGACAAAGAAGAGTTTCCTCAAAAACCAGTAATATTAGTAGAAGAATTAATCTCGAAACGAGATGCAAAACACTTTTTGGAAGTAACAGGTGGAATGCTTACTAAATATGGTAAAAATGGAGATGTGGAATACGAAGTTTTTGAAGCATCGGAAGCATTAAGTGAAGGAGAAGTATTGTCGCTGGAAGAAAAATTTTTAGCTGGACAAGGTCAAAATATTACTCCAGCACGCTATTCAAAAGATTCAATTGAACGTCAGAAAATTTCCGACCAAGTAAAGAAAACGCTTGGAGATGCTGCAAAACTCTTAAATATAAATGGATACACACGCATTGATGCCTTTGTGAGAATTTACGATGTGAATAGAGTAGAGGTTGTTTTTGTAGAAGTAAATTCATTGCCTGGAATGACTCCTGCAACATGTATTTTCCATCAAACTGCCATCAACGGTTATAAACCTTACGATTTTATTGACCGTATTTTAGACTTTGCATTTCAAAAGCAGAAAATGTTGGTGAAATCCTAAATTTAGTAAAACAAAACCTTGTGTCACCCTGAGCATTCTGCGTTGAAGCAGACATTATCGAAGGGCGATAAACGAAAAGTCGCAAAAGTCGCAATATTTTCATATTTACTGATAAACATAGTGTCACACTGAGCGGAGTCGAAGTGCGATAAACGAATGTTATTTAAAACCCTCTCAAACCCTTTATGAAAACTATGTATGTTTACATCCTAAAATGTTCCGATGACTCCTTTTATGTTGGTGTAACAAATGATTTGGAGATGAGATTTGAACAACATACTCAAGGTGTTATAAGAAGTTGTTATACTTTTTCACGAAGACCATTAGAGATTGTATTCTATGAACTTTTTAATGACCCTTTATCTGCAATTGTCTTTGAAAAAAAG
Source organism: Chitinophaga pinensis (assembly GCA_945879015.1). GTDB lineage: Bacteria > Bacteroidota > Bacteroidia > 2-12-FULL-35-15 > 2-12-FULL-35-15 > 2-12-FULL-35-15. The sequence goes on along the minus strand of CAMCUO010000064.1, from coordinate 12,632 downwards.
TTGAAAGGCTGGAGTAAAAGGAAGAAACAAGCCTTAATTGATAGTAATTGGGATAGATTGAACGAGCTTTCTGTATGCAAAAATGATTCTCATTCCAGTATGTAGTCCTCGCCCTTCGACACCGCTCAGGGTGACACTGAGATTATAGTCAAAATATTAAGATTATTGAAAAATTATTGAATTTTCGCAATTAATTCCCCTTTCTTCCGTTTCCCTAAAATTCGTACATTCGTAGTCTAATTTTCGTTTGCAAACATATATGTTCAAAGGCTTATTCCAATTTATCAAGAGTAAAACATTTCTCAAACATTTGGCTATTTATATTGTGTCATTTGCTTTAATTATGTGGCTGGTATTTTCTTGGTTAAAATCTACAACTAACCATGGAGAAGTAGTTGTAGTTCCTGATTTTTCTGGAATGGGTTTGAACGAATTGGACAAATTTGTTTCCGATAAAAATTTGAAATATTTGGTTATCGACTCTATTTACGATACTAAAGCTAAAAAAGGAGTTGTTGTAAAACAAGAACCTGAAGCAAATGCAGAAGTAAAAGAAGGAAGAACCATTTATTTATATGTGACATCTGTTTTACCACCAAGTATTCAAATGCCTCAGTTAGTTGACCGCTCTTTAAGACAAGCGGCTGCTATAATTACAACATTTGGCTTGCGATTGGGAAAAACAAAATTTGTTCCCGACCAATGTGCTAATTGCGTTTTGGAACAAATGGTGAAAGGAAAAAAAATTGCTATAGGAGAAATCATTGCAAAAGGAACCGTGGTAGATTTAATAGTTGGAAAAGGCTTAAGCGATGAAGAAGTAGGAGTTCCATGTTTGTATGGTTTATCTAGAAAAGAAGCATTGGCAAAGTTGGCCGAATCTTCTTTAAGTGCCGGAGCAGTAAGTTTTGATATTCCTAAGGATTCGGCAAGTGGAAGAGTGTATCGCCAAATTCCTTCTTGTGGAAAAGAATCGTTGATTAATATGGGTGGTACAATTGATTTATATTTTACGAGTGATAAGAATAAACTTTCTACAATGCCTGATACTTCAAGCGCAAAAAACGATGATGAGAATTTTGACTTATAGAACTGTTCTAACAATTAGTATTTTGTTTTTTGCAAACCTTGGTTTTTCTCAAGGTTTGGGACTAGGGGAATTAACAACTAATCCTGTTATTGTAAGTAAGCACAATGAATTAAAAGGTATAGCAAGAACTCCAGTTATTATTGATACACTTGCTTTGGGTGTGAAAGGTTTTTTAGAAGATTTTTCTTATTCAGGTCCATATCCTGATACTAATCTATGGATTGATGATAAAGTTTTTATTAATCGTGATTTTGCGAAAGCTCCAATTACGTTAGGAATAGCCACATTTGAAGGGTTAGACGAAACAGGTTATCCATACGATTTTACAGCTGGCCCAGCTACTTCTGCCGTTGCTGATTATCTTACTTCTAAACCGATAAATTTAAATTATCCCGCTACTGATTCTATTTATTTTAGTTTTTATTGTCAACCTCAAGGTATTGGAAATGATCCAGAATCTTTAGATTCACTTGTTCTTCAATTCAAACATTCTGTTTCGGGATGGAAAAATGTATGGTCAAAAAAAGGAAGCACATTGGCAACAAATGATAGTACTTGGGATTTTGTTATGATTTCTATTATTGATACAGCTTATTTAAAAGATGATTTTCAATTTCGATTTTATAACAGAGCAACTTTAAGTGGAAATACAGATCATTGGAGCATAGATTATGTTTATTTAAATAGAATTAGGAATAAAAATGATACAACATTTGAAGATGTTTCATTTGTTTATAATACGCCTTCGCTTTTAAATATATATTCTGCAATCCCTTGGAGACAATACGATACAACGGATATGAAAGTGTTGTATGCCACCACTATTCGCAATAATCATACTGCAACAAAAAATGGAAGCTTTAGTTATAAAATATATGATGATTTAGGCGCTCAAGTAAATACAACTTATTCAGGTGGTAGTTTTAATATTGATCCATATTCAACTACTGGATTAATGAATTATTCCCCTTTTACAAATCCTCCTTTGAATTATAATATTCCTTTATTAACAAATGCGGAACGATTTACAATTGAAAGTATTTTAAATACAACACCTGATAATGAAAGAAAAAACGATACTGTTCGTCATGTTCAGGATTTAACAAATTATTTTTCGTATGATGACGGGACTGCTGAGAGTTCAATATTCTTAAGTACTTTATATGGACAACTTGCAGAAAAGTTTGTTTTGAAAGTTGCCGACTCAATGCAATACGTTGATATTTATTTTAACCCATTTGTAACAAATGCATCCATTTATACTTTTAATATTAATGTGTGGTCTAATGCAGGCAGTACTCCTGGTGTGCTTATTTATACAGGTGCAACACCGGAGAGTCCAGCTTATGGAATGGTAATGCATAATCAATTTACACGATATAAGTTGGATGATCCTTTGTATTTAAATCCTGGAACATATTATGTTGGATTTACACAGAATACTACTCAGCCATTAAATATTGGCTTTGATAAAAATACTAATTCTCAATCTAAAGTTTTTTATAATGTCTCAGGTAGTTGGAATTCATCTCCATTTGTAGGTTCATTAATGTTGCATCCTGTTTTTGGTGTTTACTCTGAATTTACTGGTATTGCAGATTCGCAAGAGCAAATAAAAAACGATTTGCTTGTTTATCCGAATCCCGCTAACGACCGTCTATTTATCAATTATAAAAATGAGAATCAAAAAACGAATTTCTCAATAATTGATCTATTAGGTAAAACAGTTATTAATGATGGGATTGATAATAATTACATCGATATCTCAATGCTTGAAAATGGCGTGTATTTTATTCAGTTGAATAATGAGGATAAAATCTCAACAGCTAAGTTCATTAAAATGAAACAATAATTTTATATCCTGATGATTGACGAAGAAATAGATGTTGCTGATGATGGCGAAGATCAGGAATTGTTTGAACACCTCCGAATAGTTGTAGACAAAGGACAAGGCTTACTTCGTATCGATAAATTTATTATGAATCGAACCGAAAATGCAACTCGTTCAAAAATTCAACATGCTGCAGAAAACGGAAATATTCTTGTAAATGAAAAAGTTGTAAAGTCGAATTACAAAGTAAAACCGTTTGATGTAATTACAGTTGTATTTGCGCATCCTCCTCGAGAAATCGAATTAATTCCACAAAACATTCCAATAAAAATTGTGTATGAAGATCATGATTTAATTATTATTAATAAAGACCCTGGAATGGTTGTGCATCCTGGTTACGGAAATTATACTGGAACTTTAGTCAATGCATTGGTATATCATTTTCAACAATTACCAGTTAGTAATTATGCAGCAACTACAAAAGCAACTCTAAAGTCGAAAGAACAAGCTGTTCTTCGTCCAGGATTAGTTCACCGTCTTGATAAAAATACAAGTGGAATAATGGTGGTAGCAAAAAGTGAAATTGCTATGGTAAAATTGGCGAAAGATTTTTTTGATAGAAATTTAGATAGAATTTATCATGCTTTGGTTTGGGGTGATTTTAAAGAAGATGAAGGAACTGTGATTGGAAATATTGGAAGACATTTAAAAGACAGAAAAAAGATGGATGTTTTTCCTCCTGATAGTGAAGAAGGGAAGCATGCTGTTACACATTATAAAGTTCTCGAAAGATTTGGTTATGTTACTTTAATTGAATGTAAGTTAGAAACTGGTCGTACGCATCAAATTCGTGCACACATGAAATATATTGGTCATTCATTGTTCAATGATGAAACATACGGTGGCGATAGAATTTTAAAAGGAACTACGTTTGCAAAATATAAGCAGTTTGTAGATAATTGTTTTGCCATTTTACCTCGTCATGCATTGCACGCAAAATCATTAGGATTTAATCATCCAGTTACTGGAAAGTATATTCATTTTGATTCTGAATTACCAGAGGATATGCAATCGGCAATTAATAAATGGAGAGGTTACTCTGTTTCAATGGCTATTGAAGAATAATAATTCCCCCTTTGGAAAAGGGGGCTAGGGGGATTTTAATTACTTCTTTAACTTATCCTTAAACACTTTCTTGAATTTTTCCACTTTAGGCTGAATTACATATTGGCAATATGACTCAGTACCATTTTCATTGAAATAGTTCTGATGATAATCGTCAGCCTTATAAAATGGACCAATAGGACTAATTTCTGTTACAATTGGTTTTGTCCATGCACCCGAAGCATTTAGTTGTTTTTTGTAATTTTCAGCGAGTAATTTTTGTTCTTCAGAGTGATAGTAGATTACGGAGCGGTATTGAGTACCCACATCGTTTCCTTGGCGATTTAATTGCGTAGGGTCATGTGATTGCCAGAATGCAGCCAAAAGTTCATCATAAGTTATTTTTTTAGGGTCGTAGGCAATCTGACACACCTCAGCATGTCCTGTTGTGCCATTACAAACTTCTCTATAAGCAGGATTTTTAACCGTTCCACCAGAGAATCCAGAAGAAACAGAAATAACGCCATCTAACATTTGAAATTGAGCTTCTACACACCAAAAGCATCCCGCTCCGAAAGTTGCTGTATCCATACCTGAGTTTGATTGATTGTTTATTACTATTTGCTTTTCAGCTTTTATATTCTGTTCACATGAAACAAGAATAATACTTATAAAAAGGAAAATAATTTGTTTGTTCATGTTAACATTTATGTAAAAATAAAAAAAGAGGTTACCTCTTTTTTTATTTAGATATGTTATTTTTTAGGAGGCGCAGCTGGTGGAGTAGTGGTATTAGCTGCAGCTTTTCTTTTGTTCTTTTTTGGCATTCCTTGTTCAGTAATTGCCATTCTTGTGCCAGATGAAGAATCAGATTTCGATTCCGTTTTTGAAGCACCTTCTGAAGGAATTGGAGCAGATTTTGCAGGCTCTTGTTTGTCTGTTTTTGCAGTTTCTTGTTTGTCCGTTTTTGTATCCGCAGGTTTTGGTGCTTCTAATTTGTCAGCTGTACTAATAGCATCTTTTTTTATTTCTTCTTGAGCCATTAAAGAAGAACTTAATGCAATTCCAACGGTTAAGAGGCTAAGTTTTACTAGAGTTTTCATTTTGTGGTTGTTTTTAGCTTGTCAGAGGCAAAGATAATGCCATTTTATAAAACTAATCAATTAATTTTTTAAAAGCTCTAATGCTTCTTGAATGGTAATGTACTCACCATTAAAGAAAGCAACGATAAAAGCATCTTCAATACCAATATTTTTAATTAAGTTTTCTTTGGCTGCTTGAGCTGCTGCATAATCTGCAAAAGGTCCAACAGTATATCTAGTTAAGCCAGTTGGGGTGGTTTCTTTTGAAACACCTTTTGCTTTCTCATATTTTGCTAGTTTTTCTGCTGGTGGTTCACTTTTGAACACACCTACTTGAACTTTAAAGGTTACTAATTTTTTATTTACAGCATTCACTTCCGTGTTATCCGAACCAGATTCTGTAACTTCTTCTTTCTTTTGAGGGGTAGCTCCTGCCTCTTTTAATGAAACTCGTTTACCATCTTTGTAAGCTGTAATAAATGCTCCTTGGTATCCTTTTAATAACAAATTAACTTTATATTTCGCTGCTTCTTCAAAAGAGGTAAAAGAGCCACTCATATATTTGTATAAGCCGTCATCTGTTTTAATTTCTATTAAATTAGGTACGTCTTTAAATACATTTTTAGATAATTTATTTTTATAAGCACCTAACTGAACTCGTAATACCGTTCCGCTAGACACAACAGCAGCATTGTTGGAATTAGTATTATTAGTTGTATTTGTATTGTTGGTTGAATTAGTGTTTGTGTTATTTGTTGAATTCGAATTAGTAGCGTTGTTCGAATTAGCATTATTAGTTGTTGTGTTATTAGTTGTATTATTAGTATTTGTATTAGTATTGTTAGTATTTGTGTTAGTAGTTGTTGTATTATTTGCTGCATTACCATTGGTAGTAGCGTTATATGCAGGCGCATCGTAAAATTTACCATTCTGTTTATATACAACCTTGGCATCTGTTAAGCCTTCTGCAATTAATTGTTTTTTACGCAATTCAGCATCTAATAAATTATTGAATTTTCCAGCAGTATATTTTGTAGTTGAATCGTCAATATTTGTATTAGAGATATCTGCAATACTTAAATATTTGGTCATTAATTCAGGTGGAAGACCTTTTTTAAAGGTTCCGATATCAACCATATATTCTTTTTGATAAAGATTGTTGTAAAGTTGTTTGCCATTATGATCACGTCTTACAACCGTTGCAAATGCACCAATTGAATCCATATAAAATCTATATTGGTAATCAATAATAGAATCGTTTAATTGAACGCCCTTAACATCCACAAAAGCATCTTTTGGAGAATTTAATTCATCATCCATATGGTTTGGATAACTATCACCGTCATCATCTAAAGGGCAACCTTTAGCATCAACTGGAACGCCTTCGGGAGTTCCTTGACAGGAATCAGCTGCATCACTTACTCCATCTTTATCTATATCCGATAAGTCAAGTGCAAAAAAGTCGACATCATTAAAGTTACCATTTTCATCTTCCTCTTCTTCTTTATCTTTCATTCCAAAATTGTAGTGAACAGAAAAAGAACTCATCATAAATTTATCATTTCCTTTTTTGCCAACTCTGTCTCCAGCACTTTTACTAGTAACACCATCCACATAATCTGTAAATGTAAAATGCATAGTAGCACCAACTTTAAATGTCCAGGAATCATTGATTTTGAACATTGCTCCTGCACCGACTGGAACTGCCCAGGTACGTTCTGGATATTTACCAAATCCATCTAAGTTTAACTCTCGGATATCGGATTCGTAAGTATAATCTCTTTGAATTTTAACAGCCATAGAAGCTGTAGGAGAATTTTCGTCAATATTTCGAGTTGAGCCATCCGACCAATAATAATACCTATTGCCATATTGATCAAATAGGTCGGTTTTAGATAAAAACTCAAAAGACTCAAACCCTAATGAAATATAAGGGTTAGCCTCTCTTTTTTTAGGGAGAAAATGGTCGAAATTATAGGTAAGATTTAGTCCGCCAACACGTATTTCTGATTCAAAATTTAAATTTCTATTATTAGGGGCAGAGCGCTCATTTGCACCCAATTTTCCAAATAAGACGTAGAAATTAATCTGTAAATAATCGTTAAACTGCTGAGAAACATTTAAATCGTAACCAAGACGACTAACCATTGGTGCCTGAAAGTTCTTTTCATACAAATCGCCATAGAAAGAAAACATTCCAGTTCCTAGGCCAATTGCTGGTTTGAAAATAAAGCCATCGGGCTTCTTTTTTTCAGTTTTTTCAGGTAAAGGAGTTGATGTACTATCAGGAATCGACTTCACATCTGTTTGTGACATCAAAACAGATGAAATTAGTAAGAATAATAGAGTAGTTTTTATTCCTTTATTCATAATTACAAATATAATATAAAAAACTCAATCTAACCGCGATTAGATTGAGCTTTTAGGAATATCAGACAGTTTATCTATACCATTTTTGGCTGGTAATCATAAGTGCTTCTTGAACTGTGATGCGTTTTCCGCTATTGTATGCTGTCACAAATGGTCCTGTAACTCCTTTGTTTCTTAACTCTTCTCTTGCATCCCGGGCAGCTTTGTAATCAGAATGTGAGCCTACCGTATATTTAGTAAATCCATCAGCCATTTCTGTATTTACTGTTGAATTTATATTATATCTGGAAGCTAAACTGCTTGCATCAACTGCTTTATTTAATGCCATTATTTGCACTTTGTAGTTTATATTTCCTTGGACAGCTGGGATTGTATTTGTTGCAGATACTATATTTGTAGTAACAGTTGTAGCTGTTGTGTTTGTATTTACAGGATCAGTTGTTGTATTAGTTGTGTTCAACGGGTCAGTAGTTGCTGTGTTAGTTGTATTTGTTGTTGCAATTGCTCCACTACTTATTGTTATTGTGCTAGTTGGTAAAACATATTTCTTTGTTTCATCATTTTCAATGTATGAGAAAACGCCATCAATATCTTGTGAGCCACTTATTCCTGAAGTAACTGCAACTTTGTAAGAAATTTTAAATTCAGTTTGAGATGGCATAGAAACCCAAACAAATTTTACTTTTTTGGTTGTACCATCAAAACTAAAAGATGCACCTTGTGATTCACCTGCGGTTGCGGTAAATCCTGCAGGCAAGGTTTCCATTAACTTTGCAAAGCCTGTTACATTGCCCTTATTTACAGCAATTTTTACTGTAAACTCACCATTAATATTACTTGGCGCAGTTCTTACACATGTAACGGATGAAGGTTCAGAATTAGTTGTTGGAGTTTTAACTGGGTATGTAGCAGTTGTGTTAGTCGTTGCCGGCTCAGTGGCAGTTACAGTATTTGTATTGGTAGTAATAGGTTCTGTAGTGGTGACTAGCGTATTCGTATTAGTTGTAACCGGTTCAGTAGTTGTAACTGTATTTGTATTTGTTGCAATTGGTGCACTTGCTTTATCACCAATCGTTATTGTTGAAGGCGCGATGTCAATTGATTGCTTTACATTGTCGGAAACATAAGAAAATTTACCTGCAATTGTTTTGTCTCCACTTATTCCTGGAGCAACTTTTACTTTGTATTTGATTTTAAATTCTTTGTCAGAAGGTAAAGACATCCAAATAAATTTTACAGCTTGATTTGTAAAAGTAAAAGAGGCACCATTGTTTTCATCTTGAACTGCTGTAAAACCTTCAGGTAATTCCTGTTGTATTTTTGCAAATCCTCCAACTGTACCTTTGTTGATAGTTAATTCAACAGTGAACTCGGTGTCAGGTTTAGCTTTTGAAGGAACATTCTGTGTTACAGTAATGCCGTCAGCAAAGAAAAACTGATATATCAACAAGGCTAATGTGTTGAATAAAAGAGCTACATATTTTAACATATGAGTTGAATTAGGTTTTAATTATTTGTTACTGTTCAAAGAAAAAGTCAATTAAATCGTTTAGTTTTTCTACCGAAAAATTTGAATCTCCTTCAAAAAACATATCTATAGCATTCGCAATCTCATCTGCAGAAATAAAACCATCATTATTTTTATCCGCTGGTTTTAATGCATAAGGAATGCTATTAGTTGCATTAGGATTTGTTTTTCTAGCTTCAGTAGATTTTGCTTCAACATCTTTTAAATAAGATAAACTTGGATTTTCATTGAAGAGCTGACTTCTTTCTGTAGCCAATGAATCAAACTTACTTTGATTTTCAGCCAACATTTGATCTGTTTGAGTAATACCGTTAACATCTACCATAGCACCTTGCTTTGTCATTAATTCTTTGTCCTTGTAATCTGGAACACCATCTTCATCATTATCGTCTGGACAACCTTTGCCATTTACTTTTACTCCTTTAGGTGTTGCTGGACATCTATCATCTCCATCATTTACTCCATCTTCATCCGCATCTAGTTTGTCTAAAGCAGAAAAATCTACGCTATTATAAACCGGATTGCTATCGTCTTTTTCTTTTCCAAACGTGTATTGTATAGATACATTTGCAAAAATGTATTTATCGTTGCTGCCATCTTTAAAATTGTCAATCCAATCAGAAAATGATAAATAGTAAGTCGCACCAACATTAACAGAAAGATTGCGAAGTACTTTTAAATTAAATCCAGCCCCAATTGGCATACCAAGTGTTCCTCTCTTATAATTTGTAGTTGAATCTGTTAATTGAGTTTCGAAAGTGTAATCGCGCTGAATGATTGTTGAAGTAGCAGCCATTGGGTCATTTTCGGAAATATTTCGAATTGTTCCATCACTCCAGTAATTATAAGAAGAATCGTTTTTGTCTTTTAAGTCTCCATATGAATCAAATTTTAAATATCCAATTCCAACAAATAAATAAGGAGCAAAAACGCTATTTCTGTTAAATATTAAATCATTATCAAAATGCAATACAAGGTTTAAGTCGCCTTGCATAATAGTAGATTCAAAATTTAAATTTCTTTCTTTGTTTCTTTCGCTATCCGATAATTTTCCATAAACACCATTAAGAGAAACACCAATATATTTTCCAATACGCTGTTCTACAGTTAAATTATAACCAGCCCTGATTCTGCTAAATGAACTTAAGCTCGCCGCATTTCCAATGTCTCCCTTAAACGATAATATTCCAGCGCCAAGCGCTACTGATGGTAATTGTTTTTGTTTTGTTTTTTCAGTTTTTTGCGCATAAACACTACCATATGTTACAAACAGTAAAGCAATGAGTAGTAATTTTTTATTTTTCATAGTAGTGTGTTTAGTAATCAATACCAAAACGTGTTTTGATGAAATAGCAATGTTTTAATCGTTTTTTAAGTATTGTAAATATAGAATTAAACAAAACTATTGTAGTTTGTATAGCTTTTTAATATAGAGAGGTTGTAATTACAAACATGGCTTTGTTAATAACCGTTGAGGTGGCTAATTTATTTTTACGGGAAATAAGATGGAGTTGACTGACTTGAATGTCATTGAAATCAGTAGTGGTGGGATGAATGAAAATCTTTATTGAGTAAAATAGGTTGGGTTATTGACCGTTGATGTTTAATAAATCAATTACTTATATAATTGTTGAAACTAGTTTGTGCGCATTGAAAACTCGTGAATTTTCCCTTCGTATAAAAATCCAATACCATTATTGTACTTAAATACGGGCAGGTCTTCCTTTAATTCCATCGTATATGGCTTTTGTACATAAAATCTATCGTACACTTTTCCTTTGTAAAAATACTTCGGACTGTTTATGTTATTATAGAAAAGTAATGAGTTGTTTCCTGCAATTATACTTTGCTGCAAAATCAGTGGTTGGGAATAAATATCTCCTTCATAAACAATTTTTAATTCTGAGTTATAGGAATAATAAAGGATATTGCCTTTTGCAAAAAAGTAATCGGGAGCTCTGGAATCAATTTTTGTTAGAGTTTCATCATAATAGATGTAGAAATTATCTTTTGCATCTACAAAGGAAACCATATCATTTGAAACATAATATTCTTTTATAATTTCTTTGCTTAGGATTTTGAATTTCCCATTACTGAAAACGTTAAATGTGTTTTTGTATTCATCAACAAAAGCAACAATGTTATGTGCGCAATTATAATTTGTAATTCGACTATTGTCAGATTCGTAAATCTCCCCTTTGAAGAAAATTTTTAAGTTGTAATTTAAATCATTAAAAGCCATAATATTATTTCCAATCTTATAATCGTTAATAACACTGAAAGTTGTTGCTTTTATTATGGTTTTGATTTTGCCATTTTCGTAAGCTATATAATCTAAACTTGGCAGATTCTGCCAAATTACAATTGAATCGCTTGCATAAAATAAGGCTGACCTTTTTGAAAGCTGTTTTTGATCTCCTTTTTCACAAATCATTAATCGCTCCTGCATTTGATATACCAAGCTAGTTGTAGTAGCAACTACTTTATTTGGCAGGTTTTCCTCCAAAACTTCTTTGTAGCCATTATAATAGTACACAAAACTTAATTTCGAATCTGTATAAGCTACATAGTCGTTTCCGGAATAAATTTTTGTAACGGGATAGGATTCTGCTTGTCTTTCTATTCCTTTATCAAATACATAAAAAGAATTTTTATAATCATGAAAATAACCTTGCCCGTTTTGAGAAAAGGATGGCAATATCTTTATACAAAGAATAAAAAGACACCAATATTTCATGAATTAGAAATTTGGTTTTAATAAATATTTAGAATAGAATTCATTTATAATAACAACAGCCTCATCAGCTGTATCAACGACTTTGAATAATTCTAAATCTTTTTCGCTGATATTGTTTTCATCCAGCAACATCGTTTGTTTCACCCAGCTTAATAATCCGTCCCAATATTTTTTTCCAACTAATATAATAGGGAAGTGGGCAACTTTATTTGTTTGAATTAAAGTTATAGCCTCAAATAATTCATCCAGCGTTCCAAATCCGCCTGGCATAGCAATAAATCCTTGTGAGTATTTTAGGAAAATAGTTTTGCGAACAAAGAAATAATCGAAATTGATGTTTTTGTCGTTATCTACAAATTGATTGGAGCTTTGTTCAAAAGGAAGTACAATGTTTAATCCAACAGATTTTCCGCCACCTGCTTTCGCACCTTTGTTAGCAGCTTCCATAATTCCTGGGCCGCCACCACTTATTACTCCATAACCTTCACGGGTTAATTTAAATGCTATTTCTTCTGCTAATTTATAATATGGATTGGTTGGTTTAGTACGTGCAGAACCAAAAATGGAAACACATGGACCAATTCTGCTCATTTTTTCGAAGCCTTCAACAAACTCACTCATGATTTTAAAAATTTGCCATGAGTCGGCTGCTTTTATGTCATTCCAGTCTTTCGCTGCAAATGCTTTTCTGATTTTGTCTTCGTCTTGGTTAGTCATGGTGCGGATAGCGAATTTTTACGAATTTACTAATCTATTTTTTTAATTTACTTATTAACAAATATAATTTTTCTTTTTTTATTGTCTATTGTCTACTGCCTATTGTCTACTGCCTATTGTCTACTGCCTATTGTCTACTGCCTATTGTCTACTGCCTATTGTCTACTGCCTAT
>CAMCUO010000063.1 GCA_945879015.1 Chitinophaga pinensis | reverse complement strand
AGAAATCAGCTGTCCGAAAACAGAATTACCGAAAAAATGTATAGTTTTGTTCATAGTAGAATGTAGTTTTAGCGAACCAAACCTACTAAAAAAAAAGAAGGAAGATGAAAGTCTTCCTTCTTTTAAAGTTTTATCGGACAACAATGATTCAGATTATGAAAAACAGTCCTAATTCCAAAAGTTCTCCTAAAAGAGCTCAATATTTTATTTGCTTTATGTTGGTGTGTTTTTCGTCCTTACTTTTCGCTCAGGCTCCTACATTTAGTATAAAACTAAAATTTGATGTTCAACAAGGTGGCTTAGAAAACTCATTAATTACAATTACAAGAGATGGTAAACCTTATAGAATCATAGATCCTAGTAAAGGAAAGTATTATATCGATTTGGAATTGGGTTCTGATTTCGTATTTACATTTACTAAGCCAAATCATATTACTAAGCAAGTAATTATAAATACTGTGATACCAAATGGAAGAGAGAAGGAGGATTTTGCAAAATTTACAGCTGATGTTGGTTTGGAAATGCAACCTGAAGATAAAGTTGTTACTTATTCTCAACCTGTTGGAAGAATAAAATACAATGGGATTAGTGGAGATTTTGATTTTGATAAGGATTATACGCAAACGGCAACAGAAGCACAAAAGAAGGATAAGGAAAATGCAAAACCAAAACCAAAAGAGCCTACTCCTAACCCTCGTCCAGTGCCACCGAAACCAGTTGTTCAGGAAGTGCCACCGAGCAATCCAATTCCTGTTGTTGTAAAGCAACCAGAATATACGCCAGAGCCTCCTAAGCCAAAACCAGTGGTTGTTGCACCAGTTATTGATTACAAGCCGGCAGTAAAAAATAAAGTAGAAAAAATTATTCAGAAAGATCGTTTAAAAATTACCATTATTATGGTGAAAATAAACAATGAAGAATATGAATATAAGAAAGAGGAATATACTTGGGGTGGATTGTATTATTACAAAGACGGAAACAATATTACTGAAGGTACTTATTTAAAAGATACGGAGTAGTTGGGTGTGGGGAGAGCGGAGTTCGGAGAGCGTAGACTATTTTTATTATCAAATATATTCTTAATTTCTTTGATTTTATTATTATTTCAAATTATGTTGATTGGATAAAAAAGTAGGTGGATTTTAAGAAAATAATTGTTTGAATAAATAAGAGCTATAAAAAAACGTAATAAATGGAAGAATTTGACAAAGATCCTTCAAATTGGATATTTGGAATTTTTTATTTTAACAAAAAAGATAAAAGAATTTTTCCACCTAAAAGATTATCATTATTGGGATGGACTATAAATTTTGCAAACCCTTTTTCAATAATGACATTTGTAGCAATCATTTTATTGATGATACTTTTTTCAAATTATTAATAGAAGCTCAAAAGCTTATATTTAATAATCTACCAACTCCTAATTCCCAACTCCCACCTTCTGCTTCTTCAACTTTCTAAAATAAAATATCCCAATCACTCCAAGAATAAATAGAATTGTAGAAATTAATTCTGCTTGAGTAAATTTAAATCCGTTTACATCATACAAAGTATTTACGCGAATTTTTTCTATAAAGAAACGTTCAATTCCGTTAAAGATGAGGTAAATAGAAAACAATACTCCTGGTGTTTTTATTTTTTTACGAATATTCCAAAGAATTAAAAATAAGAATAGACAAATAATTGTTTCGTAAAAAGGAGTAGGGTAAACCGATGGAACCAGATGATTGCAATATTTATCAGTAACGCAATCTAACATTGGAACTCCATCATTTACTACGTTATGTGGATAATTATAGCTCCACATCCAATCGGGTAACCAGCTAAATGGTTTCGGATTTAAACTTGGAATTCCCCAGTCTCCATCACCGGACATGTGACAACCAATTCTTCCAACTGCATAACCAATCATAATAGAAGGTGCTGAGGAATCAATTAAATGTGGAGTTGGTATACCATTTTTCTTTCCGTACCAAATCAGAGAGATGGATGCGAGAATTAATCCTCCATACATTGTTAATCCATCAAAGGATAGCAATGCTCCAATTGGATCTGCAATAAATGTGCTCCAGTTTTCTAAATTGTGAAATATTTTCGCCCCTAATAATCCTGCAAATGCAGCTATCAAAGTCATATTTCCAACATGTTGGTATGGATGCATTGGTTCGTTTTCCAACACAGGCGTTGCCAATTTTGTTTTTTCTTTTTCGCGGTATTTAAAATATACTCCTAATGCTCCTATAATAATTCCACCAATTAAATTCCCTTTTGTAGACAATAAAAAACCTTGTGTGTCTTCTGTGAATGCAGTGAAATTGAAAATTATATAAAGTAGTTTGTATCCAATTAAAAAACCTATCAATCCTGAAAAAAATAATTCGGATGAAGTAGCTTTTTGTCCTTTTAAAACTTTGTTGCTGCTTTGACTTAACAATCCTTCTTTTTCTTTACGTTTTAATTCTTTAGTCCAGAAATAAGCGGAAGTTATAAATGCAAGAGCAACAAAAAATCCAAACATCTGAACCATTTTTAAAAATGGAAGATCTATGCCAAATAAATCTTTAAAAGCGTAATAGAGGGATGGATACATAATTAAATTAAAAGTTTATAAGTCAAAAGTTAAAAGGTTTGAAACCGTTTTAGCCAAATATTTTTGACTCTTTCCTATTAACTATTTTGGCAAAAATACGAATCTTTAATGGAACGGAGAATATTATTGCTTTCGAACGCTTCTCGATTCCGTGCGAAGTGACTCCGCAATGTCATTTCGAGCGGAGTCTAGAATGCACGTTGGGATTGGCACTCAAATCATTACTTCAATCCAAGCATTGCTCGAAATGACTCTTTTCCTTCTTTGGTTTTTTTGAGGTTGCTGATGAGCATAATTGCTCTGTCGATTCGAAGTTGTGGATTTTTAACTGTATTTACATAGTGAATGATTTAGCGTTGCTTTCCTAGAGTTAATAGTTTAAATCTTCTCAATCCTTATTCATCTTGCTCTAAAAGCTCCTTTAGTTCGTCAGATAAAGTCATTCCGTATTCACTTTCATCTTTTTTGAGAGAAATGGTAACTGTATCCTTAAATTTTAAACCCAATTTTTTTAAGCGACTCATATTTATGCTTATGTAGCCGCTTCCGTTTCCTAAGGCAACCAATCCTCTTTGAAAAGTAAGTTTGTTGTTGATTGTACACAATAATCGCATTTTAAATTTGCTGCCTAATTTATCAATGATGTAGGGAGGAACCTGAAAATAATGCATTCCTACTAAGTGTTCAAGCTTGTAGATTTTGCTTTTATAAATGATTTCAATTTCTTTTTCCTTAGCCATTTTCTTTCATCAAAAAAGGGGCTTTTAGCCCCTAAGTATGATTTGTTTTATCGATTTACACTCTCTCAATCCCCCTAACCTCCTTTTCAAAGGGGGAATAGATTCTGCTAACATTAATCTTTACACGCAGATTCGTAATATTCGCTTTGATTAGTTATCTGTAAATTTATTCTTCTTTTTCAGCATTTTCATATTTCACAATGTCTGTTGCGAAATCCATGAAGAATTTGTGCGCTGATGTGAAGACAAAGCGATTGTCACCAGTTTTTTCGATGATGTTTCTTCTGTTTAAGGTGTTGATGAAGTTCTTGCGAGAATCTGCATCTTTCAATTGTTTGTTTGATAGAATTAAATCAATATAAGAGGAGTTGGTGAAATAGTTTTCTATTTCTTCCATTTCAAATTCTGAAAACTGAATTCTTTCCAGGAAATTTTTTCCATCTCTGTCTAATTCGTAACTCAACAAAGAAATAAAAATACAGATATCACGAGATAACATTTCAGCTGACTCTTCTGAAACCAGATAAGCGTAGTCTTGTGTTAAACGCAATTCATAATTAAATGAAGCCTTGAAAAAGTAAGTATACGATTGCTCGTTATCCTTTACCGTTTGGTAAGTACGTTCGTTTGGCAACATAAATTTACCAGACATAAGGTCTTCAACGATTTGGCGGTGGTGGTTAGGAAATTCCATCTTGTGTATCGATTATTAGTGATTGTGGGTTAATAGTTACTTTCGGAACAGTTAGAGTTAAGTCGTTAATTTTGATTTTATCAAATTCTGGTTTTAAGCCGTATTCCCGCTCAATGTCTTCATCAAAAGCCAAGGTAGTAAGTGCAAAGAATTTTTCAATCTCCACTTTTTTATAATCTTCTTTCAATGTCTTATTGCACCAGCTAAAGAAGTTTTCTACAGGTAAATTATCTTTCAACTTTTTAGTATAATGTTCTTTGTCAAAAATCCACTTTTCTGCTTCGTTTTCTTCTTCTTCAAAATAAACTTCTGTTTCATTTTTGAATTGTTCGAAAATTTCAGAGGCATTGTAAAATGTATCTTTTGAATAAACAGAAATTTCTTTTCGTTTAAGCAATTTTGGAGATTTGCGTCTGTAAGGATTTTTCAAATAAGTAATCCATCCTGTTAAAATAATTGATTCTGTTCTGATACGTTCAATCAATGGCAATAATTCATTTGTCAAAATTTTTGATTGACGTAATAAATTATCATTCACCTGAATCAATTGAAAATAAAGCTTTTCAAATTGAACACGTGCACTTTCGTCATCAAAATTTAAACGGTATTTATTTGAATACTCAGATATTTCGTAAAGTTTATTTGCAACAGAAGTTGAATGATTAATATCCAAAATTTTGTTTAATGGAATAATATATTCATCAATCCAACGAGAAGCACGAACAATTTTTTCGCGATAATTAATTTTTTTAACGTTTGCTTTTAATTCACGAGTTTCCTGCAATAAACTTTGAGTGTTGCGTTCAACCATTTCGTAAAACGTACGAATTTCAATTGCTAAGTCATTCAATCGTTGACTTAGATTGACTTTGTCGCCATTTATATTTTCTCTTATTTTACGGAAAAGTTCTGCAATTGAAGTATGATATTTTTCAATTGTTTCTGGCAACATTGGTTTGAATTCGCTCATTACGAACTCAATCAAGTTGAAATAAACAGTGCGAATTTCGTAATTGTCGTTTACTGGACTCAGTATTTTATAATCAATCAATTGTGTACGAATATGACTTTCGTGTTTCGCTACAATTTGATTCAATACTTCGTAAGCTATGATGCCTTCCTTGGATTGTGTTTCATACAATTCAGCAATCACTTCGTAATGTTCCAATAAAAAGCGGAGTATGGTTTTTGGTTCTGCCTTCATTTATAGTATACTATTAATTGCTTAGTTCAAATTCTTTAAATTCTTCTTATTGATTTTTTCTACAACACCATTTCTTTCTACTATCACCGCATTTTGTTTTTCGTTGATATTGATTTTTCCTTTTGAAGGATAAATGAAATAGTATTTGTTGAAACCTTCTACTGCATCTGGAGCAGCAAAAATTGGAATAAAGTTGTGTGCGTTACAGAATTTAACAAGCTCTGGACGATTTTGTTTATCTATCGTTGCAACCTCATCAATAAACAATGTGATTTTGTTTTGTTCATCTGTAATTGCCAAACGGTTGATGATTGCCATGATGATTACCAAGCGAATCATTCTGTCTGTTCCATCCGACTCAACTTGGTTCGCTAAATCCACGCGTTTTTCTGTCCCTTTGATTTCTAACAACAATTCGATGTTGAACAATTCATCAAAATGAACTTTTTTGCCAGTATCTAAATAAGTGTTCAGGATTTTTAAGTTTTCTGATTGATCAAAATCAAAACTCATTTGTCCGTTAAACTCCTGAATAGAACTAATAGCTTTCAATTCACCCATGATACGCTCGTTGTCAATCAAATCAATTTTTAATGATTCGATGTTTGAGATCCGAGTAGTTGCTAATTTTGAATTGAACTTTTCGTATACAAATTGTTTGAACTCTTCGTAACGCTTTAATAAAGTAAATGCAGGATTAGCAAATTGAGTAGAAATACTTGATAATAAACCATCAATACTTCTTTCTTTATCGCTCAAACAAGCAATTTCTTCTTCCACAAAATTGATAAACTCTATTTCGTCTGCAATACTGCTCCTTAAACGATATTTCAATCCTTCAAAAGCCACATCTTTTTGTGCTTTTATATCGTGGCGATCTTTTTGGTGAATTTGAATTTTAGAATAGATATAATCCAAATTGTCGTTAGTCTCATATTCGCGAGGTTCCACTTCAATGGATTCCATTTCCATTTTTCTGTCTTTCAATTCTTTAACTCTAAGTTCAAGATTGCGTTTTTCCTCATTCAATTTATCCAACATGATTTGTTTTGTAGAAATTTCTTTCACCAAATCATTCAATTGCAATTCCAATTCTTTTTTCTCTTCATTGTATGCCTTAATCTCGTCAACAATGCCTTTTACAGCTTTTTCTAATTGAGGCTTAGTTTCAATTCCTTTGATTTTTTCTTTGATAAGCTCAAGTTCTCCAAGGATGCTTTTTAATTTGAAGTCTGTTTTTTCTTTGTCAACAACAGTTTTTAAAAGTTCTTCTGTAATTTTTTTCTCAGAAAGCAAAACTTTTAATTCATCTTTTAATTCCTTAACAGATTTAAATTCGGTTAACTCAATTCCTTTTGTGATATCAATTTCACCATCAAAAATGTTCATCAATTTGTCGGAAACTTTTTTGATTTGCTTTTTGATTTGTTTACTTGGCAAACTCAATACTTGCTCCGAAAGGATAGCATTTAAAAGCTGTTTCGTTTTTTCGTCATCCGAAATTTTGTGAATTAATAAGTTGTTGTAGTTATTGATTTGATTTTCAATAGATGCAATTTTATCGTTCACTTTTTCTAAACGGAATTCCAAATGTTTACTTGAAAGTTTTTGGCTTTCGATAGTTGTAATTCTGTTTTCAATTTCTTTACGTTCTTGATCCAAATTTTTCATGGATTCTTTCAAGAACTCAATTGTTTCGTATTTATTAATTTCATGCAATTCCAATTGCTTTTCGTTTAAGTAATTAGTCTTGTTTTTTATCTCAGCATTTTTCTCACCGATATAAGAAGCGAAATTTAATTCCTTAGGTTTTAAAATTTCATTTATCTCGTTGTGAATAGCTGCGATGTGGCGACCGCGCTCTACAGAAGAGATTTCTAATTCAGGAATAGCAGCAGTGTAAGCTGTGTTGAAAGCGTAAAGCAGTTCACTAACAATTGTTGTTTTTGAATTGTGCACTTTCACCAACTCTCGGAAATCAAGGAAGTCGGTACGAACAGCTTTGATGCTCTTAATTTCTTCATTGATGCGAAGTAAATCGGTAATATCTTTTTTGTTTTTCTGAGAAAAGTTTAATCCTTCATTTTCCCGATTATCAGCAATAATCAACGATTCTTTCAATGTTTTGTTGGTGATTAATTTTGAGTTAATCAAGTAGCGATAAACTTTAGAGAAGTTGTTGCTCAATCCATCCGCTTTTACTGTGTCTTCCAACCAAACAACCGCATTGTTTTTTGTTCCTCGGTGATAAACAGCGTTGAACACCTCTGTTTTTGTGGCAAACTTGCTGTGCATTACACCACGTTTGTTTAAGTTTTCGATAACTTCATCAAAGCTCAACAAACGTTGGTGAGTTCCTTCTGCTTCGAAGAAAAAATCTTCGTTGTAATCGCTTTCGATTTTATAATATTCTAGTTCGCCATCTGTATTTCGTTTTACCAAAATGCAGTAGTAGCCCATCTTATTGATTTCAAAAATCAAGAAACTCTTGTTATGAGTAGGGAAGTAGTGATGAATTGTTTCTTTATCACCTTTACGCTGACCACTAAACGACATTTTTTGTCCGTCAACCACAAACAGGAAATTCAGCGCATAAATCAGCGTTGATTTACCTATGTTGTTTGGCCCAACCAATTGGATAGAATCACAATTGTCGAGTTTCATTTCGGCCTTGCCGTAACCTTTTGAGTTAATTAAGGAGATTCGAGTAAGCATCTTTTTATAGGATTATAAGATTTATGCTCAAATATACTTTAATGGCTTGGCCTATTTGTTGAGTGAATAGCCTGTTAATAACAATTCCTTTAAAAATGGGGATAAGGGAGGTTTTTTGTTAAAAAAATTAAAGTTTTTAAAAGTTTTAATAGGTACTTGATTTTTGATTAAAATTGATTATAACTATAGAAGGTTAGCCGCAGATTCGCAGATTTTTTCTGTGTTTGTTATATTTTGGCTGATTCTGGTTTTGCTATTTGTTGAATAGTTTTCCTTTTGTAAACGTCATCCCGTGCCACGACACTAGATTTCCCTTTTAGTGACTCTACTCTCAATTATGTTATTCCTCCCTTCAATGCAAACCCTTTTAGCCGCAGATTCGCAGATTGCTGTGTGTTAAAAAATTAGGGCAGATGCTGTGTTTTAAAGATGCGATAATTTTTATTATTACTATAGAATCTGCCAAAATAAATTATGGGCATAAAAATCTGCGAATCTGCGGCTAAAAAAGAGGATTTTCTTAAAGATAAGTTTTCAGCCAAGTAATTGCAGCTTCCTTATTGGTGATTATTTTTGTAGTAGTAATGGGTTTGTTTAATGTGATATAAACATTTCCCGTTATTTTTTGAATGCTATTTTTTACTACAAACACGCTTGCCAATGTGTATTGATTTGCTTCAGTTCCTGCATCCGGACTAGCAAATGCAAAATCACCAGCAATAAATAATAAGAGCTATTTTTTGCCTTCACCAACTTCTGCGAAAGCATTTACCATTTGTTTGGCATCCACTAATTGTAAAGTATTGTTCGCCTTCATATCAATTTAAATAATTCCATCGCTTCGTAACGAAACGATGGATCCAAAAGTTGTAACCGATTTCAAAATATTTATTTCACTCATCTGCTTTTTATTTCATAAATGTTTTTAACCAATCAATTGCTTTCATCTCGTCAGTGAAAAGTGTATTAGGCGCTATAGGTTTGTTTATTTTAATATAGGCATTTCCCAATAATTTTTGCGCTAAACTTTTTACAACTATTGCAGCTGCTATTGTATATTTATTGCCTGCTTCTGTTGCCCCATATTCTCTAGCATCTTTGTCTGCAAGGGAATATTGGCCGGTAGTTATTAATAATGGAAATTGTTTACCATTACCTATACGACCAATATATTCTATCATTTTCTTGGTATCTTCTTTTGTTAGGGATTTATTTGGTTTGATAAAAAGGTTCACAATCCCATCACTTCTAAAATTAACTTCAGAAGTTTCCAGGTCAAGATGATGAATTATAGTAATCTCTTCTTTCAATTTCGAGTAATTGATGAATGCAAATGTAAACTAAAAAATATATAGTTAAATACTTAAGCCAAAGTCAAAATAGCTAAATCTACCAACACACAACCATCAGCATCCAATTCTTTTAAATCAACTTCTTTCAATTGGTTAATTAAATCAGGATTATAGAGTGTTTTTACTTTAATATAATTATCAGTAAATCCGTGCATGAAACCTTCTTTGTTATCGCTTTCAAAAAGTACGGTTCTGGTTTCTCCTAAATGTTGTTCGTAGAAATGGCGTAATTTTTTTGCGGATAAGATACGCAACATTTTATTGCGTTTTTTACGAATTGCAACCGGAACAACATCCTTCAAATGAATTGCGTCAGTGTTATCTCTTTCAGAATAAGTAAAAACGTGTAAATACGAAATGGGTAATTCATTCAAGAAATTATAAGTCTCTAAAAAATCCTCCTCTGTCTCGCCAGGAAAACCAACAATCACGTCAACACCAATACAGCAATGTGGCATCAATGATTTTATTTTTGCAACTCTTTCAGTATATAATTCACGCAAATATCTTCTGCGCATAGCTTTCAACATTTTATTGCTACCTGATTGAAGTGGAATATGAAAATGTGGAACAAATCGTTTTGATTGAGAAACAAATTCTATAGTTTCATCTTTTAACAAATTTGGTTCTATGGAAGAAATTCTGAAACGTTCAATACCTTCTACTTTATCTAATTCTTGAACTAAATCAAAGAATGTTTCCTTTTTTTGTTTGACGTCTGACGTCTGACGTCCGACATCTGCCGTTTTCCCAAAATCTCCGAGATTCACACCCGTTAAAACAATTTCTTTCACATCTTGCTTCGCAATATCGTTCGCATTTTTTACAGCATTTAAAATAGTATCACTTCTGCTGCTTCCTCTTGCTAAAGGAATGGTACAAAACGAACAATTATAATCACAACCATCTTGAACTTTTAAAAACACCCTTGTTCTGTCGCCAAAAGAATAAGAATCCACAAAAAAATTAGCTTCTTCAATCTCGCAACTATAAATTTCTGCTTTCGATTTTTTAGTTAGTTCGGAGAGATAATTGAGTAATTTGAATTTTTCGGAAGCGCCCAAAACTAAATCAACACCTTCTATATTAGAAATTTCTTCAGGTTTTAACTGAGCATAACAACCAACCACCACCACATAAGCCTCAGGAGAAACGGACAATGCCGATTTTACAATTTGTTTACATTC
Organism: Chitinophaga pinensis; assembly: GCA_945879015.1. Lineage (GTDB taxonomy): Bacteria > Bacteroidota > Bacteroidia > 2-12-FULL-35-15 > 2-12-FULL-35-15 > 2-12-FULL-35-15. Next base: position 6,064 of record CAMCUO010000063.1, on the reverse strand, counting down.
TTTATCAGCATTTGCTGTAACGGAGCAAGTATTGATAACGTAAACATCACTAGGTTGCTTGAAATCAACTTTTTGATAGCCTTGCTCTTCGAATAAACGAGCAATGGTGCTTGTTTCCGAAAAGTTGAGTTTGCAACCTAATGTATGAAATGCTACTTTTTTCATTTAAGAATGCGAATTTACTAATAATCCCGCTATTATGCCAAAGGAAGCAGGGAAAGATGGTTTTGTTAGCAATTCATCCAATTTGTTAAAAAAACTGTTAATAAGTGAAAACCAAGGCATCGGTTTTACGCAAAAGGTTTTCTTAAAATTGAACTATATTAAAATGTCGATTTGTAGAGGTTGGGCCTCCCGAATAATATTGTTTATGAAAAAACCACTTTTATATATTTCTATTCTTGCATTTGCTTTAGGTTGTTCTTCTGGTGATCAAGAACTAGTTGATACTCGAACTGTATTTAAGTATAACGATATGGCAGGAGTTAATTCACTCGATCCTGCTTCTGCTTATAATTTCGAAAACATTTTAGCTGTCAATCAATTGTATAACGGATTGGTGGAAATGGACGATTCATTAAAAATCCGACCATCTATTGCTAAATCTTGGGAAATTTCAACTGATGGTTTAACTTATACTTTCCATTTGCATTCAGATGTTACTTTTCATGATCATGAATATTTCGAGGATGGTGTTGGAAGAAAAGTAGCGGCAAAAGATTTTATCTATAGCTTTACTCGCTTACAAGATCCTAAAGTTTCGAAAGCTACTACATTGTTGACTTATGTTAACAATAAAAACCCATTCGAGGCTCCAAACGATTCTACTTTCCTTATTCATCTCGACAAACCTTTTACTCCTTTCTTAGGAATCTTAACTATGAAATATTTTTCTGTTATTCCACAAGAAGTGGTTGAACGTTATGGAGAAGATTTTAGAAGAAATCCTTTAGGAACTGGTCCGTTCAAATTTAAAATGTGGAACGAAGGTTCGAAATTGGTTTTTGTAAAAAATGAAAAATATTTTGAATTCGAAAATGGAAATCGCTTACCGTATTTGGATGCTGTTTCTATTTCATTCATTAAAGATAAAGAAACATCTTTCCTTGAATTTTTAGAAGGTTCAGTAGATATGGTTTCTGGAATTGATGCAATAAATACAGATGAAGTATTTACAGTTGAAGGTGTGCTGAAAGAAAAATACAAATCAACGTTTGTAATGCAAACTCAACCGTATTTGAAAACAGATTATTTAGGTTTTCTAATTGATGAGAATTTGCCTCAATTTAAAAATTCACCATTAAAGATAAAAGCAATTCGACAAGCAATCAATTATGGTTTCGATCGTAAAAAGATGGTTATGTATTTGCGTAAAAATTTAGGAACTCCTGCAACTGCCGGTTTTATTCCTCCAGGCTTACCTTCTTTCAACAGTACAAAAGTAAAAGGTTATGATTACAATCCCGATAAAGTAAAAGAACTTCTGCTTTTAGCTGGTTTTCCAGACGGAAAAGGCTTGCCTGATATAACACTTTCAACAACAGAACAATATTTAGAATTAGCAGAATACATTCAATCGCAATTATCGGAATTCGGAATTAACATTAAAATTGATGTGCAAAAATCTACCGTTCTTGGAGATGCGATTGCAAATTCTAAATTGAATTTCTTCCGCAAATCATGGGTATGCGATTATCCTGATGAAGAAAATTTCCTTTCATTGTTCTACAGCAAAAACTGGAGTCCGAAAGGATTCAACTACACACACTATAAAAATCCACAATTCGATTTATTATACGAAAGATCGCAAGCGGAATTAAATGATTCTATCCGTTACGATTATTATCAGCAAATGGATCAGCTGTTAATAGATAATTCGCCTGTCGTGCCTTTGTACTATGATCAGGTAGTACGATTGGTTCAGAATAATATTTCTGGATTGACTTCTAATTCTATGAATTTACTTTCTCTTAAAAAGGTTAAGAAAGCTCCGATAACAAAATAGTTGTAAAGTTTTAAGGTTCAAAGGTTGTAAAGTTCTGTGTAGATTGTACCTAAAGAAATCTTAATAATAATGCTAAATTTCTTTCTTCGGTCAGTTTAAAAACTTTTTAACTTTCCAACTTTCTAACATGCCAACTTTTTATTGTTTCTCCAAATAACAAACAATCGGATAATGATCGGACAATTCTTCTTGTATCGTTCTGAAGTTATATGCTTTAAAAGTTTTATCATGAAGTATATAATCAATTCTGAAAGAAGGAAATTTCCCAATATAACTTCTTCCAAAACCATTTCCGCTTTCTACAAATGCATCCGATAAATTTGTTGCAATAGTGTTTTTCGTATATGAGCCGGGAGTATCATTAAAATCACCGCAAACAATAACAGGATAAGGCGATGAGTCGATGCTAAATTTAATTATATCAGCTTGTTTTGCACGTTTAATAAACGCACGTTTTATTCGCGTTAAAATACTTTTAGAATGTTCAATGTCTTCAGTTTCTACATCCTTTTGCAAATCATCCATATATTTATAATCATCTTTTGAAAATGCTATGGATTGTAAATGCATGTTGTAAACTCTAAAAGTATCTTTTGAAATAACTAAATCTGAATATATACAAACGTTATTGCTGTGATACCCAAAATTTATTTTTCCTTTATTAACAATAGGGTAATTACTAAATGTTGCAATGCCAAAATGTTGTTTGGGTTTTATATTGGAAGTATATTCTATGTGATAATATTTGAAATTTGTAAATTTTAATAAGGAATCAGTATTTGAATATTTACTACTGTCGCGATGATAATATTCCTGAAAGCAAGCTATTTCAGGTGCTTGTGTGCTTATAAGATCAAACATTTTATTGCGTGTATCAATATTGGAATTCCAATCATATAAGTCGAACACCTTGACATTGTAAGACATAATACTAATTAAGTGTTTTGTACTATCAGGAGTGTTGTTGAAAGTAAATTGTACGTAGTTGTGTAAGTTTGAATAACCAACAATTACTATTAAGAAAGAATAAAGTGCTCGTCTTTTTATTTGAATGGCCCAATAAATAACGAATAATAAATTAATGATTAATAGTATTGGATAAAATAAGCCGAAAAATGAAATGAGCCAAAAGTTTTCCGGACTAATGTGTGGAGCCATATAAGAAACTAAAAGAGCAATAACAGCAAAGTGATTGCACAACATGGCAATGCGATTAAAGAAATGGCGTTTTCCTTTTCGTTTTTTCTTTTCTTCTTGTATACTTTTTTGTTCCTCCAAGTTACGAATTACGAATAAATACGAATATTACGAATCTGTGTGTTAGAAACGCGGTTTTTCTCTTATTATTTTTGTCTATTGTGGCGAGGCCTTGCTCGCCATCGCGAGTGCAACGTCGCGATCTGCTTTTTATTTTTAATTGTTGACTGCCTACTGTCTATTGCCTATTCTTTTGAATTTTGACTTTTTTCTCTTTTAACTTTTTTTTCCGCTTGCTTTAAACAAAATCTCCTTTTCTGTTTTTGATAAACTCTCGTATCCTGATTTTGAAATCTTATCTAATATTTTATCAATGGTTTGTTGCTCCATCTTTTTATTATAGTTATAATCTTCATCCGAAACTTTGCGTTTGTATGCTACTTTCATTTTGCTTTTTGGTCCAGCCTTAAATAAACCTGAAAGCCAATCGAAAAAATGGTTAATTGCTTTTGACATGTCAATCCCTTTTTTGTATTGAACAATAAATATAAAACCCATCAATGCGCCACCTAAGTGAGAAAGATTTCCCCCAACATTATTGTATGAAGCAACACTCAAAATATCAATGAAAATTACAAATAAAGCTACGTAAACTAATTTAACTGGACCGATAAACATCATATTCATGTTTACATTTGGAATAAGAGTTGCTGTTGCTACAATTATTGCAGTTACTCCAGCGGATGCGCCAATCATAGGAGCTCCAAGATAGGATTGAAACGGAGGAGCAATTGTAAACAAAATGATTGTAATTAGTCCGCCAACAATTCCACCCAATAAATAAAGTGGAATCAATTTTTTGGCACTAGTGTAATTTATAAAAAGCTCTCCGAACCAATAAAGCGTAATTAAATTCCAAAAAATATGCATCAGCGAAAAGTGCGTAAACATATATGTAATAAGCGTCCAAGGTTTGTAAATTAATCCATTGAAGCTTAAAGGAAGTGCTAAATTGTTTTTTATGAAATCTTCTATTTCCAAAAACATCCCCGTTTCACCACTTAAAAAAGAAATGATTCGGAAAATGCTTACGAATAAAAATACTAATACGTTAATAAGTATTAAACGTGTGATAGGATTACCGTTTCGTAATTTTGATTTTAAGTCTTCTATTACTGGATTCGCCATAATTAGTAAAAGTGGTTGTTCTTTTTTTGCCAGTATTTGATTAAGAAAAATCCAAAGAGCATTCCACCTAAATGTGCAAAGTGTGCAACATTGTCTGTTGGTCTGTTTGCTATGCCAGAGAATAATTCCATTGCTCCGTAAATCACTACAAACCATTTTGCTTTTATTGGAATAGCGAAATATATGTAAAGCATAGTATTTGGAAATAGCATTCCAAATGCCAACAAAATACCAAAAACAGAGCCAGATGCGCCAACTACAACAGGGCCATTTAAAAAGTCTGCTTTAAATGTATGCATGTAGTCAACTGATATTCGAAGGGCTTCAGTGTAATTTTGCGATTCTATTGCTTTATTGTAATAAGTTGGAATATTCTCATTAAAGTTGTTCACCATGTCTGCACTAGTCAATTGGAAATTGCCCGAATCTAGAAATGCTTTAAATGATTCCAATGATGGATTAGCAATATAAGAATCAATAATGCTAAGCGTAGGTTGAATTTGAAAATGCACAACGGCATAATGACAAACTGCAGCTCCAATTCCTGTTATGATATAATAAATTAAAAATCGTTTTGGACCCCAATAATTTTCTAAAGTGTTTCCAAACATCCATAAAGCAAACATATTAAAGATGATATGCATCAATCCGCCATGCATAAACATGTAAGTTATAATTTGATATGGCTGAAACTTATCGGAAAGGGGATAGTGTAATCCTAACTTATCTGTTAAATCAAATTGATTTTGTAAAGCAAATGTTGCTAGGAAAAATAATCCGTTGATAATTAATAAATTTTTAACTACCAATGGTAAAACATTAAAACTATTCGGACGGTATTGTTGGTAAGACATGGTTACGGATAAGGAATTAAAACGAATTTACTAATCTGTGTGTGTTCTTATGCTCCAAAGATACTTCGTGAAATGGAACGCAGATTGTTATGATCTTCATGATAATAAATGATTTTTTATTTTGTGTTTTGATTATTTTATTATTTATAAGCTTCGCTTATTGATTTCTTTTTTTGTCTATTTTTTTTGTCTATTTTTTGAACCGTTTATCCAAATCATCTGAAGAAAACGTTGTAATAGTTGGCTTTCCACTTGGCGTACTATAAGGCATTTTGCAGGCAAACAATTCATCAATTATATTCTGCATTTCTTCTTGTGTTAATGCTTTGCCTGATTTTATAGCTGTGTTTCTTGCCATCGAACGCGCTAAATTTTCTCTTTTATCAGATTTTAATTCTAACAAATTCTGTTTGTAGTTCTCCAATAATCCTTCCAATAATTTTACCGAATCATATGCTGACGTATCGGCAGGAACTCCATGAATTACAAAGGTGTTTTTTCCAAATTCACTTATATCGAATCCCATTGCCAGAATTTCAGACTGTAGTTCTTTTACCAGTTCAAAGTCGGGCGTATTTAGTTCAATTGTTTTTGGAAAAAGTTCTTGTTGTGTGGCAGACTTATGTTTTTCAAATCCTTCTAAAATGCGTTCATACAAAATGCGTTCGTGCGCACCTTGCTGGTCAATCACCATAAATCCTGTTTTGATATGCGTTAAAATGTATTTGTTGTGTAATTGGTAAGTCGATTTTTTATTGCTCTCGTGTAAATCGTTATCCCAATCGGTATTAATCGTTTGTTGTGTTTCTTCTTCCTTTTT
>CAMCUO010000062.1 GCA_945879015.1 Chitinophaga pinensis | reverse complement strand
GCCTATTGTCTACTGCCTATTGTCTACTGCCTATTGTCTACTGCCTATTGTCTACTGCCTATTGTCTACTGCCTATTGTCTACTGCCTATTGTCTACTGCCTATTGCCAACTGCCTATTGTCTACTGCCTATTGCCAACTGCCTATTGCCTAATGCAAAATTGCCTACTGCCTTCAACGATACTCTTCCTTCAGAAATTGTGCTGTATAACTTGTTTTGTTTTTTATTATTTCTTTTGGTGTTCCAATGCATAAGATTTCTCCTCCAGCATTTCCACCTTCTTGTCCTAAGTCAATGATGTGATCGGCTACTTTAATAATATCCATATTGTGTTCAATTACAAGCACTGTATTTCCACTGTCTACTAATTTGTTTAATACTTCCAATAGAATTCTTATGTCCTCAAAATGCAAACCTGTTGTTGGTTCATCTAAAATATAAAAAGTGTTTCCTGTATCGCGTTTTGATAATTCGGTTGCTAGTTTTACTCTTTGTGCTTCTCCACCCGATAGTGTGGTGCTTTGCTGTCCTAATGTAATATAGCCTAACCCAACATCTTTCAATGTTCTTATTTTTTGAAGAATTGATGGAATACTTGCAAAAAACTCAACAGCAGTATCAATAGTCATATTTAATATATCGCTAATGGATTTGCTTTTGAAACGAATTTCTAAAGTTTCTTTATTGTATCGTTTACCATTGCATGTTTCACAATTAACATAAACATCTGGCAAAAAATTCATTTCAATGGTTCTTAATCCAGCACCCTGGCAAGTTTCGCATCTTCCGCCTTTTACGTTAAATGAAAATCTACCAGCTTTATAACCTCTGATTTTTGCTTCGGGAATTTCTGCAAACAATGTTCGTATGTCAGAAAATACATTTGTATAAGTTGCAGGATTACTTCTTGGAGTTCTTCCAATTGGTGATTGGTCAATGTCGATTACTTTATCAATATGTTCTAACCCAGTAATTGATTTGTAAGGCATTGGCTTTTTTTCGGAGCGATAAAAATGTTTGCTCAGAATAGGGTATAGTGTTTCATTGATGAGCGTTGACTTTCCACTTCCTGATACTCCGGTTACACAAATTAATTTTCCCAAAGGAAATTCTATCGAAACATCTTTTAAATTATTTCCTTTAGCACCTTTTAATACTAAGGATTTTCCATTTCCTTTTCTGGTTTCTTTTGGAATAGAAATTTCTTTAACACCATTAATATAATCAGCTGTTAGTGTATGGAATTTTAAAATTTCTTTTGGAGTTCCTTGAGCGATTATTTTTCCGCCATGTATTCCAGCTGCTGGACCAATATCAATAACATGGTCTGCTGCTAATATCATTTCTTTATCATGTTCAACTACAATTACAGAATTACCAATGTCGCGTAGGTTTTTTAATGCATTTATCAATCTAACATTATCGCGTTGATGTAAACCAATACTTGGTTCATCTAAAATGTAAAGCACACCAACTAATTGTGAACCAATTTGTGTCGCCAATCGAATTCGCTGTGCCTCACCTCCAGATAGAGTTCTGGAGCTTCTGTTTAATGAAAGATAATCTAAACCAACATCTAATAAAAAAGAAATACGTGTTCTGATTTCTTTCAATACTTCTTTTGCAATTGTATTTTGTTTTGTGCTTAATCGTTTTTCAATATTTTTAAACCATTCACTCAATTCGATAATTCCCATTTCCGATAATTCAGCAATATTTTTATTGTCGATTTTGAAATGCAAAGATTCTTTTTTCAATTTTGTTCCTTCGCATTTAGCGCAAGGGACTTTATTCATAAATCCTTGAATCCATTTTTCTATGGTAGGAGAACTTTGTTCATCATTTTGTTTTATGATAAAATTTGCGATTCCTTCAAATGCAATGCTATAGCTTGTTGCGGAGCTGTCGGTAAATTGTTTAATTTTAAATACTTCATCCGAACCAAATAAAATAGTATTGATGGCTTCATCTGAAATGTCTTCTACTGGTGAGTCTAACGTAAAGCCATATTTGTCACCAATTGCTTCTAGTTGTTTAAAAATCCATGTTCCTTTGTGCGGACCAATAGGAGCAATGGCCCCTTTGCGGATAGATAATTTTTTATTAGGAATAATTTTATTGATGTCAACTTCCGATATCATTCCTAGTCCGTTACATTTTGGACATGCGCCATAAGGTGAATTGAATGAAAATAAATTTGGTTGTGGTTCATCATAAGAAATTCCAGAAGTTGGGCACATTAAGTGTCTGCTGTAAAATTCTACATTTCCATATTCCTCTTCAATTTTGCCCATTTTAAAAGGCTGAACCATAATGATTCCTTTTCCCTGCTTCATTGCTAATTGCATGGATTCAGAAATGCGTGGTCGAGCATCAGCATTCACTTCAAGTCTGTCAATTACTATTTCGATATCATGTACTTTGTATCTGTCGAGTTGAATTTGTTTAGTTAATTCTTTTACTTCTCCATCAATTCTAACACGGAGATAACCCCATTTTTTTATTTGCTCGAAAAGTTCTCGATAATGTCCTTTTCTTCCTTTTACAACTGGTGCAAGGATTAATATTTTTTGTCCTTGAAATTTTTCTAGAATCAAATGTATAATCTGATCATCAGAATACCGAACCATCTTTTCTCCTGTGGCATAGGAATAAGCATCAGACGCACGAGCATATAACAATCTAAGAAAATCATAAATTTCTGTAATAGTTCCAACAGTTGATCGAGGGTTTTTATTTACTGTTTTTTGCTCAATCGAAATAACAGGACTTAATCCAGTGATTTTGTCTACATCAGGACGTTCCATGTTTCCAAGAAACTGACGAGCATAAGCTGAGAAGCTTTCTATATAGCGTCTTTGTCCTTCTGCATAAATAGTGTCAAAAGCCAAAGATGATTTTCCACTGCCACTTAAGCCAGTAATTACTACTAGTTTATTGCGAGGAATTGTTACATCAATATTTTTTAGATTGTGTGCTCTTGCTCCAATAACTTCTAAATAATCTATTTCACTTATACTTGAGCTTGACATGTTATTCTTTAATTGGTTCTTCTTTTTTTATCGAATCGTTAAGAAGTGGAGTAGTGGTTATTAAATTTATAGAGTCGGTTGGAGTTAGAACATTACTTCCATCATAATTTCCATCTATATCGTAAATGTTCATGCTGTCTTTTGGAATTTCAATGGTGTATTTCTTTTTTCCATCATTTGTAAGTGAATTTGTGCGCAACCAAGGATTAAATAGTTTTAAAATTTTATAGTTTATTCCTTGACTAATTGCAAAATCGGCCAAATTGTTTATTGTTGAGTCGACTACAATTTTTTTAGTAGGTATTGCTGGATAAAGATCTTTCTTACGAAGCATATACCCATAAACATTAGGCCTAGAAATAATTTCTTTCATAGCCAATATTCTATAAACATATCTGGCTGTTTCTTCAGTAACTGCTAAATCGTAATAGGAATTAACTTTTTGTTTATCCAATTGTCCTTGAACTCCAGCCATTCCTAAATTATAGGATGCTGCCACCAATGTCCAATTATTAAAAATCTTATACGCTTCTTTAAAATATTTACATGCAGCTTCAGTAGATTTTACAACATGATATCTTTCATCTACTTCTTCTGTAATTTCCATTCCATATCCAGTTCCCGTAGATTCGATTATTTGCCAAAATCCTGTTGCACCTTGCGGAGAAACAACATTTGTAAGTTGGCTTTCAATTAATGCGATGTATTTAAAATCGGCAGGTATTCCATTTTTTTCTAAAATGGGTTCAATTACAGGAAACCAACGGTTGGCTCTTTTATGTAATAGTAACGATTGTGATTGCCAATAAGTGTTTACTATCAATTCACGTTCAGTAGATTCTCTTACGCTAAAGTCGGTGGTTGGAGTTTTTTCCCCTGCAAAGTTTAAATTTTTTGGAATTCGAACACTGAACGTTTTGTAACTAGCATTAAAATAATCTTGATAATCAGTATCGGATAAATTATCACTTGTTGAATAGGAGAATACTTTTATTAAACTAATTAATACACAAACAACACCAAAAGCTATAAAATATTTTTTAGTCGATTTTAGAAGGATTATTACTTTTTCTTTTCGTTGCATTATTTTGAGTGCTTCCTTGTAGGTGCATAAAAGAAGTAGAATAAAATTATAAAGTAAACGGAAAATAAAATAATGTGTACGTAATTCCATTCTTTAATATGTGCGATAATTAAATAATTTAAAAACATATTCAAAAAACAAATTCCTGCAAACATTAATGCGATCCGTTTTTCGCTTATTCCCATAAAAAAGAAGTTGTGTGTTGTATGGTCTTTCCCTCCAACAAAAGGTGACTTCCCTCTTCTTAAACGATTTATTACTACTGTTGTTGTGTCAATAATAGGAATTGCAAACGCTAGGATGGATATAAAAAATTGTTTTGTATCATTGATGTTTTCATGAATGATATTTGCGTCAATTGGTTTCCAAAAATATTTTATTCCTATAGCTGCTAAAAGTAAACCCAAAAACTGACTTCCTGTATCACCCATAAATATTTTTGCAGGGTGCCAGTTGTAAAATAAAAATCCAATTAATGCTGATAAAACACCTATCAATATTATTGTATGGATGTTGTGGCCATTTTTATTTATATATAAAATGAATAATGCGCTAATAATAATAGTAATGGAGACTATTGTAGTAATTCCATCCATATTATCAAGCATGTTAATAGAATTCATTAAGGCAACAATCCAAAACAATGAGAATGCATAATTTATATAAATATTTGAAAATAATGTAATACAGGTTCCTGTCGAGATTAAAATTAAACTACAACAAATTTGAATAATTAGTTTAAGAAGAGGCCTTGTGTTATAAGCATCATCAGAAAGTCCTAATAAAAATGCTAGAGTGCACGCCACAAGTAAACCCAAGATTTGTTTGTTGATTAGCTCTTGTGAGTGTTCAAAAAAGATAGAATAACTAGCAATAGATAAAAGGAAAATTAAGTAAAACGAAATTCCACCCAAAGCGGGTTTTGCTGATGGACTCCATCTAATGGTTGTATCTGAACTATTGCGAATACCTAAATTAGATGCAAATTTTAAAAATAAACCATTTATAAGGAATGATAAGATGACCGCACTAATTAAATAGCCAGTGTATATTAATAGTAAGTATGTTCTTTGTTCCATAAATAAGTCTATTTACCTTATTCTTAATTCCTGACTCTTTAATTTCAAACGCTCTAATTAAAACATACTTACAAAATCTTTAAAGTATTTTCCTGTCCTATCTTTATCAGATAATATTGGGTCATTTATGCCCCATTTTATTAATAAACTAGGGTCGTTCCATAAAATGCAATCTTCAGATTGTTTATTGTATGTATTGGTGCATTTATAAGAAAATATGGTTTCATTTTCTAAAGTTAAAAAGCCATGAGCGAACCCAGGTGGTATCCAAAGCATTGTTTTGTTTGTTTCATTAAGTATGATATCAAAATGCTGTCCATAAGTCTTTGAGTTTTTTCTGATATCTAATGCCACGTCCAAAAGAGATCCTTTGATAGCTCTTACTAATTTCCCTTGAGCAAAAGGAGGATTCTGAAAATGTAAACCACGTAAAACATTTTTTTCTGAAAGTGATTGGTTGTCTTGAAAAAACTCATTCACAATCCCAATTTTCTCAAAAGCAGCTTTGTTATACGTTTCGTAAAAATATCCCCTTTCGTCTTCAAAAACCTTAGGTTGAATAATAAATAAATCTTGAATGGGTGTAGGTATTAATTCCATATAATCAGACTACTTTTTAAAAAAAGACTTTTTTACACTTGACTTTGAGCCTTCATCATAATATCCATAACCGTAACCGTAACCATAACCATATCCATAACCATAGTTGTAACCATAGCTTTTACGTTCAATATCTACTCCGTTTAATACAACAGATAATTTTTTAATATTTGCTTCATTAAACAAACGATCAACGTTTTGAATAAAATTTCGTTTAGAATACTCAGCTCTAAAAATATAAATAGGATAATCAGCTCTTTGAATCATAGGTATTCCATCACTTACTAAGCCAACCGGTGGATTATCAATAATAATAACATCATAAATCGTTTTAAGATGATTCAAAATGTCATCCATTTTGCTGCTAATAATTAACTCAGATGGATTAGGAGGTATAGGTCCAGCAGTAATAAAATCTAAATTTTCTAAATTACTATGTTGTACAGTATCTTCAATTGTTCCTTTTTCAATTAATAGTGTACTCATCCCTTTAGAATTCTCTGCTTTAAATCCAATGTGAATTTTTGGTTTTCGCATATCTAAATCTATGATAAGCACTTTCTTGCCAGAGAAGGCAATAATACCAGCAAGGTTGATTGCAACAAATGTTTTTCCTTCTCCAGAAATTGTAGAAGTTAATGCTATAATTTTTGGTCCAGGAGTATTAGATATGAACTGAAGATTTGTTCGAATAGAACGAAATGATTCTGCTATTAATGATTTTGGGCTTTTATCCACCAATAATTGAGATACAGGAATGTCCTGTTTGCATTTTGGCACTATTCCAAGAATACTAATTGATGAATTTGTGTATTTACTGATTTCGTTCAATGAATTAATTTCATTGTGTGATAAATATCTAATTAATATTAATGATAAACTCAACAGAAAAGCAATTAAAATATAACTTATGTATGTGATTTTACTATTTGGTGAAACTGGCTTAGAAGGGATGTCAGCTTTTTCAAGTACAACGTTTTGTGAAACAAATCCTGCTTTTGAAATTGAAAATTCTGTTCTTTTTTCCAAAAGTAAAGTATAATATTTTTCATTGATACTAAATAGCCTTTGCAATCGGGCAAATTCAACTTCATTTAAAGGAAGTTTACGAAATGTGCCAGCAAACTCATTAGCTTTTTTCTGCAATTCATTTTTCCTTAGTTCTAAGTTTACTCCAACTGATCGTACACTTTCTTTCAATAATTTTTTTTGAATGTCAATTTGAAAATCAATTGCCTTTATTGCCTCACTACCAGGTGTAACTTGATAAAGCATTTCTTCTTTTTGAATCAACAGTCTATGAAGCTCAGTAACTGAAGTGGTTATGCTAGTTTCTGATTTTGTTCCAGCTAGCATTGCTAAAAAGCTGTAGGTGTCTGTGCTTTTTGCACTATTAATATCTTTACCTATTTTATTTAATACATTTCCCTCTAATTCTAATGCTATGATTTGATCTTCTAATCCATTCAATCGATTTGTATTCGTGTTTTTTAATTCGATATCATCTGAAACATTGTTTTCTTTTTTGAAATCTTGAATTGAATTTTCAGATGTTTTTAATTGGTTATATACAGCGTCTAATTGTTGGTCAATAAATTCAATAACACTTTTAGAGCTTTCTCCTTTTCGTTCAACATCAAAGGATGTATATTCTTCTGTAATAGCCGTTACAACATCAGCTGCTTTTTGAGGATTTAAATCTTTGAATGAAATTGCAATAGTTTTTGCTTCTTCGTTTAATAAAGTAACAGTGAGAGATGGGTAATAGCTATTAACAATGGAATTTGTGTCATTTATTGTAAAATAAAAAGCATTTTCTTTTACGGCACTTTGCTGTTTTTGAATATCAGAATAATTGGTAATGTTAATTTTTAAGTCAAATTGTGGAAATTTCAACCATTTGTCAGAAGTGTACTTTTCAGAATATGTTTTGCCATCGGCAATAAAATTTATTACGCCTGAATTGTTGCTATTAAAATCAACATAAATTTTTGTTCCCGCAATTGTATTGGCTTTTTTCTTTATTTCAACATTAAAGGGCGTGTTTGTATATAATTCATTGTTAAGCAAAGTGCCTTCTGAAAAATAACTTACTTCTAAAGGCAATTTAGATAATACTCTTTTAATAAAAACTTTAGAGCGAAGAAGTTCAACTGCTTCAGCTAATCCATTTGCGCTCTCTGAACCATATAGATTCTCAACTTCCAATAATTTATTCGCTTGATTACTTGTTTGAACTTGTATAATACTAGATGCTTCATATACAGGAGGAGTATAGCGCAAATACAATTTCGCAGCTCCGAATGCTAAACCGAAAAATAGTAAAATCCAAACAAGACTTTTTCTAGCGATAAATAAAAAGAGCCCTAGTTCGAATTCTCCACTGAAGTTCGAAATACGCTCTTTATAGCGCTCAAAACTATCGTTCGTCTTGGATATATCTTCTTGTAGCATTTGCGATTAAGGCAAGAATGGTTTATTTAGAAATTGCTTTTGTGTAGGTAAATAATACAAACACACTAGTAAATATGCTCACAATAGGTGCTATTTCTTGGGTAAGTCTGCTTGCATATTTTCTTCTTGGTTCTACATAAATAATATCATTTGCTTGTAAAACCATAGTACCTTGTTTAATTCCTTCGATTTTGGAAAGATCAATTAAAAAAACATCATGCTTGTTATCAGGGCTTTGTCTGATTAATTTTACCATTTTGGCCTTTCCATCATCTGCAATGCCACCAGCCAATGCCAATGCTTCAATTAAAGTTGTATTGTTGTTAATAAGTGGAATTACCTTAGCATCTCCCGCACTCCCAGGAAAAACAATCACTCTTTTGTTCGAAACCGACATGATTACATAAGGGCGAACATAAAAACTGGCATATTTTTCTTCCAACAAACTTTCTGCTTCTCTGATTGTGTATCCACTTAGTTTAATCTTTCCTAAAACAGGTAATTTTGCATTACCGTCAGATTCTACCAAATACTGAATATTCGATTCAAATCGATATCCCATATTGCTAGTATTAAGTGAGGTTAAATCAACTAATTTAAAGCCATCGTTTGAATACATACTGAACTCCAAAATGTCATTGGAGGATATTTTGTAATCTAAAGCTTTTGAGGAATCAGGATTTTGAGAGTATTTGTAATCTTTGTTAGTTTTCAACATAATGCTAGGATTTAACCATCCGCAGCTAGTAAAAAACAACGATAATCCAAACAAATAGAGCAGTTTACGCATATATATAAGTATATTTTAATTGACAAAGTTAAAAAATATTACGAAACCCCGACTCACTTTCAATTTTAAAAGAAATTTGCTTTGTAATGCCTTTTTTTATTGCATTATAAGAAAAAAATGAGGTAAATTGCCCTTTATTAGAGGGGGTTAAGGCTTATTTAATGAATGGTATAAGTTCTCCATATCCTTAACTAATCTTGTATAGTGAAACTTCTCTTTTACATGATGCCAGCCATTTTCAGACATATCCAAACGCATTTTTTCTTCTTCTATCAATTTTAATAATGCTCCAGAAAATTCGACCAAATTGTTGTTTGCACATAACAACGCTGTTTGGTTTGATAAAACAACGTTTTCAATTCCGCCAACATTGGTTGTTACTATAGGCTTGTTGGCGGCTTGAGCTTCTATTAAACTTACGGGAGTGCCTTCGTTAAAAGAAGTAAGAGCAATAATATCACTTCCAGCTAAGGCAATATCAATCTCCTTAATCCAGGATGTGAATGTTAAGAGTGACTTTTTGTTCGTTTTAATTGCATCAACAAATGAAATTCCTAATTCAGTTGCTTTCGATTCTATATTTTGACGCTCTTCCCCATCTCCAATAATAAAAGCACGAATTTTTTTAGTTGTTTTCTCGGAAACAAATTTTAATGCCTCCAGAAACAATGCATGATTTTTTACAGGGACTAATCTTCCAATAATTGAAATTGCAATCTCGTCCTCATCCAAATTATACTTTGAACGGAATGATTTTCGTTTTTCAAGAATGTTTTCCTGAAATTTAGAAAGGTCAAAACCTAGAGGAATAACTTTTACTTTATCTGCCGTACATATTTTGTGAATCTCAACCAACTCTTGTTTTTGACTTTCACTTATCGCAATAATAATGGTAGATTTTTTTGCTAAATAACGTTCTATGGTTTTGTAAAACAATGTTTTTAATTTTCCGAAATAAGAATGAAAAACATGGCCATGAAATGTATGAATAATAATTAGAACACCACAAGATGAAGCCGCCAAACGCCCAAGAGTTCCAGCTTTTGAAGCATGCGTATGAACTATGTCGGGTTTAAATTCTTTAATTATTTTTTTTATTTTTTGATAAGCAGCGTAGTCATTTTTAAAATCAATCTCTCGGATCATCTCTTCCACAATAATTGGTTTTAAACCTAAATTATTAACTATGAAATCAGAGCTTTCTTCTGTGTCATCTTTTGCACCACCCACTAATAAAGTCTCAAAATCATCCGACATGTATTTGCTCAAATAAGCAACGTTGTAGGTTGGACCACCAAGATTAAATCGGTTTATTATGCGTAATACTTTCGTCATTCTTTTACCACTTAGATACTAAGGTCACTGAGTTTTATTTTTTTATATCCGTAGATTCGTAATTCGTTTTAATTCGTAATTCGTAGAAACCAATATTGAAATACAATCAATGCCCAAACTTTTTCTACAGCATCATTCGGACTATTAGAAAATAATTGCGCTTTCAGTTTTTTTATTTCATCTAAATTGAAAATTCCTTGCTCAGCAATAAATTTATCTTCTAACAATTCATTTGTAATCATCGATTTTAAATCAGTTTTAAACCATTTGAGCATAGGAACTTCAAAGCCTTGTTTCTTTTTTGATAGAAGTTCTTGAGGCAATAAATCCTTAAATGTATCACGAATGATTTTCTTTCTCGCCTTATTATCAATTTTATAATCTGCAGGCAAAGAAAATGCAAAGTCAACAATTTTATGGTCGAGAAAAGGAACTCGTACTTCTAAACTCTGACTCATACTCATACGATCCACTTTTACAAGCATATCGTTTTCTAAAACTAATTTCATGTCGGTTAGAAGGACTGAATTGTAATCATCGGAAATATTTTTTAAAATATTGGATTTGTTTTTTTCGAATGTAATTGCATTTATATCAGAGGAATATTTTTTGGAGAAAAGTTGATCGCTTGTATATCCAGCCCATTTAGCCCATTGCCAGTAGCGTTCTTGCGGACTCATTTTCATTCCTTCTGCAAACTTTTCTAGCTGACGAATTTTATTTCCTGTTTTACTGTTCCGCGATTTTGGTAATTGTTTTAATATGCTGTGTGATGATTTTACTAAACCTGCTTTTATTCCACCAGCTCTTGCTTTTAATTCAGCAGCATGTTTGTTATAGCCTGCAAAAAGTTCATCTGCACCATCTCCTGATAAAGCAACTGTTACATGCTTTTTGGTATGCATACTTAAAATGTTGACTGCAAGAGCAGATGAGTCAGCAAATGGTTCATCGGTATAATCTAATACTTGTTGTAAGTTAGCGAACAAATCGTTGTTGCTTAATTGAAAAACGGTATGATTGGTTTTGTACTTTTTTGCAAGCAATTGTGCATGTTCTGTTTCATCAAACAATGGTTCATCCTTAAAACCAATTGAAAACGAATTTAAATGCTTTGTGTTTTGAGCTGCAATAGCAGTAATAATGGATGAATCAATTCCTCCGCTCAAGAATGTCCCCAAAGGTACATCTGCAATCATTCGCTGTTGAACCGATGATTCTAGTAATGACTTAAATGTTTTTTGAGCAGATTCGTAGCTCGGAATATTTTTTAATTCGCTTAAATATGGAATTGAGTAATACTTTTTTTCTTCAGTTATTCCTTTCAAGTTTGCTTTCATAAATGTTCCAGATTCCAATTTTTTTACATTTTCAAAAATAGAGTAGGGGCTAGGAATATAGTTTAAGTGAAAATAAAGTTGCAAAGCTGTTTTGTCGATAACCTTCGGAATATCAAACTCCATCAATGCTTTTAGCTCCGAACCAAAAACAAATCGTTCATCATCTTTATAATAATACAATGGTTTTATTCCAAATCTATCGCGTGCTAAAAAAAGTTCTTCGTTTTGTGAATCATAAATAGCGAATGCAAACTCCCCATCTAATTTTTCTAAACAGTTTTCTTTTTCGGAAATATATAATTGAAGCAAGACTTCGGTGTCGCTTTGAGACTTGAATTTTACTCCTTTGCTTTCAAGTTGGTTACGGAGCTGTTTGTAATTAAAAATTTCTCCGTTGAATACAATCGTATATCTTTCTGTAGATTCTGTAAAAGGTTGTGACGCAGCATTAGATGTATCAATAATTGAAAGTCTTCTATGTCCTAAAGCAACATTTTTATTGAAATAAATTCCTTCTCCATCTGGTCCGCGCTTTAGCAAAGTATATGTAGCAGAACTTACTTTACTTAAGTATTGTTTTCCTTTTTCATTAAATGCTAATATTCCAGTTATTCCGCACATAAATTAGTTCGTTTTAAACACAACCCAATTGCATTGTTTGGCGGTTTGTGTTTTCATTCTTCCAATTGGAATGATTTTTTTATCAGATGGATTTATATACCATCCTTCATCCCAAGCTCCCATATCCACATACAAAGCATCTTGCACTCCAAGTTCTAAGAGGTCGGTTGTAAATGCAGTAAGTGTTATGTGTTCGTATGATTCTATCACAGCCGTTTTGTTTCCTTTTAGTTTTACAATGGCTCTTCTCTGAAATAATTTTACATCTTTATATTTTGCTCCAACTCCTTTTTCGATCATTAGTATTTGCTGAAACAAGGAACCTTTTTTTGAGGCAACAAAATTGATCAATGAGTCGGTCAGCAGTTTACCTTTGTCGGTTGGAAACAGTACGCAGTCACCTTCAATAATTTTAATTGCACCTCCAAGAGTATAATTGACTTTGTTCTTGTTAAATACTTTCCCGTTGCATATCAATAGCCCGTCTGGAGCATAGCTATGCAGGTCAGTATATGCACCTGCAATACATAACATTATTGTTTTGTCTGTTTTTTCAGGACGTTTTAAGGAAAGATCTATTTTAAAATTATTTTTATGAAATAGGGTGTAATTGTAACCGGATTTTGTCTTTTTCTTTTCAACTATCAAGTCGTTGCCCAAAAAAACATCCTTTTTAAAAGCACTTGTCAGAAAAGAAAATGTAATTGCCAAAAGCAATACAAACGAAAGAATGGATAAGCGCCTAGTTGTTGTCATTTTAGCTTGTGAAAAACTTTGTTAATATACAAAAAATGAATGAGGTGGAAGCTGGGCTTTATTTCTTTTTCTTTGTTATAAGAGTAAATTTTTTATAAAGAAGATAAACTATGTCCTCATCCCTAATTCTAATTTGTGTATTAGCATATTCATTATTGCTGTTTTATGTGACTTGGTGGACTTCTAAAGGAGCAAACAACGAAAGCTATTATGTTGGAAACCGTTCTTCCAAATGGTATTTGGTAGCTTATGGAATGATTGGAGCATCGCTTTCTGGAGTTACGTTTATTTCTGTTCCTGGCGCCGTTGGAACATCTCAATTTGGGTATTTACAAGTCGTTTTGGGTTATTTAGTTGGATATTTGGTCATTGCTTATGTGCTTTTGCCTTTGTATTACCGCCTAAATCTAACTTCTATCTATAGTTATTTGAAAGGGCGATTTGGAAACTCTTCTTATAAAACAGGCGCTTTCTTTTTTATATTTTCTAGAGTTGTTGGTGCTGCGTTTCGTATGTATATTGTTGTTAATGTGTTACAGGAATTTGTGTTTGACGATATGGGTGTTCCATTTGCTGTGACCGTTGCCGTTTTTATGTTGCTTATTCTGCTTTATACTTATCAAGGCGGAGTAAAAACTATCGTTTATACTGATACTTTGCAAACTACTTTTATGATTGTGTCGGTAGTTTTATCAATTGTGTTTATTGCGCAAGATTTAGACTTGAGTGTTACTGATTTGTATCACAAAATTTTAGATAGTCAATATTCAAAAACATTTTTTGATGATTGGCAAGCGAAATCATTTTTTCCTAAACAATTTTTTGGTGGGATGTTTATAGCAATTGCAATGACAGGTTTGGATCAGGAGATGATGCAAAAAAACATCAGTTGCAAAACTTTAGGGGATGCTCAAAAAAATGTACTCACATTTAGTGGAATTTTATTGATTGTAAATATTTTGTTTTTGGTATTGGGAGCTTTACTTTATATCTATGCAAATCAGGAAAGCGTTCCTTTGATGATTGATGCAAAAGGAAAAATTATTTCAGACACCGTATTCCCTACAATTGCTTTGCATCATTTTGGAACCGTGTCAGGTATATTTTTTATTCTAGGATTAATATCTGCCGCATATCCAAGTGCTGATGGTGCTTTGACTGCATTGACAAGCGTATTCTGCTTAGATTTTTTAGGATTAAAAGAAGACACAACAAAAACAGAAGCAGAAAAAACAAAAATTCGCCACCGTGTTCACATTGGTTTCGCAAGTATTTTATTTGCCGTCATCATTGTTTTTAAATTGATAAATAACGATGCTGTTATTAATGAATTATTTACATGGGCTGGTTATACTTACGGACCATTGCTTGGTTTGTATGCCTTTGGATTGTTTACCAAACTACAAGTAAAAGATAGATTGGTTCCATTGGTCTGCATTATTTCACCGATTATTTGTTATACCTTAAATAGTTTTTCAAAAGAATTATTTAATGGCTACAAATTTGGATTTGAAATGATTATATTGAATGGTGCGATTACTTTTATTGGATTGTGGTCGATAAAAAGAAAGTAGTTAAAACCCAGTCGCAAATAAATTCTTAGCACCTTTTAATCCACATTTTAAATATTGGTGATAGGCTTCTGCCGCTCTGAGGTGAATTTGTGTTCCTGGTTCATTTAGCAACCAGCCATCAATAGCCGCTTTTAAAGTATAAGCTTCTGGGCACATTAAATTGGTTGTCCATAATATTGGATTTGCTCCCGCGCTTTTAATTCCTTCTTTGTAAAATGTTCTGCTTGCACAAGCCAAAATAATAACATCCTTTTTACCAGTTCCTTTTTTTGTTGGATAGGTTTCTAAAGTAAAATCCATTAATCCATCGTGACCAACATAACAAACTAGTTGTGCGGCATTGAAATTTAAGACTTTGCCCTTTACCATAATTGTATCTGTTACATTTCCAGAAGCAGACTTAAAGAAATTTTCGTTACAGGTTTTTATTTTATCTCCTTTAAATCCATCGGCAATAATGTATGCATCTTGAGTGATGTGTTTAAAAATAATTCTTTCAAGTATAATTTCGGAAAAGCCTTTTCGTTTCGAAACCAATTTCCATTCAGCAGCATTTTTAAAGAAAGTGCGGACTCCGTAACCACAACCCCAATACAAATTATTATCAGGATCGTTACCATTGCCAATTTTCTTTGGAACAGGAACAATGCCTTGGCTATCGTTATCGCATAATGCTACAAAAACATGTATGATTTTAGTTTCAGCATTTAGAAAACTGATTTGCAGTAGGAGCGTTGCAAGGATGATTATTTTTTTCATTTGTCTTAATCGATTGTAAGTATGATTCTCAATCTCCCCCTGCCCCCTCGGTGAGGGGGATATCTTCCTTTTCATTTTTATCAATTAAATAGTTTAAATGATAATGCTTGAACTCATAAAAAGACACACAAATTCGTAAATTCGTTTTGATTCGTTATCCGTAACCTATAAGATAAAAATAGCTGCTATAATCATGACGATAATTATCACAATATATTGCCATACGTCAGGGAAATATATTTTTATAAATTCCCAAGCAGTTTTGGGTTTTTCTTTTTCTTCCATTATGGAAAATGTTTTTTTACAACATCTAAAAATTCATCAAAACAAGCAGCATTTCCTGCTACAATTTCTTTCCCAAAAATATAATTTCCTTCGCCTTTAAAATCAGTCACTTTTCCACCAGCTTGTTGAACTATAAATGCCCCTGCTGCTACATCCCAAGGTTGTAAACTATATTCGTAAAATCCTTCAAATCGTCCGCAGGCAACATAGGCTAAATCGGTTGCCGCTGAACCTAATCTTCTTAAACCATGCGTATTTTTCATGAAATATTTGAATAATTCCATGTATTCGTCCATCCGATCGTAATCGTAATAAGGAAAGCCTGTTGCCAGCAATGAATCAGCTAATTTTGCTGTTTTGGTAACACTTATTTCTTTCCCATTTAAATAGGCTTTGCTTCCTTCCCAAGCATAAAAGCACTCATCTAAATTGATTTCATATATAACTCCTACTATCAATTCTTTATTTCTCATCAAGGCTATACTAATAGCAAAACAAGGAATTCCATGTATAAAATTGGTGGTTCCATCCAATGGATCGATTATCCAGTTGTAAACTGCTCCTTTTTTTGTGGAAGTTCCTTCTTCAGCAATAAATCCAGCTTCTGGTAATAAAA
The DNA here is from genome assembly GCA_945879015.1 of Chitinophaga pinensis. Classification (GTDB taxonomy): domain Bacteria; phylum Bacteroidota; class Bacteroidia; order 2-12-FULL-35-15; family 2-12-FULL-35-15; genus 2-12-FULL-35-15. The sequence continues at coordinate 419 of CAMCUO010000062.1, read as the reverse complement.
GAGCTAGCTTTTCAACTATAAGTTTTTCCGAAGTTTTATCAACGTATGACACAAAATCGTTTTTTCCTTTTACCTCAACCTTCATTGATGAGAACTTTTCACCTTCATTTTTGATGAAAACACCTACTTCTTTTGATAAAGTACACACATCTTGGCAGAGTGTTTGTAAATTGACGCTCATAATTGTATAGTTTATTCACAAAGTTACGTTTAAAACACTATTAATTATAAGTTAATCCAAGGCAATTATTTGATTAATTTTGATTCAGATTCATTATTGTCCGATAAAAGTACAAAATAGAATTTATATATGCTAATTTATTTGATTATCAGTTAGTTAATTTTATGTTTTTGGGTTTTTATAAAGTAAGCCCACTAAAATAAATCGTATTGTAAGTTTGTTGGTGCTATTTTTTGCC
>CAMCUO010000061.1 GCA_945879015.1 Chitinophaga pinensis | reverse complement strand
TGAAAGAGGAATTAAAAATTCCTTTGATGCACGATGACCAACATGGAACCGCAATTATTTCTGCAGCAGCATTACTCAATGCTTGTGAAGTTGCAAAAAAGAAAATTGATAAAGTAAAAATAGTTGTGAATGGAGCTGGAGCCTCAGCAATTTCTTGTGCAAAACTTTATATAGCTGTTGGTGCAAAAAAAGAAAATATTTTAATGTTGGATAGCAAAGGAGTGTTGACTGTTGATCGTGATGATTTAGATGGACAAAAATTATTTTTTGCAAGCACCATTAAAAAAGTAAAAACATTGGAAGAAGCAATGAAAGATGCAGATGTGTTTGTCGGTCTTTCAAAAGGAAATGTGGTGAATCAAAAAATGATTCAATCCATGGCAAAACGCCCAATCGTGTTTGCATTGGCAAATCCTGATCCTGAAATTCCGTATGCTGATGCAATGGCTGCTCGTCCTGATATCATTATGGCTACTGGTCGCTCCGACCATCCTAACCAGGTGAATAACGTTTTGGGATTTCCATTTATTTTTCGTGGTGCCTTAGATGTACGTGCAACGCAAATTAACGAAGCGATGAAGTTGGCTGCTGTTTATGCAATCGCAAATCTTGCAAAAGAAGTGGTGCCAGAAACAGTAAACTTAGCGTATGATTCAAAAAATATTACGTTTGGTCCAGAATACATTATTCCAAAACCAATTGATCCACGTTTGATTTATACTGTTGCTCCTGCTGTTGCTAAAGCTGCAATTGAATCGGGGGTAGCTCAACATAAAATTACTAATTGGGATGGCTATGTTCAAGAGTTGATTAACCGATTAGGATTGGATAATAAACTCATTCGTAACATCACCAACAAAGCAAAACAAAATCCTAAACGTGTTGTTTTTGCAGAGGCAGATCATTACAAAATTTTAAAAGCTGCACAGCAAGTAAATGATGAAGGTATTGCAAGACCAATACTTTTAGGTGATGTAGAAAAAATTAAAAAATTAATTGCTGATAATAATCTTGATTTAGGAGATATTCCAATTATTGATCCACGTAGTAAATCCGAAGATGACAGAAGAAGTGCATTTGGAGATATCTTTTTCAAAAAGCGTCAGCGCAGAGGTTTTACTTTGTATGAAGCAAAAAAAGTGATGAAAGAAAGAAATCACTTTGGTGCAATGATGGTTGAAACAGGCGCTGCAGATGCAATGATTTCTGGATTGACAAGAAAATATGCAGATCCTATTCGTCCTGCATTACAAATTATTGGAGTACAAGAAGGGGTGAAACGTGTAGCGGGTATGTATATCATGAATACCAAGCAAGGTCCGTTTTTCTTTGCTGATACAACTATGAACGTGAATCCAACTGTTCAGGATTTGGTCGACATTACTGTACTTACTGCTACTAGTGTAAAGCAGTTTAACATTACTCCGCGAATTGCTTTGTTATCGTATTCCAACTTTGGCTCTGCCGAAGGAGAAGTGCCAAACAAAATGCGTGAGGCGGTTGAAATTTTACATAAAAATTATCCGGGAATGGTTGTAGATGGAGAGATGCAAGCCAATTTTGCATTGAACAATGAATTGATGAAAGAGCAATTTCCTTTTTCGGATTTAGTAGATAAAAAAGTAAACACACTCATCTTTCCAAATTTAGCATCTGGAAATATAGCTTATAAGCTGCTTCAAGAAATGGGCGGTGCCGAAGCCATTGGACCGGTTTTAATAGGAATGAAAAAACCAGTTCACATTTTACAACTAGGAAGTTCGGTACGTGAAATTGTGAACATGGTAACGATTGCGGTTGTGGATGCACAGGCGAAGAGATGACCTCATCCGTCCCGCAAGCGGGACACCTTCTCCTAGCGGAGAAGGGAAGCGGAAGAGCGTTTTATAAGGCAACTCTTTTGAAATATTTACGTCTTTAAAATTGAACGAATGATTTATCACATTGAAGGAAAATTAGTAGAGAAAACACCAACGTATGTTGTAATTGATGCAGGTGGAGTTGGCTATGTGATGCAAATTTCCTTGAACACATTTACGAAAATCGGAGATTCCGAAAAATGTAAATTGTTTACCGAACAAATGTATGTGCGTGATGATATGCCCCGCTTTTATGGCTTTGCAGACATTGAGGAAAGAAATTTATTTCGTTTACTAGTTTCTGTTTCGGGTGTTGGTGGTACGAGTGCATTGCTTATGCTTTCATCATTAACAGCTGCAGAAATACAAACAGCTATTGCTACTGCAAATGTTGCAGTAATAAAAAGTGTTAAAGGAATTGGAGAAAAAACAGCACAGCGTGTGATTGTAGATTTAAAAGATAAAATGGGAAAGAGTGATTTGTCTTCAGAAATATTTTCAAGCGTTAACAATACTTTGAAGGAAGAAGCGTTATCTGCTCTTGTGATGTTGGGTTTTAATAAACAAGGTGCAGATAAAGTGCTGGATAAAATTATAAGAACAGAAGGAACAGGACAAACAGTAGAACAGTTGATTAAATCCGCACTCAAAAATCTTTAAAATTTCAATTTCACATTTTGACCAAGTCGATTTCAAAATATATACTTGTTTCTGCAGCATCCATTGGAATGCTTTCACTCATTGTGACTTCCAATGCGAAAATGAGTTCCTTTATTCATGCAGATATTGCAGATGCGAATCAACCAATCATTGCAATTGATACCCCTGAAGATCCCAATACACCAATAATTCTTCCATATAATTTTAATGATGAATCAACTGGAGATCCTCTGAATTATCCCAATGGAGGTGGTTTGATGTTGAACAATCCTTCTAACGTAAATACTAATGTTGATTACGATCCAACAACCGGACAATACAATGTAAATCAAACAATGGGCGGAATGAATTATCGTCCCCCTACATATTTAGATTCGGAAGAATATCAAAAATTAATGTTTGATAAACAAGTGAAAGATTATTGGAATGCTCGTTCACATGCCGAAAGTGAAAATGCACAAAATAAAACAGCTATTCCGAAACTGCATGTTGGTGGAGAAATATTTGATCGAATTTTTGGTGGTAACACAGTTGATATTCGACCGAATGGTTCTGCTGAATTAATTTTTGCATACAACGGAACAAAAACAGATAATCCTGCCATCCCTGTAAGGAATAGAAAAACAAACACGTTCGACTTTGACGAAAAAATTCAATTGAACGTTGTTGGAAAAATTGGAGATAAATTAAAATTAACTACAAGTTATAATACCGAAGCAACATTTGATTACGAAAATCAAATGAAGTTGGAGTATACAGGCTACGAAGATGAAATTATTAAAAAGATTGAAGCGGGTAACGTGAGTTTGCCATTGAATGGTTCTTTAATTACTGGAAGTCAAACTTTGTTTGGTGTAAAAACACAATTGCAATTTGGGAGATTAACAGTAACAAGTGTTTTGTCGCAACAAAAAGGAAAAAAATCAGAAGTAGAAGTAACGGGTGGAGCACAAGTCAGCAAGTTTGATATTCCTGGCGATCAATACGAACCAAACAAACACTTTTTTCTTGCACATTATTTCCGCGATAATTTTAATGCTGCTTTGGCAAATTTACCTTTTGTAAATTCTCAAGTAAACATTAATAGAATTGAGGTTTGGATTTCAAATACCAATGGCGCAACAAATGATATTAGAAGCGTTGTTGCATTTTCGGAATTGGGAGAGGACTATAGGAATGATTTGCCAAAGCCTCACGTTCCTGCTAATCAACAAGTATTTATTGATGACCTTACTCCTGATGTTTTACCATACAATACTCAGAATAGTTTGTATGCAAGTTTGATCGCTGATCCAAATATTCGTACAGTGAATTTGACGGATAATTTAATCTATAATTTGTCAACGCCTCCTGGAGTTGTACAACAACAAACCAATTATTTATTAGTTACGAATGCTCGAAAATTACAACCATCAGAATATACATTCAATGTTAAATTAGGTTATGTATCCTTAAATCAGCAATTAAATCCGGACCAAGTTCTTTCTGTTGCTTATGAATATACTTATAACGGAAACGTTTATAAAGTAGGTGAATTGTCGACAGACGGTATAAGCACAGGAGCATTGTTTACAAAAATGTTGAAGAGTTCTGCACCAAATACTAAACATCCTATTTGGGATTTGATGATGAAAAATATTTATTCTATTGGTTCATATCAAGTAAATGCACAGGATTTTAAATTGGAGGTTTTTTATACAAACGCTGTAAGTGGAACAGACATTAATTATCTGCCAGTTACTGATTGTCAAACTTTAATTAAAGCAAAACCACTTTTGCAAGTAATAAACCTTGATCGTTTAAATCAACAAAGTGACCAAATTGCTGATGGGGTATTTGATTTTATTGATGGTGTAACAATTAATTCTACCAATGGAAGAGTTATTTTTCCTTTACTAGAACCTTTCGGAGATCATTTGAGAAGTAAGTTTTTAGGTTTACCTTCTTGTGATGCATTAGAAGCAAACGCTTATGTATTTGACCCATTGTACGATTCTACCATCACTACTGCACGAAATGTTTTTCCGAATTTAAATCGTTTCAAATTAAAAGGTTCTTACAAATCATCTGGAGGCTCCGAAATTTCATTAGGTGCACCCAATGTCCCACAAGGCTCCGTAACAGTTACAGCAGGTGGAATTGTGCTGCAAGAAAACGTTCAGTACACCGTTGATTATACTTTGGGTCGTGTGAAAATTATTGACGAAGGAATTTTAAATTCTGGTACACCTATTAAAATTTCATTGGAAAGTAATGCCCTCTTTGCCATACAACAAAAAACATTATTTGGAACTCACCTCGATTATCGAATCAATAAAGATTTTAGTATTGGTGCAACTGTTTTAAATTTAACTGAACGACCACTGACTAAAAAAGTAAACATAGGTGATGAACCTATTTCAAATACCATTTTTGGATTTGATGCCAACTACAGAACGGAAGCACCCTTTCTAACTCGCTTAGTAGATAAAATTCCATTTATCGAAACAAAAGAGATGAGTACAATTACTGCTGCTGGAGAATTTGCATATTTAATTCCAGGTCACAGTAAAGCCATCGGTAAAGCCGGAAATTCTTATATCGATGACTTTGAAGGAAGTCAATCTGAAATAGCTTTGCATGCACAAAGTGCATGGAGCTTGGCAAGTACACCGCAAGGACAAACCTCATCAGGAATGTTTCCTGAAGGAGCTTTATCAGATGATATAACAAATGGCTTCAACAGGGCAAAATTAAGTTGGTATCACATCGATCCATTATTGATGCGTCAACAAACTGGAATTACTCCAGGCAATATCAATTCAACAGATATGTCGAATAATTTTGCTCGTGAAATTCCGGAGACAGAAGTGTTTCCAAATAAACCTTCTTCATCAGGAACACCTGTGATTTTAACAACTTTGGATTTGTCATACTATCCTGATGAACGCGGTCCTTACAATTATGACGTTGCAGGTGTTCCAGGAATTTCTGCTGGTTTGGATGCAAGTGGTAATTTAAATAGTCCAACTACACGTTGGGGAGGAATTATGCGTAGTATCAGCACTAACGATTTTGAAGCTGCCAATATCGAATTCATTCAATTTTGGGTAATGGATCCTTTTAATTCGGATAACTTAAATGCACATACAACAGGAGATTTATATTTTGATATTGGAAACATTTCGGAAGATGTTTTAAGAGATGGATTCAAGAGTGCCGAAAATGTTTTGCCTGCTCCAAGTACTGCCCCGCAAAATAATGGATATAACGTTCCAACTGATACAACAGAATGGGGAATAGTTGGATTGATTCAACCTCTGGTAAATGCATTCAATAGCCCTGAAGGTGACAGACCGTTTCAGGATGTGGGTTTAGATGGTATGAGTAATACTATTGAGTCCGTTCATTTTAATACTTATTTATTAGATCTTGCTGCCGCAGGAATTTCAACAGCAAATATTTCTGGTGACCCTTCTGGCGATGATTATAAATATTTTAGAAACGATGGCTATGATACAGATAATATTAAAACAGTAGAACGCTACAAAAAATTTAATGGTTTAGAAGGAAATTCTGCTGTTACTTCTGGCGCCTATCCAACTCAATCAACTACATTGCCAAACGTGGAAGATATTAATCGTGATAATAACTTAAGTACAGTTGAAAGTTATTATCAATATAAAGTGAGTTTGAGCCCGAGTTATTTTGCCAGTGGAGTAGGAACAAATTATATTACAAATAAATATGTTACAACTGGACAAAATATTAAAGACGGGACTTCAAAACCAATTACTTGGTATCAATTTAAAATTCCAATCAAAGATCCTAATGCAATTCGTGTAGGTTCAATCGAAAATTTTCAGTCCATTCGTTTTATTCGTATGTTTTTAAAAGGCTGCGACAAACCAGTTACTCTTCGTTTTGCAAAATTAGAATTGGTGCGTAACGATTGGAGAAGATATGGTTTTGATTTATTGCTTCCTGGATTATATCAACCGAATGATGATGCGAATACGCAATTTGATATTGGTGCAGTGAATATTGAAGAAGACGGAAGCAAACAACCGGTAAACTATGTATTGCCACCAAACATTGATAGAGAGATTAATACAGGTTCTGCAAATTTAGTTGCATTAAACGAGCAAGCGATGTCATTAACCGTTTGTAATTTAGAAGATGGTAAAGCGCGTGCAGGATATAAAACAACAGAGTTAGATGTGCGTCAGTACAAAAAATTAAAAATGTATGTGCATGCAGAAGCATCAGCAAATACAGCTGATCCATTAAACAATGATGATTTATATGTGTTTGTTCGTTTAGGAACAGATTTTACCGATAACTATTATGAATACTCAATTCCTTTAAAAGTAACTGCCCCAGGATATTATAATGGTTCGGATACAGATGACCAATACAGAGTTTGGCCAGAAGCGAATGAAATGGTTTTGGAATTTGAAAAATTTCAATCTGCTAAACAACAAAGAAATATTGAAATGTTTAACGGAGGATCTGTCACACTTACTTCTGAATTTCAAGTTATGGATGGCTCAAGAATTATTACTATAAAAGGAAATCCGAATTTAAGTGCGGTTAAAACTATGATGGTGGGAATTCGTAATCCTAAAAAGGATGGACCTTCGGATAGTGATGATGGTTTGCCAAAATGCGCGCAAGTTTGGGTGAATGAATTGCGTTTAAGTGATTTTGATGAAAAAGGTGGATGGGCTTCAACAGCAAGAGTCACTGCTAAGTTGGCAGATTTTGGAAATGTTTCTTTGTCAGGAAATATTTATACACCAGGTTTCGGAAGTGTTGAAAATAAAATTCAAGAAAGAAAAAGAGCAACATTAAAACAATATGATGCTTCTTCAAGTTTAGAATTAGGAAAATTTTTACCTGAAGAATATAATATTCATATTCCAATGTATGTTGGTTATTCTGAAACATTTATTACACCGCAATACAATCCACTTGATCCAGATATTTTGTTGAAGCCAGTCTTAGAAGATGAGTCTATTCCAAAAGATGTGCGCGACTCTTTAAAACATGTTACGCAAGATTATACAAAGCGAAGAAGCATCAACTTTACAAACGTTAAAAAAGATAAAGGTAAAAATGCAAAGAAGAGTCGGATTTACGATGTGGAAAATTGGGCAGCTTCTTATTCCTATAACGAGCAATATAAGCGCGATGTAAATATAGAATACAATACTCAGAGAAACTATCGTGGTGGCTTGGTTTATAGTTTTGCTCCACAACCTAAAAATCACAAACCGTTTGCAAAAACAAAAATATTTCAGCACAAGTATCTTCAATTAATAAAAGATTTAAATTTTTATTTAATGCCAAATAAAATTGGATTTGGAACAGATATAGAAAGGGATTTCAGCACTTCAAAAAATAGAAATACAACTGGAGGTGATTTGTTAATTATTCCAACATTCAATAAACGCTTTAACATGGGGCGTAATTATGAATTAAAATACGATATCACAAAAGCATTAAAATTGGATTATACTGCATCAAACGATGCGAGAATTCTAGAACCACAAGGCGAAATTGATACTGGGGAGAAAAAAGGTACGCTGAGAGATAATTTTTTAAAGCTTGGAAATACAACACAATTTAATCAGCAAATTGGTGTCAATTATACTATTCCAATTAATAAAATACCATTGTTAGATTTTACTTCAGCATCCGTAAGATATGGAGGAACGTATGGTTGGGACAGAGCCCCATTTAATGCCGATTCTTTGGGTAATACTATTCGTAATTCCGAGTCGATGAATTGGAACGGACAATTAAACATGGTTACCTTGTATAATAAAGTTCCATACTTTAAAAAGATAAATCAGAAAAATAATAAATCAAATAATAAAGGCGGAAAAACAAGTGCGATTGTTAAACCGGGTGTTCCTAAAACTCCAGCCGAAATTGCAGATTCAACTAAGAAAGCAAAAGAAGAGAAGCTCGAAATTGTACAGTACTTGGCTCGAATAATTATGTCGATAAAAACTATTACTATAACTTACGGTACTACAAAAGGAACAATTTTACCTGGATACAAACAATCTACCTCTATGTTTGGTATGGATAAACAATTTCAAGGACCAACAGCCGGATTTGTTTTGGGCAGTCAAAGTGATATTGTTGATGAAGCAATTGACAGAGATTGGTTATGGAAAACTCAATCACTTAATTCGGCATACACAAGAACACAAAGTCAAAATTTAAATATTCGTGCCAATTTAGAACCATTTCCTGATTTGAAAGTTGAGTTAACAGCGACAAGAACCGAAGCGAAAAGCAATAGTGTTTTTATCAGATGGACCCCAAATGATACTCTGCTTGATGGTTCTGTCGTAGATCGTTTTAGATTCAATCAACCGACCGAAACAGGGAATTTTAGTATGTCGTTTTTAAGTTATAAAACATCATTTGTAAAAGATGGCGAAGTTACATTTCAGAAATTTTTGGATGCCAGAGCAAGTATTTCAGCACGAAGAGGTGAAAACCCTTTCTCCACAACTTCAATTAATGGTTTTGCAGATGGATATAATGAAACATCGCAAGATGTATTGATTCCTGCATTTTTAGCTGCCTATGGTGGAACAAATCCGAATAGTACTACTCTTGAAACACGTCCTAAAATTCCGAAGCCAAATTGGAGAATTACGTATGATGGTTTATCTAAAATGGAAAAAATTAAAAAGTATTTTAAATCTTTTACTTTAAGTCATGCATATCGTTCTTCCTATAATGTCGGAGGCTACACAACCAACTTATTGTTTTACGATCCAGATGATGATGGTTATACTCATATTAGAGAAATTGTTTCATCTGTTGCAAATAATGCTAACTTTTTATCAAAAGATTTAATCAGCAGTGTTTCCATTTCTGAACAATGGAGTCCACTTATTAAATTAGATATGACATTAAAAAACAGTATTCTTGTAAGTTTCGAATATAAAAAAGATAGAAATTTGTCCTTAGGATTAACAAGTAAAACTATTACAGAGGTTGCCGGACAAGAGATTGTGGGTGGTTTAGGTTATCGTATTCCGAATTTAACTTTAGGGAAACTGCAAATTAAAGGCAAACCTGTAAAGAGCGATTTGAATTTAAAAGTGGATTTATCTTTCCGTAAAAACGAAACAGTAATCAGAAGAATTGTTGAAGAAGTTAGTCAATCAACAGCAGGAACAAACATTATTTCAATAAAGGTTTCTGCCGATTATGTAATTAGTGAGAAGATAAATATTCGTTTGTTTTACGATAGAATCATGAACAGACCAGTATTGTCGAACTCGTTTCCAACAGCGAACACCAATGCGGGAATTAGCTTGAGGTTAACTTTGGCTAATTAGAGTTTTTATTTTATCGAGTAATCAAACGCTTCGAAAGCACTTCGACAGAGTTTATGGTGAGCGTAGTGGAATCCACTCAGTGTGACGCCTGAGCTGTCAATTGTAACTCTATTTGCGTCACCCTGAGCATTCTGCGTTGAAGCAGACACTATCGAATGGGAAAGCAGAAAAGTCATTATTATAAGCAGAAATAAATTCATATAAATCAATCAAACTTATAGAATTAACTATAAATTTGTGCTTCAATTATAAAAACAAGAAACAAATGAATTTTCCAGAAAATTTAAAATACACCAAAGATCACGAATGGGTTCGTTTAGAAGGTAATAATGCATTTATTGGCATCACGGAATTTGCTCAAGGTGAATTGGGTGATATCGTTTATGTAGATATTACTACTGAAGGCGAAGAACTTGCTCACGAAGAAATATTTGGAACAGTAGAAGCAGTAAAAACTGTTTCGGATTTATTTATGCCTTTATCAGGAAAAGTTGCTGAAGTAAATAAAGGTTTGGATACAAATCCAGAAGCGGTGAATAAAGATCCTTACGGAGCGGGTTGGATGATTAAGGTAGAAATGAAAGATGCTTCAGAATCAAATGCATTATTAAGCGCTGCTGATTATAAAGCTCTAATCGGACACTAGCCTCATGTTCGTCAGACATATGAAATGGGCAATGCTTTGGGCATTACTCATTCTATTATTATGCGGAATTCCTGGAAGGGACATTCCGCATATTTCGTTTTTAGAATTATTGAGCTTCGATAAATTTGTACATGCAGGAATATTTTTTGTTTTAATTGTATTTACCATTAGAGGTTTTTTACTTCAAACAACATTTCATAAAATACAGCAATCATCAAAAATAATTTCATTGTTAATTTGTGTTGCTTATGGTGGTGCTTTGGAATTGATGCAGGATGCGATTTTTGAAGAACGTAGTGCTGATATTTACGATTTTATTGCAAATAGTTTTGGTTGCATAGTGGGATTGTTGTTATATACCTGGGCAGAGAAAAAAATATTGATTAAATTTATCAAATGAATATTGATTGGAAAATACAAACGTTTGAAGAGCTCAGCAATTATGAGTTGTATGCAATTATGCAATTACGTTTAGCTGTTTTTTCTGTTGAGCAAAATTGTGCTTATCAAGATGCGGATGGGAAAGATTTAAAATCATTGCATTTGTCAGGTTATGATTCAAATGGGGAATTGGTAGTTTATTCCAGAATAGTTCCAGCAGGAATTTCTTTTAAAGAAGTTTCTATTGGCAGAGTTATAAGTTCACAAAAAGCAAGAGGAACTGGAGCAGGAAAAGAACTAATGAAAAAGTCGATAGAGTTTGTACAACAAAAATATGGAAAAGTTCCTGTTCGAATCGGAGCTCAATGCTATCTTATAAAATTTTATTCCTCTTTTGGATTTGAAATTTCTGGAGAAGAATATTTAGAAGACAATATTCCCCATATTGAAATGGTTTTCAGCCTCAGCTAAGTACTCTTTAACCAATTATGTTCGAAATTTCATAGGTATAAATGTCCATTTTGTCTATGAAATTGGGTACATTTGCAAAAACTCATCAACTACTTCAACAATGATTAAACGAGTAAATCCTCTTGTAATATGTCTATTATTAATAGGCGTTGCATGTAATGCTCAGCACATTCCTCAGTTATGGGGTCTAACATCAGCAGGTAGTGCTTCTGATTTAGGAAGTGTTTTTCACTATACTCCATCCACAAACACTCACACGTTAGATTATTCGATGGAAAATATTGCTCCAGGAGCTAATCCTCAAATGACGGATTTGACAGATGGTGGAAATGGGAAGCTTTATGGTATGACATATAGTGGTGGCTCAAATTTTTCGGGGGTTATTTTTGAGTATGATACTTTAACAAACATTTATACTAAAAAAATTGATCTTTCTTCTACTACAGGAAATTTCCCAACAGGTTCTCTAACGCTTTATGCAGGTAAATTTTATGGTATGACTTCTTTAGGAGGATTAAATAACAAAGGAACTATTTTTGAATGGGATCCAATCACAAATATTATTACAAACAAAATTGATTTAAGCACAACCATTGGATGCAGTCCTTCAGGGTCATTAACTTTATTTGGAAGCAAATTTTATGGATTAGCATACCAAGGAGGAGCAAACAACAAAGGGGTTATTTTTGAATGGGATCCAGCAACAAATATTTATACAAAACAAATAGATTTAACTGCTGCAAATGGAGCAAATCCTTACGGAACATTAGAATTTAATAGTGGTGTATTTTATGGATTAGCTTTTACAGGTGGTGCATCTAATGCAGGGGTAATTTTTGAGTGGAATCCTTCAACAAATATTTACACTAAAAAAATTGATTTGGTTACGGCCACAGGAAAAAATCCGTACGGTAAATTGGTTTATAGTGCAGGAAAGTTTTACGGAATGACTAACATAGGAGGAACAAGCGGTAGAGGCGTAATTTTTGAATGGAATCCAACAACCAATATATACACTAAGAAAATAGATTTTAATATTACCAATGGAGCTTATCCGCAAGGTTCTTTAGCTATAAAAGGAAGCAAATTGTATGGACTAACAAAAGCAGGTGGAACAAGTGATATGGGTGTTGTTTTTGAATGGGATCCATCTTCAAATATTTACACAAAAAAAATTGACTTAACTGCATCCATTGGAAAATCTCCATTCGGCTCTTTGACGAATGTGAACGGAACATTTTATGGCTTGACTAATTTAGGTGGACAATATGGATATGGAGTAGTTTTTAACTGGAACTCTTCTAGCAATACCTACACAAAGAAAATCGAACTCAACAGCAGTAACGGAAATGAACCGAATGGATCATTGGTTTATAGTGCAGGAAAATATTATGGGATGACAAATTATGGTGGAGTAAATAATTTCGGAGTAATTTTTGAATGGGATCCATCAACTAGTATCTATACAAAAAAATATGATTTTGATAGCATCAATGGTGGAAGACCCAATGGCGACTTGTTAATTTACGGAGGAAAATTTTATGGTTTAGCAAGTGTAGGAGGAGGAAATGGTGTTGGGGTTATTTTTGAATGGGATGCAACAACAAATACATATGTCAAAAAAATTGATATGTCCACAGTAAATGGTTCCAAGCCATTAGGTTCACTTGCTTTGAATGGCACTAAACTTTATGGCATGACAAATTTGGGCGGTGCAAATAGTTTAGGTGTAATTTTCGAATGGGATCCTTCAACAAATATTTACACAAAAAAAATAGATTTAACAACAATCAATGGTGGAAATCCAGAAGGCTCTCTAGTTTTTAATGGGACAAAATTTTATGGATTGACATATAATGGCGGAGCAAATTCTTTTGGAGTTATTTTCGAATGGACGCCTACTACAAATGTTTATACGAAAAAATATGATTTTGTAGATACACTTGGTATGCGTCCAAGCGGTTCTATGGTGTTTACTTCAGGATTGTTTTATGGTTTGACCGAGCTAGGCGGAGCTGCTGGCGGTGGAGCGTTGTTTGCGTGGAACCCTTCTACCAATAATTATTTAGACAAATTTAATTTTGATTATCCAGATGGAATTTATCCTGGAGGATCGTTGACATTATCTAGCTCAGGTAAATTATATGGATTAACAAGAGAAGGAGGAAACAATAGTTTGGGAACCTTATTCGAGTGGAATATTGCAACGAGTGCACTTACAACAAAAGTTCATTTTGCAGGTAGTACTGCCGCTCCTTATGGTTCATACCCCAATTACACTGCGCTTATTGAACAAATTTCAAATATTGTTCCTGTTTGTTCCTCCACTGCGAGCACAGTAAATATGTGTATGAGTTCAACATCTTCTAATCCTTTTACAGTTACTGACGCAGATGGAGATGTTATTTCATTTACAGCTACTAGTAGTAATACATCACTTTTATTAAGCTCTAGTATTAGCGTTACTAATATTGGTGGAAGTAATTTTCAAGCAACATATACTCCAATTGCAGGTCAGACAGGGAGCACAACCATTACCATAACCGCAAACGATGGTTTCGGAGGTGTTACAACTTATATTTTTGTTTTAAATGTGTCTTCAATTCCACTTGTGACAACTAGTTCAACAGCATCGACAATTTGTATTGGGCAATCTGTTACTTTGACGGGAAGTGGTGCAACAACTTATACCTGGACAGGAGGAGTAACAAATGGTGTAGCTTTTACACCATCTACAACAACAACATATACAGTAACTGGCACTATTGCTGGTTGTGGATCAAGTCCCGCAACTCAAACAGTTACTGTAAATCCTATCCCTACTGTAACGGCATCTTCTGTCCCAGTATCACCTTGCCCTACTTTTTCTGTTACATTATCTGGTGGCGGTGCAACCACGTATTCATGGAGCGGAGGTGTTTCTAATGGTGTTCCATTTACCCCTTTTGCGACTACAACTTATACTGTAGTAGGCACCTCCTTGGGTTGCAGCAATACGGCATCAATTACAGTAGCAATAAATCCTACTGTTTCAATTGCTGCAACGTCTACTTCTATATGTTCTGGTCAATCAGTTGTTTTAACTGCATCTGGAACAGCCAGTTCTTATTCCTGGACTGGCGGAATTTCAAATGGCGTTTCTTTTGTTCCTGCTTCTACAACTACTTACACTGTTACGGGAACTTTAGGAAGTTGTACGGTAACTTCAACACAAACTATTTCAGTTAGTTCAACCATTCCCTCTGTTGTAGTAACAGCATCTGCTTCTACTATTTGTTTTGGTGACGCAGTTACCCTGAATGGAGCTGGCGCGGCATCTTATTCTTGGACAGCTGGAGTTATTAACGGAGTTGCTTTTACACCCACTTCTACTTTAACATATACAGTTACAGGTACACTAAGTGGTTGTACAAATACCGCAACTCAAACGATTACCGTAAATCCACTACCATCGGTATCAGCAAATGCAACAAGCACAGTAATATGTGCTGGCCAGTCTGTTACGCTTACTGGTGGTGGTGCAACAACTTATTCGTGGGCAGCTGGAGTAGCGGACGGGGTTTCGTTCATCCCAGTTTCATCAAATACCTATACGGTTACTGGAACTTCTTTGTCTTGTACCAATACTGCAACAGTATATGTTTCTGTAGCATATGTAGATACTAGTCTTATACAATCTGGGAATATTCTTACAGCTAATAGTTCAATTGGAACATTCCAGTGGATAGATTGCAATAATTCTTTCGCGCTAATTCCAGGAGAAACCAATCAAACTTATACTGCAACCGCAGATGGCAGCTATGCTTTGATTGTAGCAGAATCTGGTTGCATTGATACTTCATCTTGTTTTATTGTAATGTCAACAAACATAGGTTTAATCAACCAATCAATTATAGAAACGTATCCAAATCCTTCGAATGGAATTTTTTATTTTAAATTAGGAAATAATACGTTTGCAATTGTTGAAGTTTATAATGCACTCGGACAATTTGTTCTTTCAAAAGTAATTACTCCTGCCCAAAATAAAATAGAAATGAACAGCCAAGAAAATGGAATTTATTTGATGAAAATAATTGTGGATGAAGAGGTGATTTTTAACAGACTTGTTCTGGTGAGATAAATTTAAACGAAAGAAAGTAAAAAGCCTCGCACATTATGTGCGAGGCTTTTTGTTAGATAATCATTCCTGCGCCAACGGTTACATTGGTGGCTTCATCAATCAAAATAATACTTCCTGTGTTTCTGTTTTGGCCATATTTATCAAAGCAAATTGGAGCAGTAGTTTTGATAGAGATGCGTGCGATATCATTTAAATTAATGACTTTATCGTTTTCAATTTTATCTAAAGTGTTGATGTTTACTTTGTATTGAATTTCTTTTATAATACAACGTACATCTTTAGAAGTATGTTTTAAAGCATATTTTCCATTTACTTGTAATTGTTTATTTGCAAGCCAACAAATCATCACTTCAAAATCTTGAGTTGTTTCAGGTTGATTATCGGTTTTAACTATCATATCGCCACGAGAAATGTCAATTTCATTTTCTAATGTTAATGTTACACTCATTGGAGCAAATGCTTCTTCTAAAGATGCATCTAATAAATCAATTGATTTTATTTTAGATGTATGTCCGCTAGGTAAAACAGTAACAGCATCACCTTTTTTGAAAACACCACTAGCAATTCTTCCCGCATAACCTCTGTAATCATGGTGTTCGATACTCATTGGACGAATAACATATTGCACAGGAAAACGTGCATCGGAATGATTGATGTCGTTTGTAATTTGAATATTTTCTAAAAGATATATTAAGGTATTGCCTTTATACCAATCCATTTTTTTAGATGCATCCACCACATTGTCGCCTTTTAAAGCACTGATTGGTATAAAATGCACATCGTTAATTTCTAATTTATTTGCAAAAGTTGTGTAATCATTTTTTATTTTTTCAAAAATAGCCTCTTCGAATTCTACTAAATCCATTTTGTTTACACAGACAATTACATGTGGAATTCGTAATAAAGAAGCAATATAAGTATGACGCATGGTTTGTTCAATCAAACCTTTTCGAGCATCAATTAAAATAATTACTGCGTTTGCAGTTGATGCTCCTGTGACCATATTTCTTGTATATTGAATATGTCCTGGCGTATCGGCAATAATAAATTTACGTTTTGGAGTTGCAAAATATCTGTATGCAACATCAATAGTAATACCTTGTTCGCGTTCTGCACGTAATCCATCTGTCAATAAAGCAAGATTTACATATTCTTCTCCGCGTTTTTCACTCGTTGCTTTGATAGCTTCATATTGATCTTCAAAAATAGATTTTGAATCGTATAGTAATCTTCCAATCAATGTACTCTTGCCATCATCAACACTTCCTGCTGTTGTGAAACGTAAAAGATCCATTTCTAAATATCCTTCTGTTTTCATAATTTCTTTTTTTTACCGCTAAGAAAATTAGTCTTAGTGTTCTTTGTGCCTTAGTGGTGATTTTGTTTTAGAAATACCCTGCTTTTTTTCTGTCTTCCATTGCTGCTTCTGAACGCTTGTCGTCAATTCTGCTTCCTCTTTCTGTTACTCTTGTAGCTGCAACTTCTTCAACAATTTCTTCCAATGTGTTTGCTTTTGAAAGTACAGCTCCGGTGCAACTTATGTCTCCAATTGTTCTAAAACGAACTTGCATTTTTTCTACTTTCTCAGTTGGTTTTAAAGGAATAACATTT
>CAMCUO010000060.1 GCA_945879015.1 Chitinophaga pinensis | reverse complement strand
GTTGAAGAACTAAAACGCTTAAACAATTTTGGTGCAAAGTATTCGTTAATGCCTGGTAAGAAGATTAAGGTTGGAACAATTTAAATTGGCACAACAGTTGTAAAAAACAACACACATAAAAAATTCACAATGTATTATCGTTTTTCTCTTTTCTTGCTTTCGTTTTTTCTCTTCGCTTTGCCAAACGTAAAAGCACAAGAGCAAAATCCTGTTGCAAAAAAAATTCTTTCTTTTTGCGATGCCAACAAAGGCAAAAAAGTTGGCAAGGGCGAATGTTGGGATCTTGCAAAAGAGGCGCTAAACAATTCCGGAGCAACGTGGACGGCTCCATATGATTTTGGAAAAGCGCTTACAAAAAAAGACATTGTTTTGCCGGGCGATATTATTCAATTCGAAAAAGTAAGAATAGAATATCCTGATGGAGCATGGAAAGAAATTCCACATCACACTGCAATTATCTACAAAGTTGCTGAAACAAATAAATATACCATTGCAGAACAAAATGCAAACGGAAAAAGATTTGTTCAGTTTTCAGAAATTGATTTGTCGTATATCAAAAAAGGCAAATACACCATTTATCGTCCTCAATAGCGGCACCAAAACTTTTATTGCTTCAAAATAAAATTTGTTATAAATTAGCAAAAAACTCTTCTCATGCAAAAGATGTTACGTTGCTTATTTATCGCTTTGGTTTTTTGTTCTTTCAATTCCACAGCACAAGATTTTACTTATTCGAATGTCGAACTTAAAAGTGTTACGTTCAGTGGTGGAAACCTTGCTATTCGAAAAGATAGTGTTGGAGGAATTGTATATCCTACTCCACAATATAATTACAACGCAACATTGCAACGACCCGTTGCATACGTAAGCGGTGTTGCTCCTCGTGTTGCCGCTGCATTTACAATTGATTGTCCTAGTGTTCCAACGTCTGTTAGTGTAAGAGGGTTTGGTTCTGATTCGATGGACTTTGCACCCGCAACAGCTACTCTAACTCTTGTTTCGGGAACCGTTCATTCTTTTAATTATCCTGCAACAACTGGCTCTCATGTTTTTGCCGCTTCTGTTGTTCGTTTTTTTAAGCCTTATACTATCAACTGGGAAATTTCTTTTGATGGTGGCACAACCTGGAAGTCGATTGGAGCAAGTAACAACACTTTATATGTAACTCGCAGCACACCTCAATCAGAAGGAACAAACTTTAAGTGGTACCACACTGTTTTCGATATCAGTTGTAGAAACGCACAAGGCTATAGTTTGGACACGGCAATTATTGCTCGTGTTTGGGGCGAGTTTACAGACCAAGTTGTTTTAAATTATAAAGATGATAGTTTGTTTTATTATAAAGTAATGAACATCTCAAACACTTCTCTGGGAGCTCTTTTACAATATCGTGATGCACAGTGTTATACTTTTGCTCAACTCTTTTTGGCGACAATAAAAATTCAGGGCGTTGTTCGAACAAGTAATTATGTTTACATAACACCAATAAGCAATGTCGTTTGCGGTTATGCCGTCAATCGTTTTCTTGTGAAAAATTGGACATTTGGCACACCAACTGGTGGTGGAACGTGTCCTTCGTTTCCTTATACAAATACCTACAGTGCTATTACTGGCTCTATTCCTCCTCCTTATAATCAATATGTTTTTCTAACAGCTGATGTAACAGATCAATCTGGAATCCCCGGCTCGTGCAACATTCGCCCGTCTTCGTATTTTAACAACCATCAGATTGCAAAAATTGATGGCGTTTATTATGATGCTTGTTACGGTGTTACTTTTCCAACATTGGTTTCAATAAAAACAGCTGCGTTTAGTGGCTGGAGCTTCAGATATACAAGCGGAACAACAACCAATTGTTTTTTTACAAACAACATGACATTATCCGATTTGTCGGAATCGATTAGCACATTTTAATAATGCGAAAAACGTTCTTTGTTTCTTTTTTTATTCTTTTTTCTTCTGTCGGTTTTGCACAGTCGATTGAAAGAAAAATAATTATTCAAAATGGAAATTATTTTTTTACAACGATTGATGAAAACAATCAGCTAGCAACATTGCATACAGGAAAATATAGTGATTCCTTAAAAGCATCGAAAAAACTAGCAATGCCTGCAGGCAGAAACTTTGATGATCCAATTGTTCCTTTTTCTTGGGACGTTGTTGACACAAGTGTTTATGCAATTAGCTTTTTGTTACATCCGCTGAATGATAGAAACGAAGCCATAAAACGAATAAATATTTCATCGTTAAAAGAATGGAGCAAAACCATAACACCAATGGATTTAATTATGTTGAGTGTTGACATGAATCCGTTTGCATATAACGATCCATATTTGTTTGTTACAAGAAGGTCGAATGTCATCGAAGACTTTTTTTACGATGCAATTTCAATGAGTGATGGTTCGTACACAATGGCAATAACAAACAACGGAGAGTTAAGCGTTTGGAATTATAAAAACAAAGAATGGAAACACAGTGAAGTAATTAAATTTCCTATTGATGGATATTTTTCACTCTTCGAAAAAGATAAAAAAGTTTATTTAATATTAAATTCTGGTGCAGTACAAGAGGTTTCGATAAACGGAATTTCAACCAACAAAAAAGATGTCGGAGCAAAGCCAAAAGATGGTTTTTTGATAATAAACAAAGACGACAACAGTGTTTGGTTTATGAAAAATGAAGACTTAAATCAGCGAACAGCGCTGAACGAATTGGTTACCAAAAAAGCAAAACGTATTTTATAAAATATAAAAAAATGAATAAAAAAATTACTTTATCACTCATCTTGTTTTTGTTTGTTGGCGGTGCTTTTGCAAGCGACTTAAACTATTCTGTTATCAACACAACCACAGGAATGTCAACGGGCTCAATTGATCTTTCTGTTACAGGAGGTGTTCCTGGATTTACATTCAGCTGGACTGGACCATCTGGTTTTACCGCAACAACAGAAGACATTAGCGGATTAGAATATGGAAACTATACCGTAACAGTTACTGATCAATATTGTGGAATTGCTGTAATTACAATACTTGTAGACAATGACATTGCAAGTACTATTGCCGAAAACTCTTTGAATCCGATATCGGTTTTTCCAAATCCGGCAAACGGGAACGTGAATCTGGTTTCTGGGAAACCATTAACTGACGCGACTTTCAAAATGGTTAATCTTGCTGGACAAATTGTTCTGGAAAAAAAAGAAATCGCAGGAAACACTTTTGTATTTGATGTTTCGGAACAAGCTGCTGGAATTTATTTTATCGAAATAAATAATTCAGGAAACATTTCTCGAACACGATTTGTGAAGAATTAGAATTTACTACTACTAAAACTACTATTATGAAAAAAATCTACTCTTCTTTTATAGCGCTTTTATTTTCTTCGTTTGCTTTTGCACAGATTTGCAGCCCAGTTGCCAACCTGATTCTTTTTTCCAATTATGATGGAGGAACACTGAACATCAACCTGAATGCGCCCATGGGCCCAGGCATCAAAATTGGTGTTTGTACATACGAAGGTGTAAACATTGTTGTTGGTGGCATTGGCGCCAGCTCCGTTACTGCGGTGGCTTATGCTGGATACAACGGAACTGGCACTAGTTGTGGACCCGTTATCAATACGAATATTACCGGAACCCCTGTTGGCTGCGTAAACACCATCACCTTTGCACCAACAGTAACTTTTTTAAATCCAAACGGCAACGCGAACATGATATGTGCCTATAGCTGTGATAACGCCACTTACCAAGGCGGATGCAATACTGTAGACCAAGTAGAAGCTTATTTCTTGAACTTTTTTCCGGGAAGCACCCTTTATATGCACAAGGTGCAATACGGCTGCTGGACCGGCACACACAATGTTGCCTCAGGAGGAAACTGCTGTCCGATCGCAACAGGTGTAACAACCATTGACATTGAGCCCTTCATGATTTATCCAAATCCAGCAGAGAACACTTTGAATGTTGCGGCTCTAAACAACTTCGTTAACTCTTCTTTTCAATTGTTTAGCATAGACGGAAAATTAGTTAAAGGAAAAACCACCCTTTCCGAAACCATTGATATATCTGCTCTTGAGGCGGGAATTTATTTCATCGAGGTTTCTGACGGAACATATATTTCCCGAAAAAGATTCGTAAAGAATTAATTTTTTATGCTTTTTCTGAACAGTACAATTGATGATCTTGATCTTATTTTTGAGCTTTATGATATTGCTATTGCTTATCAAAAAAAGATTTCTGACCAACACTGGCTCCCTTTCGATCCTGAACTTGTAAAAAAAGAAATTGCAGAAAAGCGTCAATGGAAAATTATTATTGATGGAGAAGCTGCTTGCGTGTTCTGTATTGCTTATTCCGACCCGCTTATCTGGGGAGAGAAAGATAAAGACCCTTCCATTTATCTTCATCGGATTGTTACGAACCCGAAATTCAGAGGAAAAAACTTTGTTGTAGAAATTACGAATTGGGCTCTCCTGTTTGGAAAAAATTCCGGAAAAAAATATCTTAGAATGGACACTTGGGGAGACAACGAAAAACTTCGTGAATATTATGTGAAATGCGGCTTTGAATTTTTAGAAGTAATTAAACCGCAAAATCCCGAATTGCTTCCTGCGCATTATGCAGAAATCTCTTTGAGTTTATTTGAAATCGAAATCGCTTAAACCTTATCCAGCGCCTGTTTCAAATCTTCAATTAATAAATCTGCGTCTTCCAACCCAATATATAATCTAACCATATTCCAGGGCAATGGGTTTTCAAAGCTTTTACTCGCAGCCAAAGCACAAAGCGGAAATATTAATGATTCGTAACCGCCCCAGGAAGTCGCCATAATAAAGCGTTTCAGGTTATCACAAAAGCGCTCTACTCCTGCTTCATCTTTTGTATCAATTACAATTGACAAAAGCCCTCCACCTTGTTTCATTTGTTTTTTTGCAAGTTCCAGCTGCGAATTTTTTGAGGAGAAAGGATAATTTAATTGTTTTATTTTAGGGTGATTTTCTAAGAAATCAGACACCTTCTTTGCACTCTTGGCGCTTTGGTTAACTCTAAGCTCAATTGTTCTTAATCCTCGCAAAATTAAGCCTGCGTCTTGTGGTGAAATACAGCTTCCAATCGTCATGTATTCTTCTGCCATCATTTTCATGATTCGCTCGTGTGAGCCGCAAACAATTCCACAAACAACATCGCTGTGTCCGTTGATATACTTGCTTCCTGAATGTAGCACCAAATCAATTCCCATCGTAATTGGATTTTGATTTATAGGAGAATTATAGCTATTATCAATGATGGTTGTAATGTTTTTACTCTTTGCTAATTTTGTAATTGCTTCAATGTTCTGTAGCTCAAACGTTAATGAATTCGGGCTTTCCAAGTAAATTAGTTTTGTGTTAGGCTGCAGTGCTTTTTCAAAATCTGCAGCCTCTCCCCCACTTACAAATGTGTGTGTAACGCCATATTTTGAAAGGTATTTAGACAACAAATTGTTTGTCCAGCTGTATGGCTTTTGAACACATACAACATGGTCTCCGCCTTTCACAACGCTCATTACCGCTGCCGCAACTGCAGCGCTTCCACTCGAAAAAACAAGTGCATCTTCCGCTTTTTCAAGAGCTGCCAACTTCTTTCTAAGCGTTGCCACTGTTGGGTTATAGCCTCTTGTATAAAAAGGCGTTTCTAATTCTTTTGTTAATTTTTGTCGCATTTCCGCGACTGTTTTAAAGCAAAAGTTCGTTGTTTGAAAAATCGGTGGTGCTACGGAGCCGTAGTATTCATCGCGGTCTTCACCAAGGTGGTTTAGGATAAAAGAGTTGTCCATACTGGAAATTATAAATGATAAATTATGAATTATAAATTTTTTGCGCTTTCTCCAAAAGTAGTAAAGTCTTTTGTTTGGCCAATTCAAATTTGTTTATTCTGAATTACGCTTTTAACAAACTTGAATCGTTCCCGTTTTTTTATTTTGAAAAACCTGAACGATTTTTTTCGGAGTTTCAGTGCTTTTGTATAAAAAACGAATAAAATCAAGCGAAATCAGCTGTAATCAGCACCCAGAAAGACCTGCAGAAAGGGTCTTTTTTGTGTGCTTTAAGCGCTCTTTACCCTTTTGGACAACAAAAGACACCAACGAGGGGGTTTAATGCGTTTTGGGGGCTGATTTAAGGTTTCTGTTGCGTTTTTTGGAAATTTTTGGGTCGCTTTGAGCTGATCGATAAAAACCTGGGCACTTTTGTCTGCCACAAAATTTCTTAAAGTTTTTTTAAATCAAATATAATTAGACTTAAAAAAACACCCCCTTTCTTAGTTTGAGACTTCTAATTTTCTCTGTCTTTTACATTTTAAAGGACGGAGCAACGTTTTCGTTCCACGTGAAACAATGAATTAGTTGACTTCCCGAAACAAGGTTTTAGATAATTAAAATAGTTGGTGGTTAATCTTAGAAAAGAATGGAGATATTTCTCAGGGTTCTGATAATTCTTGAAAAAAAAATGGGGAAGTCTTTTGCTAAAACCTGATTAAGCAATGTAATAATTGGGCATAAAAAAACCACCGATTGGTGGCTCGTTTTACGGGGTCTTTAAATATTATTTTTTGCTAATCAGATAAATCTGACTGGAATATGTCTTGCCAGATTTGATTGCAGACAGGTTAGATCTGAATCCGTTCCACGTGGAACGTATAATGTTTGTTTTGCCCGTTTTTATCTTCTCGCTGAGCATAGAAACATAGAATGAATCAAATACCATAGGAAGAACCTTAAACACTTTTAAATCATGTTTTAGGAATAGGGAATCAATGTCTTTTGGCGTGAAGTGATATAGGTGTCGAGGAACATCGTAGGCTGCCCAATCTTTTCCATAGATCTTTGCATCCAGGGAATCACGATTAGGGACAGCAATAATAATAATTCCGTTTGGCTTAATTAATCGCTTTAGCTCCTCTACTCTTTCGTTTAATTTGGGTACGTGTTCTAGAACGTGCCACATGGAAATAATATCAAAACTGGCACCGGGAAGATTCTTTAATTCTCCCTCCTCTCTCACATCTAAACCAAAGTTTTTGCTCGCCATTTGACGAGCATCTGTGTCGGGTTCAATTCCAATTGTTTCCCATTTTGCGCTTTTGCAGGTATTCAAAAACTCCCCGGTTCCACATCCAATATCCAAAATGTTTCCTGTTTTAAAGTCCTTCGAAATGAGCTGAAGCTTCTTCAACAAAGTATATTTTCTCACCGACTGATAGGTCGAATTTATAACGCCTTTTTTGGTATTTGAATGAGAAACATAGTCCTCCGATTTATAATATCTTCCTAAGGCTATTTCTTCCGGACGAGGATTTGTGAACTTAAATCCACACGACTCACACTCCACAATTTGGAACGTTTCACGTGAAACAGTGTGATCAACACAAGACAAAAAGGGCTTGTTTTGAACAGAATTACATATTGGACATTGTTCTAATTTCTCCATAAAAAGCAGAGCCGTTCCACGTGGAACCAGCCTAGTTGTTTTTAATATAATTTAAAATAAACGAACAGTGTTCGCTGTAATAAACATCCTTATCAAGCTTTGAATTAATATAAAAAATCTTCTCTCCAATTGTCAGTTTTGGTGCATGATTTTTCATTAGAGAATCGTAAACCGTTGTGGTTATTTGCGCCCCATTCTTCCTAAAAAACAGGGTTGGACGATTGCCTCTTTGCCAACAAAAATCAAATTCTATTGTGCCGTTTGAATATACTATGTGTTTATCCGAATCGACAAACGTAAGCTCTTCCGTGAACGATTCTTTAACAAAAAGGTCGTGCAGATAATATTTTACATCTCTAGCGTTCTCGCTTGTTTTCCAAAAAATGTTCTTAAATATTCCCATGTTTCACGTGAAACTACCTGCCCAAATAAACCATTAAAATTGAAATGTCAGAAGGCGTTATTCCTGATATTCTTGCTGCTTGTCCGATTGTTCTTGGACGAACTTTTGTTAGTTTTTCGCGAGCTTCTTTTGATAAAGAGGTTAGCCTAATGTAATCAAAATCTTCGTGCAAAACGAGATCTTCCAGTCTCAATTGTTTGTCGGCCAACTCGTGTTCTTTTGAAATATAGCCCTCGTATTTCATCAAAATTTCTGCCTGTTCAATGCTCTCTACATCGTACTTTGAAATAAATTCTTTTACTCTTGGAGATGCCAAAGCGAAATCCAAAAGCGCAACTGTTGGACGAGCCAACACTCCAAACATTTTTACTTTTTGAGTAATAGGGGCGGAGCCAATTGTTTCCAAAATCGGATTCATTTCGCTTGGATCAATGCTTTCTTTTTTGAAGTAAGAAATGATTTCCTGAGTACTTTTTTGTTTGATATTTACCCTGTCCAAGCGCTCCTTTTTTGCCAATCCCAACTCATAAGATTTTGGAGTCAAACGGATATCTGCATTGTCCTGACGCAAAAGAATTCTATACTCTGCACGAGACGTAAACATGCGATAAGGCTCGTCTGTGCCCTTGGTTACCAAATCGTCTATTAAAACGCCTATATAGGCCTCAGAACGTTGTAAAATAAATGCCTCGCGGGCATTAATTTTTAAATGCGCATTAATTCCTGCCATCAAACCTTGACAAGCAGCCTCCTCATATCCTGTGGTTCCGTTAATCTGTCCAGCAAAATATAAATTGCTAACTAGCTTTGTTTCAAGGGTTAAGTGTAATTGTTGAGGAGGAAAATAATCGTATTCTATAGCATATCCTGGACGAAACATTTTTACATTCTCAAATCCGGGAATCATTTTTAAAGCTTTGTATTGAACGTCTTCAGGCAGGGAAGTAGAGAATCCATTTACATAGATTTCAACCGTGTTCCAGCCTTCTGGTTCAACAAATATTTGATGTCTTTCGCGTTCTGCAAATCGAGTAATTTTATCTTCTATACTCGGACAATATCTTGGACCCAATCCTTGAATTCTTCCAGAAAACATAGGAGATTTTTCAAAACCTGTTCTTAAAATTTCGTGAACAGCTTCGTTTGTATACGTTGTAAAACAAGGGATTTGGCCTTCTGGTCCATTTTTAAAAGCATCTTTTCTTTCAACTTTAAAACCGAATTGATCTACATCTAAATAAGAAAATTTATTTGGGTTTTCATCACCGTGCTGAACTTCCATTTTTGAGTAATCCAATGAACGTCCATCAACTCGGGGAGGAGTGCCTGTCTTCATTCTACCTGCTTCAAAGCCTAATTTTACTAATTGTTCTGTAATTCCTGTAGATGACTTTTCGCCCGCTCTTCCGCCACCATATTGCTTTTCACCTAAATGTATCAATCCGTTCAAAAATGTACCATTGGTTAAAACGACTGATTTTGCCCGTATTTCAATGTCCATTCCGGTAATTACACCTTTCACAACATTGTCTTCAACGATCAAAGATTTCACCATATCCTGCCAAAAATCCATGTTTGGCGTGGCTTCCAGCATTAGTCTCCATTCTTCTGCAAATTTCCATCTATCACTTTGTGCTCTTGGGCTCCACATTGCTGGACCTTTTGAGCGATTTAACATTCTGAATTGCACCGCTGTTCTATCTGTAACGATTCCGGAATATCCTCCCAATGCATCTATTTCACGTACAATCTGACCTTTCGCAATTCCACCCATAGCAGGATTACAGCTCATTTGGGCTATTGTCTGCATATTCATGGTTATCAACAATGTTGAAGAACCCATATTTGCAGCAGCAGCAGCGGCTTCACAACCTGCGTGACCAGCACCAACCACTATAACATCGTATTCTTTAAACATTTTTTATTTTTAAAAAGTCCGTAAAAGTACATAATTTAAAGGACTTTTAACTAATATTATTAAACAAATAATTGATAACCAATTACTTATATTTATTACAATCCAAACTGTGCTGATAATTCAAGCATTCTAATAATTGGCTTCTTTGCTTTTTCAATTAATTCTGCTGATAATATAATTTCTGGTTGCTCGTATTTAAGGCAATTATAAAGCTTTTCAAGTGTGTTTAATTTCATGTGAGGGCAATCATTACAAGCGCAGGAATTATTTGGTGGTGCAGGTATAAACGTCTTATTTGGATTCTTTTTTTGCATTTGATGAATGATGCCAGATTCTGTTGCGACAATAAATTCTTTTGCATCCGCTTTTGATGCGTAATTTAATATACCTGTTGTACTACCAATATAATCAGCTATTTCAAGAAGGTTTGCTTCACATTCAGGATGCGCTAATAAAATTGCACCAGGATGTTGATTTTTTAATTTTACAATTTTCTCCAAAGAAAAAATTTCGTGAACCATACATGCTCCATTCCAAAGCAACATATTTCTTCCTGTTTTTTTATTGATGTATGCGCCTAAATTTTTATCAGGAGCAAATATTATTTTTTGATCTTTTGGTAAACTTTCTACAATTTGAACTGCGTTGGTTGAAGTACAAACTATGTCGGTTAAAGTTTTTAAATCAGCTGAACAATTGATGTAAGAAATTACTAAATGATAGGGATGAAGTTTTTTAAATTCAGCAAATTTATCTGCAGGACAAGAATCTGCTAATGAACATCCAGCTCTTAAATCTGGTAATAAAACTTTTTTGCTGGGTGAAAGAATTTTTGAAGTTTCAGCCATAAAATGAACTCCGGCAAACACAATGATGTCGGCATTTGTTTTTGCAGCTTCCTGAGATAATCCGAGACTGTCGCCAATAAAATCGGCAATGTCTTGAATGTCTGCATCTTGGTAATAGTGGGCGAGTATGATTGCATTTTTTTCTTTTTTGAGCTTGGTTATTTCAGCAAACAAATCTAGAGAAAAATCAATCGGTAGGTCAAGAAAGCCTTTTGTTTTTAAATCATCACCCATAATAACAATATTCTTTTTTATTTTAAATATTTAAAAATTTGTTGTTGTTGTTGGTCTGTTAGTTGAGTGTAAAAAAAAACAATAAAAGCATTGCAATTATGAGTTATAACAATCAACCAACACTAATTAAAAAGTTTTTAGAAGACAACAGACTGAACGCTAGACTTGTGTCGGTTTATCAACAGTGTGTTAGCTTGCTTTTCATCTAATAACCTATAAGCAAAATTACGTTAATTTATGTTACCAAATTGTTGATTAGTTGTGTTAAGTTCTAAAAAGAAAAAGCTTGTATATCCAAAAATTAATACATGTGACATCTTGTTTTGGCAAAGCAAGAAAAATGTTCTACACATTTATAACAAAGTGTTTTGTTATCAACAGAAAGCGTGTTGATAAAATAAAAACCAGGGGTCTAATTATCAGCACTTTATTTTTAAACTTTACAACCGTGTTCACAAGCCTAAAAAGCTGTTAATAACGTTGTATTAATATTAAATTTCCTAAAATGAAGATAGCAATTGGTTGCGATCACGCGGCGTTTCCCTTAAAAGAAAAACTAAAAGGCTACTTAGTATCAAAAGGGTATGAGATAAAAGATTTTGGCTGTTATTCAGAAGAGCGTGCCGACTATCCAGACTTTGCACACATGGTTGCGAAAGGCGTTGACAGCAAACAGTTCGACTTTGGTCTGCTGATGTGTGGAAGCGGAAACGGAATTAGTATGGCAGCCAACAAACACAAAGGAATTCGTGCCGCACTATGCTGGATGCCCGAAATTGCAGAGCTTGCAAGACAACACAACGATGCAAATGTTTTAACCTTACCTGCAAGATATATGAATGAAGAAGAAGCAAAAAAATGCATTGATGTGTTTTTTGCCACAGCATTTGAAGGCGGAAGACATGCTGATAGAGTGAAGAAGATTGCAGCGGGCCACTAAAACCCAACGAATTACTAATTCATACGAAAAAAACGAATTTACGAATCAAGGCGTGTTAGCAAACAAAAACAAAATCGTTAGCGAAAGCTATTCCTCTCTAGAGATTGGCAGGGGGTGTGTTTCGCGAATGTCTGTTAAAACAATTCTATTACTATCATTACCAATTTCCCTTTTCTCACAAAGCAAAGACACGGTAGCCATCCGCTATTCTAATATAATCACCGCTTCAGAAATGAGCAGAAATTTGCACGTATTGGCTTCTGATGAATACGAAGGAAGAGAAACAGGAAAGAAAGGTCAGAAGATGGCGGCCGAATATATTTCCAATCAATTTAAAAGTTTTGGAATTCCTCCTTATAAGGACAACACCTATTATCAAACATATCCGCTCAACTTGATTTTGCCAGTTCCTGCAGATGTTACTATAAATAAAAAAAAATTTATAGGCAACAAAGACTATTATAATTTTCCTGGTCTGAGCGAACAAACAATTACAAGCGCAAACGTTTTGTTTTTAGGATACGGAATAGAGGAGGAGAACTATAATGATTATAAAGGTGCGGATGTAAAAGGAAAAACAATCATGATATTGTCGGGAGAGCCTTACGATGCAGCCGGAAAATCAATTGTTACAAAAAGCAAACAACCATCAACTTGGACAACCTATTATAAAGTAAAGACAGAAAAAGCAAAAGATGTAGGAGCAGCAGCCATTTTAATTGTTGTAAACGATATGGAGAAAGGAATAGCAGACAATAAACACCGACTAGAAAGCTCTGCATTAAAACTGAATTTACCACAAAAAGAAGCTCCGATTATTTATATTTCGAAAGAAATGGCAGACGCTATTTTGAAAAAAACAACAACCGAAAAAATTATTGCGAAAATTTCGAAGAGCGGGAAACCATTAAAAATAAAGGCGAAAGCGAATGTTGTGGTTGATATAAAAAACAACATCCAAAAAATTGAAGCAGAAAATGTTTTGGGTTATGTAGAAGGAACAGACATAAAAGAAGAGCTAATTATTATTACAGCACACTATGATCATCTTGGAAAAGAAGGCGATGTAGTTTATAACGGAGCAGATGACGATGGCTCAGGAACAGTTGCTGTTATTAATCTTGCACAAGCGTTTACACAAGCAAAAAAAGAAGGACACGGTCCGCGCAGAAGCATTTTGTTTATGCCCGTTTCCGGAGAAGAAAAAGGATTATTGGGTTCAGCTTATTATACAGAAAATCCTGTTTATCCGCTTAAGAATACGGTCTGCGATTTAAACATTGACATGATTGGAAGGCTGGATGAGAAACACGAAAAGAACAGCAATTATGTTTATTTAATTGGTTCTGATAAGCTGAGCTCACAATTACACAACGTTAGCGAACAAGCAAATAAAACGTATACAAACATTGAATTAGACTATACATTCGATGATGAAAAAGACAAGAACCGCTTTTATTATCGCTCCGACCACTACAATTTCGCGAAAAAAGGAATTCCTGTCATCTTCTATTTCAATGGCGTTCACGCAGATTACCACAAAGAAACAGACGAAGTACAAAAAATAGATTTTGTAAAAATGGAGAAAATTACGCGCTTGGTTTTTTTCACAGCATGGGAATTGGCTAATCGTAACCAGCGGATTGTTGTTGACTCAAACAAAAAGTAGACAATAGACAAATAAAAAAGAAGAAAATAAAATAAAAGCAGACAAGCTCCAATAGACAAAGAGAAATCAAAATTGTCTACTGTCGATTGTCTACTTCCAACTGAAATTATGTCGCAAGCACTAGAATTATTTCTCGAAGAATCTGAAAAAAAGGCGTTTGATTCAGAACATCGCAAAACCATATTGCACAACATTTCGCAGTATGATAAAAAAGTGCTGGAGGGGAAAGAGCAGTTTTCGGATTTAGAATTAGCGAAGACCAGAGCTGCGGCATTAAAACAAAAATCAATTGAAAACCTTGATAAATATTTAATTGAATTTGAAGCGAATTTTATCAAACGCGGAGGAAAAGTAATTTGGGCGACAGATGCGGAAGAGGCTGTGAAAGAAGCGCTTCAAATCATGAAGAAAGCAAAAACCAAAACAGTGGTGAAAGCAAAATCCATGGCGACCGAAGAAATTAATTTCAACGAAGCACTGGAAGAGCAAGGAATAGAAAGCATTGAAACCGACCTTGGTGAATACATTGTACAACTTAGAAAAGAGCCACCCTACCACATTGTAACACCAGCGATGCATCTTTCAAAAGAAGAAGTTGCAAAAACATTTAACGAGAAAAAGCAAACACCAATAGAGTTTACTCCCGAACAAATTACAAATTTCGTTCGTGAAGAATTGCGCTTAAGATATAGTAAAGCAGAAGTAGGAGTGAGTGGAGCCAATTTTTTAATTGCTGATGTTGGAGCAATTGCTGTAACCGAAAACGAAGGCAACGGCTTGATGTCAGCGGCTTTCCCAAAGATTCAAATTGCAATTGTCGGAATAGAAAAAGTAATTCCGTCCATTGTAGATCTAGATATATTTTGGCCACTACTTTCTACTTATGGAACAGGACAAGGCCTAACGGTTTACAACACGATTTATACAGGACCAAAACAGCAAGGCGAAAAAGACGGTCCGGACGAAATGTATGTGATCCTTTTAGATAACGGGCGCACATCAGTTCTTGCAGAAACAGAACAACGCAGAGCCCTTTCTTGTATTAAATGTGGAGCTTGTTTAAATGCTTGTCCGGTTTACCAAACTGTTGGCGGACATACTTATGGAACAGCTTACAGCGGACCAATTGGTTCCATTATAACGCCTCATTTTAAAGGCATGGAAGAGTTTAAGCATTTGAGTTTTGCTTCTACTCTTTGCGGAAAATGTACAGAAGTTTGTCCTGTTAAAATTGATATTCATAAGCTTTTGCAGATCAATAGAAAACAATCTGTTGACATGAAGCTTTCGACCAATACAGAAAATTGGGTTTGGCATTTTTGGAAACGCGCCATGCTGAAGCGCAGCAAAATGGACAAAGGCGGAGCGAAGTTGAAAAACTTTATGATCAAACAGTTCTTCAAAAAACAATGGGGCGAGAGAAGAGACTTACCGCAAGTGGCGAACAAATCCTTCAATCAAATATGGCGAGAACGCAAAGGGATAAAGTAACGTTTTGAGGATTAGCTAAGGCGGCTATTTCAGCACAGAACTTTCATACGAAGCACGAACTTCAAATTTACGAAAAGTAGTTATACGAAGAAATGAACCGCCAATTTTGCCAAACCGCTGTTAGCTGATGCCCTTCTGTCTCTCCGAAGATTTGCCGCTCCAATTTCACACACACTTTTTTAATGAGATTTACCTTTGATGCTCAGCAGGTCGTTTTTGAATTAAAGATCTGGCCTTGGAAAAAATAAATTTCTTTTTTGAAAGAGAGGCGGCAAAAACCCCAAATATACCCAACTTTCTCAAACATGTTGCGTCCAGAAAATCCTCTACTTTACAACCACCTTCACCGAAGCGATGATCGCTTTCGAATTCTTCACTTGATAAAAATAAATTCCATTTTGCAAATCATCTTTTTTGTTTCTTTTTAATATTTCATAGCAGCCAAAAGAAATCGGATTCCGGCTATTTAAAAGCTCAGTTTACCGAAAATGAAACAAATCACACAAATAGCATAATATATCTGAATCATAAACAAGTTGTTCTTCCTGACTATGCATCAGCGCTGTTCCTTTTGGAAAAAGAATTATCGGGCAAACGATAATTCTTTTTGTTTATGGTCTACATGTTCTAGTCGTTTTTGCATGCAGACCTCGAAGATTTCCGGAGAAAAAATTAAATCATCCAGAGCCACCCGGATAAAAAATCTGCGAAATTTGCGCGAAACTTTCCCGACAATAATTCAATCCATTTTTTATATCTTTGGTCGACCTAAGGCCACAAAAAGCAAAGCCGTGAACCAGAATTTAAAGGACAACGAAAAAGAGCCGATCAAGCAGGTCAACTACTTTAAAAAGCGGGCGAAAAAAATCCTTGCGGAAGGAAGGGTTTCTAAAGAACGCAATCAGCTGATCGAATCCTGTGAAAAACTAGGGGACACAATTCATCTTCATGCGGGAAGCTCTAAGAGGAATGTTGAAGGAAAATGCAGCATGTCCGAAATGCAATAGGAAGACACGCTTAAAACACGTTGGAATCGACACAAGCGATAATGGCTGGAAATGCAATAAATACCGCTGCAGAAAATGTAATATCGAATTTGTGTGGGCAAAGCCAAATAACCCTTGGGACCTTGTTCCTTATCTGGAAAGAATTATCGGGAGCATGAAAACAAAACTTAAGGAAGAAAATGTGGAAGAGAGTCAGAAACAAGAAATGCAAAACATGATAGAGCAGGTGCATGTGAGTCTGGCAAAATTAAAACCCGCAATTGAAGCATTTGATTTAGATTTTCTGGAAATGGAAGCAAGGGATCAAGACATGAATAATATAGTGAACGAATTTAAAATGCACTTACAGATTGAGCGCACAAAAATGGATGCTCAGGACAATTTTTTATATGATTAGTTTCCACTCAGAAGACATTGTATTTAATTTAAAAAACAAAACCAAGTTGAAATGCTGGGTTGTTTCTACAGTTGAAAAAAACCCGGCACGAGCCGCTGGTTCGATTCGGGCAAGGAAAAAATCAGGAGATATTTCTTTTGTGTTTTGTTCAGATGCATTTTTGTTGGAGATGAACAAAGAGTATTTGAATCACGATACTTATACAGATATTATTACTTTCGACTATTCTCAATCGGAGGAGGGGCAATTCCCCCTTAAAAAGGGGGCTAGGGGGATTTCTGGAGATATCTTCATCAGCATTGACAGGGTAAAAGAGAACGCGAACAAATTCTCTAAGACGTTTGAAGACGAATTGCACCGCGTAATGATTCACGGGGTCTTACACTTGCTTGGCTATAAAGACAAAATAAAAAGCGCGAAAGCGGAAATAAGAAAGCAGGAAGATATTTGTTTAAAAGCGCTAAAAAAGCTATGAGTTTCTTTAAAAAAAAATCACTCAACAACCACCTTCTGCTTTTTGTAATTGCAGTAGCAGCCACAATCCGTTTTTGGGATTATTCTTCCATGCAATTTATGCACGATGAACTAAGTGCGGTTATTCGTTCACAAGCAAACAGCTTTTCGGAATTAATTTACAAGACAAAAACCACAGATGTTCATCCTGTTGGTGTTCCCATTTTTGTGCATTACTGGACAAAAATGTTCGGAACAAATGAAATGATTGTGAGACTTCCTTTCATCATTTTTGG
>CAMCUO010000059.1 GCA_945879015.1 Chitinophaga pinensis | reverse complement strand
AAAGAAATCAGCTGTCCGAAAACAGAATTACCGAAAAAATGTATAGTTTTGTTCATAGTAGAATGTAGTTTTAGCGAACCAAACCTACTAAAAAAAAAGAAGGAAGATGAAAGTCTTCCTTCTTTTAAAGTTTTATCGGACAACAATGTAACTTTTTCTTAAATTAATGCGTATTATTGCAGAGATTATTTAATTTGATAATTATTGTACACATGAAAATAAATATTTTTTTCTCAACAATTGCTACTTGCATTATAATTACTATATCGAATTTATGTGTGGCTGGCACATTTACCTCTTTGAGCAATGGTGGTGGCGCATGGACTGCAGGTGTTGCTACGTGGACCATTTTAGCTGATGCTGACGGAATACCTGATTCTGATGATGATGTCACCATTTTAGTAGGAGATAACATTACTTGGGGAACAACGTCTGGAAATTGCAAAAGTTTGACAATTAATGGGACAATGACCGGGTCAAATTCAGGCGCAGTAATTTACATTCACAACGGGGACTATGTTGTATCAGCAACTGGCACCGAGGCGGGAGTTGGCCAGCTTGGTTTCAGAGGATCAAATAAAACGATTACTGCTATAGGCTCTATAAGTAATGCTATTAGGTGGTTTTTCTTCGACAATACTACTATTTTGTCTCCCAGCGTTATTACTAAAAACGCTATGAACATTTCTAATACTTTCCGCCCAACGGTTGTAGTTACTAATCTTGGAACTGTAAGTTTGTCTACTATTGTTTCATTTTCGGGAGCAACCTGGATAAACGGGACAAACTCAACGCTGACAATACGAGCAATCAATTTTATGAGCGGTGCAGGAAGAACATTTACAGCCAATGCATCCGGCAATACCGTTATATTGAGATATTCAGCGGGTGCTATTCCTATAACTACTTCAGGATACAACAATCTAGTAATAGCAGGGACAGTTGCCGGCACAAAAACATTACCAGCCAACACCATCGTTGCAAAAAACTTAACCATCAATTCCAGTAATACGTTAAATTCAAATAATTTTGATCTTTCAGTCGGCGGAAACTGGTTGAACAATGGACTATTTACTGCTAGTGCAGGTAAAACGGTTACCTTCAATGGAACTGTTGCCCAAACGGTATCCAACACCTTGGGTACAACTACTTTCAAGGGCTTAGCTATAAATAACACCTTAGGTGTTACACTTACCTCCGGTACTTATATATTGAACGAAGTATTAACTTTAAGTAATGGCACATTTAATACTGGAGGCAGAACCTTTACCATGACTTCTACCGCCACTCAAACAGCCCGAATAGCACCTGTTAGCGGCACTGGTGCTATTGCCGGCAACTTCGTTATTCAGCGATTTATTACAGCAAGAGATACTACTTATGCTGATTTTTCTTCGCCTGTTCAAAGTTCTACCTTTGCAGACTGGGACAATGAATTACCAGCCATTAGCTATAACTCATCACCTCCAACGGCAGAATGTTCGGCTTACACTTATGATGAAGCAGCTAACGCATATATTCCTGTTACTTCACCGGGAACTTCTCTAATTGCGGGTCAAGGTTTTGAAGTCTACCTTTCAGGAGACTTTTCTTATGGCCCTTTACCTGCAACAACAATGAATACGATTGGTGTACCAAATTATGGTAATTTTGATCTTTCAACAACTGTTTCTAATAATGTTCAAGGATGGAATTTGGTTGGAAATCCATTTGCATCGAGCATTTCCTGGGCATCTATTTATACTGCTTCCGGTGGGGCAGGTAGCGGAATGTACGATTACATAGAAATGTACGATTACACAATAGGTGACTGGCAGGGATATACATCTGCATCTGGAATAGAGATAGGTGCTACTCAAGGTTTTTGGGTGTATGGTCTTTCAGGTCCAATGACTTTATTGATTCCTGAAACCACTAAAACCACAAGTTCTAATAGTTCTATAAAAAATGCATCTATTGTTCAACCTTATTTCAATTTGAAACTTTCAAATACAACAACAAATTTTGCTCATACTTTTAAAGTTGTAACTTCTGATATTGCACTTGACGGGCTTGATAACAAAGACATTCCATTTAGAGCTAGTTTGAATAAAGCTACACCTCAAATGTATTGTGAAATTGGTGGAAAGAAGATCAATATCAACAACTTTAATTCCTCTAATGATAGCTATTCTATTCCTCTAAAAACTAAAGCTGCTGTTTCTGGAAGTTATAAAATTGAAGCATCTGGTTTTGATTTTGTAGATTATACCTGCATCAAACTCCAAGATAATTTGACCGGAAAAGTTATTGACTTAGAAGGAAATGGATATTGCTTCACAATGAATTCTGCTGACAATGCAGATAGATTTATTTTACTATTTAGCAAAGATGACAATTGCAAATCAGCTTCAGTAGCAACATCTCCAACTTTTGATTTTAGTAATCAGATAGAAGTATTGCCGTCTGCTCAAGGAAATGTAGTAAATTTCAATTTAAGCGAAACTACTAAAACAAACATCTCTATTGTGAATGTATTAGGACAAACAATTGTTCAAACAATTACTATGGATGCTACAAACGAATCAATAAATGTTACTTTACCAGAAGGATTCAGCGGAATGTATATTATCAAAATTGAATCTTCAAAAGGTACAATTACAAAAAAGTTTGTAAAAAAATAAGTCGATATAATAAATTAAGTATAAATTTGCAGCATCAATAAATTATAACATGACAAAAAATATTTTAAAATTCGGATTTATTCTTTTATTCCTTATAGCACCTGCATTTATTACAAATACATTTGCTGCAGGTATGGGGGGAACTGGTGGGGGCGGTCCTGCTCCTTGTGGAGGACCTTACCCACCTTGCCCTATTCCATTAGATAGCGGCGTATTGTTCCTTTTAATAGCTGGTGCTACTTTCGGAGGAATTAAAATATACAATAGTTTAAAAAAGAATCCCGCTGTATAGGGATTCTTTTTTATTACCCCTTCCATTCATGAATTTTTCTTTTCTAAAAAATCCTGTAGTCCGTTTTTTATTACTTGTTTTCTCCTTATATATCTTATGGTATTTAGTTTATAATCTATGGCTTCATCCTGATGAACGCTTGGATTTATT
Organism: Chitinophaga pinensis; assembly: GCA_945879015.1. GTDB lineage: Bacteria > Bacteroidota > Bacteroidia > 2-12-FULL-35-15 > 2-12-FULL-35-15 > 2-12-FULL-35-15. The sequence continues at coordinate 15,291 of CAMCUO010000059.1, read as the reverse complement.
TGTAATTGATATTACTATTAATCTCAGCAAAAACATTCTCGAACTATTAGGTTATACGGTATACACGGGTGCTGATAGGTTAATTGGGGTAGATGGGGCATCAGGACTATGGATAGGTGATAATTGTAATGGGATTATCCTTTTTAGCTTATTCGCATGGTTTATTATTGCTTATAAAGGCAGCCTAAAATACAAATTGATATACATTCCGCTTGGGATTTTATCTATTCAACTTTTAAATGTAATAAGAGTTGTTGTTTTGGCAATAATAGATACACATTCCAGATCTTGGACAGAATTTAATCACACCTACACTTTTACCATAATTATTTATGGCTATATCTTTTTACTTTGGATGATTTGGGTGAATCGCTTTTCTGAAAAGAAATGATTCCACGAGGTGCATAATTCGTCAGCCTTAGATTTGATTATATTTAGTCCACTTTATGCTGACGATTTACATGTATGGATACTTAAATCAAATACGGTCATCACGTGCATGCTAGTGCTGATGTTGGATTGATTTTTACCGCTTACAATTTGCGTAGGATAATGAACATTGTTGATAAAAATGTGTTTAAAAAGTTCCTAGAAGAGCTTGGCTTTTTATTTTTTGAAAAAACAACCTCTCCAAACAAAAATAAAATCATTAGGATGGTTCCAATTTTTGAAGAATCAAAAACAAATTACTTTTGTAGAGTCGCTTAAATCAAATGTAAATCACTCTTTTATTTACTATATTTGATTTTAATTCGCAGTTTTTAGACAAACTGACTTTAGTGGCATGTGCATTAGGACAGCCGCATAGCTTCGGGCAACATTAACAAGAATGGTATGCATCTGTTCCAATAAAGAACATAATAATTATATCCAAGAGCAATATTTTGATAATAATCGGAACGGTTATCCCAATAATATTTTTCAGAATTAATTGACCATGCAGAAATACCCAATTTTGAAACTAAAAACCACTTTTCCAATAATCTTGCAGACCTTCCATTACCATCACTAAAAGGGTGTATTTTAGCTAACCATATATGAATCATTGACGCAAAATAAAATATTTCTTTATGGCTTAATTCTCTTTTTAATAATTCATCAATATCGTCAAACAGTTTACTAAATTCTGCCTTGAGAAATTGAGGTTCTACCGCTAAATAAACAGGTTTTAATGTTTTAGAATCTCTAACACCAATTTGTTCTTTTCTTAAAACACCTCTTTCTTTAACTGGTAATAAAGTTTTTGATAGTATCAAATGACCTTTTAAAAAATTTGTTCTATTTAATTTATTTTCAGAAGCAAATTTATATGCTTCCATAAGCGTTTCGATTTCTTGTACTTCTTTCTTTTTAGGCGATGTTTTCTTACCTCGATTTCTAAAGAAACTATTAGCATCAAGGGTATTACCTTCAATTTTTGACGAATAAAGAGATGATGATATAATATAATATTCAAAATCCTCAATTGAAAATTGAGTTTTGGATTTTAGCTTATTAAAAACTTCTAACCAATCAACTTTTACTTTATTTGAATATTCCGGTAAATATTCAACCGCTATTAATTTTAGGTGTTTCCCCATAATAAATATTTTTTTAAAAATTGGAGGAATTAATCCTCCAACTAATTTAAAACTTGATAATTTCACCAGCTTTTAATAAAGCCGATTTCGCAAATTTTTCAACCTAATTTTTAGTAATAAAGATACCAGTAATTTCTTTACCTGACAAACAACCTTTGAATTGAAATTCCATTCGTTTTATATATCCATTAAACAGAATATCAATTAAAGCAGAATTTTTTAAAGGTTTTGTAACAGCACCTCCTATGTAAAAAATTGGCGGTATAGTGCTTCGTATGACATTTTGGTGGTTAATCAAACATTCTCTTCGTATGAACATTTGTGGTAAAAATCGCCACCTTCGTCAAGCGCCAAAACGTTAGGCGGCAACTTCATCACCTCCAATAAACATCTCTCAGAACATCAAGCATTAAAAAGGTATGAAGTTCCCAAAAAAATAATTTGGATTTTCGTTATAGATAATAAAAAAGTATTTTTTATGCAAATAAAATTTGAGTTCGCAAATTGTATCCAGAATGAAATAAGTTATTTCAACAAAGCCACAATCCTTTTGATAGCTTCTTGATTTTCGGGAAGGTTAATAGAATTAAATACTTTCTTTTTTTCTTTATTTGTTAAATGCCAACTTAAAGAAATACGATCGTTTGCTTCATTTCTCAATTGTAAATCAATAACATCAATTTGTGATTTACACCAAACATCTGCAACTTGAATTTGTTGATTTTGATTGTAATCTTGTACTTCAAAAAGATGTCCGTAAAAACTACCCATTGGTCGTGATAGCGCTTGTCCTAGTGTTTGAGGTGGATTTTCGTCAATAGGAACATTTTTATGTCTGTCGCGTATCTGAATGACAACAATTCCACTGGTGTTTTCTGCAATCCAATCGTTAAATGTTTTTACGAAACGTAGACTGGTTTCTAATCCGTAATTATCTCTTAATCCTGCATCCATAATTTCTATTCGAGGTTCACTTGGCAGAGATACAACTGGAGAAATATAAGGGAAGGTGGCGCTCATTCGTAATACACTTGTAAACTTTGTTTGTTCGGCACTTTGCTTTTGGAAAAAACGAGAATATTCTATTGCATCAAATAATTTATTGAATTGTGTTTTTGCTGTTTTTGCATTTTGTGTTAAATAGGATATTCCAATAGGTGAAATCAAAAGTTTTCTTCCATCGTTAACTATAGAAGGAGCAAATACCATCATGGGAATGTATGCTTCTGTTTCCGGTTTTTTATAAGCTGCTATCCGTTTGTTGAAAACGCCTCCTGTGTTCTCATCTAACTTTTGTTCAAAAGCAGTGCCTCTGTCGTAAGAATATTTATGATCATCTACAGTAATACTTTTTAATGGAAACAACCATTCACTAGTAGCAATTGTAAATGTAATAGGATTTAAAATGTCTTTTGACATTTTGTTGCAATACATTTTGTCGTATGCCGTAGGAATTTTATTTTTTAATTTTAATAAAGATAATTCTCTAAAGTATGCTGCACCAACCATTCCACCTGAAGAGCCAGTGATAAGTTGTGTTTGACTAATTAATTTCCCCTGCAACAAACTATCAGTAACTTGAAGGGTGTACAATGTCCATAAGGATGAACGGATGCCACCGCCACTCACATTTATTAAAACAAGTTTCGGCTTTTTTGTTGGATTGGAAGGGTCGGTATTTTTTACTTTCCACTTATTTAAAATATTGAGCGTAGCATTAATATCGGCAGTTAGATTGTCATAATTTTTATCGATTAGCTTAAAGTTGTCATAATTGTAAGCAGCCTTTTCAGTATTATAATTTAATCCATAAGCTCTGTTCTGAATAGATAGAAAATCAAATTTGTGTAGGGAGCTGAAAGTAATTAAAAAGATAAAAAATAATATTGTTGACCAGCCTCTGAACCATGAATAGAATGAACTAAAGAGCATAATGAACATAGTAAATAACAAAAACAAACTTGCACTTGCAGGAATTTCAAAGACAGAGGATTTTGAAAATACTCCTAATAAAATTAAACTGACAATCGAAAGAATCTGAAAAATATTAGCGGCTTTGTGATTTTGTTTTAAAACGGCTTTCAGCATTTCTTTTTTATAGTGACGGACTGAACGCACGAGTCTTCTGTTGAATACCCCGTTCATGTATGTTTCTACATACCAATCGCGGGATTCTTTTATTAAGTGAGGATTTCGTTCACCTGAATGTTCTTTGCCTTTAAAGTCTTTATTTGTCAGAGGCTCTACTATCTGAATTCCATATAATTTGGTGATGTCTTTGTTTGTACGGAAGAAATAGGTGAAAGCGATGAATAGGAAAAACAAATTCCCTAAAATGAAAGAAGTCATGAACCATAAAATGTGGATAGTAGAATAATTGCCTTCGCTTCTTAAGAAAAAGAAAATTTTAAAACAATATAGTATGGTAAATGTGAAGGGGATCAAAAAATTATTCAGGCAATATTTCATAAATGGATTCTTCAGTGTTGCTAAAAACGGAAACCGGAAACCATTTTTAATATAGCTGGCAATGTTGTAAGCCATAATAAATCCGCCACAAGCAAAGCCTGTCATAAAATAAGAGTAGAAACTCATTTTATCAAAATACTCAGGCCCCCAAAACAAATAAGCAACACCATAACGTGGAGCAACACTGTTGGTGATGATACCGAAAAATACCAACCAGAAAATTAAGAGTAATTGATTTTTTTTAAAGTCGAGAAGTAGTAAACGGAAAGCAAACGAATAAAAGAACCTTCGGAAAGCAGTGTGCTTCCGTATTTTCAGTCTTATTCGAGTAATCAGTAGCATAGGATTTTAAGTGTTTACTTATTTATTCGTTATTGAAAATATTGTCATTTGTCACAATTTCTTAAATATAAATTCATCTCATATCTTCCCATTAACTATTTTCAATATCGCTGCCTCCATCTCATTCGTTTTAGCTTCTAATGCGCTGCCTTCAGCAATTAGTTTTTCTGCAAAGGCTTTATCTGTTAATCCTCCAGCATTTATTTTCACGTTCAAGAATGCACCCATTACTGCTGAGCGTGCACATAAAGCACCAACACCAGCATCCGTGACCGAATTTGGATTACCCACTTCGGCCATTGCTTTAATTACTTCCATTGAATCGTAGCACAATTGCATTACCTTGAATGGTACTTCAGTTGCGTATTTTGTAGCATCTTGTATGGCTTGCGTTCTTGCTTTTTTCTCTTCTTCAGTTGCTTTTGGCAATCCAAAGGCCGTCATAATTTTATTGAAGGCATTGGTATCTTCATCCACCAGTTTCAATAATTCGTTTTTGAAATATTGTCCTTTTTCAGCCCAATCAGAAAACTCTTTCCATCGCTCATCCCAACCTGCTTTGTGTGAAGAAAGATTAGCAACCATTGTTCCCAATGAAATTCCTAATGCTCCAACATAAGCGGAGATGGAACCACCACCTGGAGCCGGACTCTCACTCGCTGTTTCATCAGCAAAAGCGACTAAATCCATTTTGATTAATCGAGCCATGGAATCATTTTTTAGTAAATATTCAATAATGCGTTCTTCAGGTTTGAAAGGAGATAATTCATCCAATCCAAGCGACTTAACTGCAATCTTGATTAATTCTTTTTCAGAAACTCCTGTCGAACGATTTTGTTTTTCAAGAAAATATTTTCCTGCATCCAGCATCGATTTTAACGGAACCAATCCTACAAGTTCAGAACCTGTTACACGTATTCCACGCTCCGTAGCTTTGTTGCAGACTTCATCAAATGCTTTGTGCACCGAAGTAACATTGATGTTGGTTAAGTTCATGGAAATTTGTGCAATTCCATATTCTTCAATATACCAACCAATGGCTTTTACTGATTTTAATGAACCGGGAATGTTTACTGGATTTCCTTTTTCATCCGTTACAATTTTTCCGGTAACCAGATCTCCTTCGCGTTTTACTCTTCCTGCTTCACGAACATCAAACGCAATTGAATTTGCTCTTCTTGTTGAAGTTGTATTTAAATTCACATTATAAGCCACTAAAAAATCTCTTGCGCCAATCACGGTAGAGCCCGATTTTACAGAATGTTCAGCCGGACCGAAATCCGGTTTCCATTCCGGCAGTTTTATTTTTTTGAAAAAACCTTCATATTCTCCGCCACGAATAACGGATAGATTATTTCTTTTTTTATCTGCCTGAGCGGCTTCATATAAATAAACTGCAATGCCAATTTCCTTACCAACACGAGCGGCTAATTTTTTTGCAAACTCTGCAGTTTCTTCCATGGAAATTCCTGCAATTGGAATAAGCGGACAAACATCGGTAGCACCCATGCGAGGATGTTCTCCTTTGTGTTTGCTCATATCAATTAACTCGGAAGCTTTTTTAATTGCTAAAAATGCCGCATCAATAACAGCTTGAGGATTTCCAACAAAAGTTACAACGGTTCTGTTCGTTGCCTTACCCGGATCAACATTCAGTAATTTCACTCCATCAACAGATTCAATTTCATTCGTAATTTGTTTGATGATGTTCATGTCGTTCCCTTCAGAGAAATTTGGAACACATTCGATTAATTGGTTCATATACTTTTAAAGTTTAATAGTTGATATTTTTGCCGCTAAGACGCAAAGGCACAAAGTTTTTTACCTGTGCGTTCTAGCTGTTGTTCTTTTCTTTCTTTTTCTTTTTTATTTGTAAAATTTATTTTACAAATCTTGGCGTCTTTGCGCCTTTGCGGCTAATCTATTACTTTGCCACCTAATATTACCGTCTCCACCAAATTACTACCAAACGAATACGGAATAAACGCATAACTAGGAATTTCCTTTGTAATAAAAACATTCGCTTGTTTCCCAATTGCAATACTTCCATGTGTTTTACTCAAATCCATCGCGTAAGCTGAATTAATTGTCGCTGCATTAATAGCTTCTTCCGGAGTCATTTTATATTGCACACAACAAAGTGAAAGCATGAAATTCATGTTTCCACTCGGACTGCTTCCCGGATTATAATCACTGGCAACTGCAACAGGCAATCCTGCATCTATCATCTTGCGGGCAGGAGGAAGAGGCAGATTTAAAAAGAAAGCAGCACCCGGTAAAATGGTTGGCATTGTTTTCGAATTTTTTAATGCTTCAATTTCCTTGTCTCCAACAAATTCTAAATGGTCGACACTAATTGCCTCTACTTCAACACCTGCTAATACACCACCAAAATTGCTCAGTTGTTCTGCATGTACTTTTGGAGTCATGCCGAATTTTTTTGCTGCCGTTAATATTTCAATCGTTTCTTCTTTTGTGAAATAATTTTGTTCGCAAAACACATCACAGTAATCTGCTAATTTTTCTTGCGCAATTTTCGGCATCATTTCATTTATTAGCAGATCGATATACTTGCGTTTATCATTTTTGTATTCGGCTGGAACAGCATGTGCGCCAAGGAATGTAGCTTTGATCGTTAATGGTGTAAGTGTTTTTAATTTTTTGATTACACGTAGCATTTTTAATTCTGCTTCTGTGCTTAATCCGTACCCGCTTTTAATTTCAACTGCTCCAGTGCCTTGCCACATAATTTCGTTCAAACGTTTTAAAGCGCTTTCAATTAATTCTTCTTCGGCCGCTTCTTGTAATTTTTTTGCAGAATTTAAAATTCCACCACCGCGCTCAAATATTTGTTCGTAGGTCAGTCCGTTTATTCTGTCCACAAATTCTCCTTCGCGACTCCCAGCATAAACAATATGTGTATGACTATCGCAATAACTTGGCATTACAATTTTATCAGTCGCATCAATAATGGTTAAGTTTGTCCAATCCGAAATTCCTTCCCAATCATCCATCTTTCCGAATCCTGCAATTTTATCATTCTCAATTGCGAGCCATGCATTTTCAATGCAGGATAAATTTTTCATATCCTTCCCAAACACTTTGAGCTTAGGATTTTCTTCTGTTTGAACAAGTGTTTTTATATTTTTAACAAGGAGCTTCATTCTACTGCAATTAAGGCTGAAAGATAGGAATTTACCTAGTATTATAGATTGATTTTTTATTTTTTTGATTAGCTAAAAATATACGCATTTTATTCATTAAATTTGTCTGTTTACAGATATTTTATGGCAGGCAACACCTTCGGAAAACTCTTTACTTTAAGCACTTTTGGCGAATCGCATGGCGAAGCTTTAGGTGGAATTATTGATGGTTGTCCAGCAGGCCTTCAAATCGATCTTGATTTTATACAATCCGAATTGGACAGAAGACGTCCAGGGCAATCTCACATTGTTACTCAGCGCAAAGAAAGCGATACGGTTGAATTTCTTTCTGGAATTTTTGAGGAAAAAACCATGGGAACGCCCATTGGCTTTGTCATTCGCAACGAAAATCAAAAATCAAAAGATTACGAGCATATTGTGGATGTTTATCGTCCATCTCATGCGGATTATACCTATGAAGCAAAATATGGGATGCGCGATTATCGTGGTGGCGGACGATCATCTGCGCGCGAAACGGTTTGTAGAGTGGTTGCAGGCGCTATCGCAAAGTTGATTTTAAAACAACACGGAATTTCCATCAATGCTTATACTTCTCAGGTAGGTGATATCAAATTATTAAAAGATTACCACGATTTAGATCTTTCTAAAATTGATTCGAATGTAGTTCGTTGTCCAGATGCACTTATAGCCGATACGATGATTCAAAAAATTGAACAGGTTCGTAAGGCGGGTGATACAATCGGAGGCGTGATCTCTTGTGTTATCAAAGGAACACCTGTTGGATTGGGCGAACCTGTTTTTGATAAATTACATGCAGATATCGGGAAAGCGATGTTGAGCATCAATGCTGTAAAAGGTTTTGAATATGGAAGTGGATTTGAAGGAGCAAAGATGAATGGTAGTAAACACAATGATCTTTTTTTACCCCTCTCTGAAGGAGAGGGGCAAGGGGTGAGGTGTAAGACAAATCATTCAGGCGGAATACAAGGCGGAATCAGTAACGGTGAAGATATTTATTTCCGTGTCGCTTTCAAGCCGGTAGCAACCATTATGCAAAAACAAAATACAGTAAATTCTAAAGATGAAGTAGTAGAAATGACAGGAAAAGGAAGGCATGATCCTTGTGTATTGCCGCGAGCTGTGCCAATTGTAGAAGCAATGGCAGCCTTGGTTTTGGTGGATCATATATTAAGACATAGGAGTTCGAAATTATAGTAGACAGCAGAAAACAATAGACAATAGACAAAAGTTAAAAGAGGAAAAAGTCAAAATTCAAAAGATAAATAAAAAGAACAAACAATAATTAGAACCGTCATTGCGAGTCACGACCCGATAGCTATCGGGCGGGATGTGGCAATCTTTCATGATTAGGAGATTTGCCACCATTGGTGAGAGATTGCCACATCACGCGAAAATGCGTGACTCGCAATGACGTATTAAAGAAAAAATTAATCTGCGTAATAAATACACAGAACGGGCTTAACGACCAATGAACTAATGAACCAATGAACTAATGAACCAAATGGAACCGAAAAAGAAAAAAAGTTTATTAAGAAGAATCCTAAAATGGACAGGAATTACATTCTTATTGTTAATTATCTTACTAATTGCTGCTCCTTTTTTATTCAAAAAGCAAATTGTGCAGTTTGTAAAAGATACAGCTAACAAAGAATTGAATGCCAAAGTAAATTTTGGTGAATTCGATCTGACATTGCTTAGCACTTTTCCTGATTTTACACTTTCGGTGGATAGTGTGAGTGTTGCTAATATTGGAGATTTTGAAGGCGATACTTTATTGTATGCTAAAAATCTTACAGTTGGTTTGGATCTTATGAGCGTTATCAATGGTGAGAAATATGAGATTCATACTATTTCAATTGACCAACCTCGTATTCATGCATTGGTTTTAAAAGATGGAAAAGCAAATTGGGATATTGCAAAGCCAAGTGCTGATAGTACTGGAACGGTAGATACAACTAAAGCAGCTCCGTTTAAAATGGGCCTAGAGAAATTTGAACTCAAAAATGCTTACATCGTTTATGATGATGCATCAATGGGTTTTTATACAGAGTTGTATAATATGACTCACACTTTGAGCGGCGATTTCACTTCAGATAATTTTGTTTTGGAAACCTTAACTGAAATTGAAAAATTCACTATGACATACGGTGGTGTTGCATACATGAACAAAGTGAAAACACGCATCAAAGCAGATTTAGATGCGGACATGCCGAATTTTAAATTCACATTCAAAGACAATGAATTTTCATTGAATGAATTGACATTAGGTTTGGATGGTTTCTTCGCTATGCCTGGCGATGACATGGATATGGATTTGAAATTCAAAGCCAACCAGACAGAGTTTAAAAATATTTTATCATTGGTGCCAGGAGTTTATACAGCTGATTTTAAAGATGTAAAAACATCTGGTAAATTATCTTTAGATGGTTTTGCAAAAGGAATTTACAACGATAAAAAAATGCCAGCATTCGGTTGTAAGTTGTTGATCCAAGATGCGATGTTCCAATATCCGTCTTTACCAAAATCAGCAACCAATATTCAAATTGATTTATTAGTAGATAACAAAACTGGAGATCCGGATGCAACGGTTATCGATTTAAATAAATTCCATGTTGAGTTAGGAGGAAACCCAATTGATGCCACAATGCACGTTTCTACTCCTGTTTCAGATGCTAATATTAATGCAGCTGTTCTTGCTAAAATTAATTTAGCTACCATGAAAGATGTTGTTCCAATGGAAAAAGGAGATGACTTAAATGGTATGATTACTGCCGATGTAAAAATGAAAGGTCTTATGAGCGCTATAGAACAAGAAAAGTACGAAGATTTTCATGCAGAAGGAAAATTAGCGATACTTGATATGAATTATCAAACCAAATCGTTGAATTATCCAACAAAAATTTCTGCTATGTATTTAGAGTTTAATCCTAAAACAGTTAATTTAACAAAGTTTGATGCACAAGTTGGAAAAAGTGATATTCAGATGGATGGTAAGATCGAAAACTTTTTGCAATATGCTTTAAAAGATTCTTTACTAAAAGGAAGCTTTAATTTAAACTCAACTTTATTGGATGTAAATGAATTGATGAGCAGTAGTGATACTTCCAAGCCTGCTGCTACCGCTGCTCCAGCTGATACTGCTGCAATGGCTGTTGTTGAAGTTCCATCAAATTTAGATGTTCGTTTAAATGCAAACATTGGAAAATTGCTATATGATAATTTAACAATCACTAAAGTAACAGGTGGTGTTGCAATTAAGGATAGCAAAATGACTTTAGATAATTTGAAATTGACCTTAGATGAAGTAGAAGGAACAATGTCATTAACTGGTGTATACAATACTCAAAATCCTAAAAAACCTACAGTTGATTTTGATGTAGACATAGCCAACTTTGATATTCCGAAAACAGTAAAAATGTTTAATACAGTAGAAAAGCTTGCTCCGATTGCAAAATACTCAACAGGTAAATTCGGAACAAAATTAAAATTCACTACATTATTAGATGAAAAAATGGAGCCGGTGATGAATACACTAACAGGTGGAGGAAGATTGATCACTAGCAGTGTTACCATTGAAGGCTTTGAGCCAATAAACAAATTAGCTGATGCTTTGAAACAAGAGAAATATAAAAAATTAACTTTCGAAAATGTGAATGCAACATATACATTTAAGGATGGTAGATTATTTGTTGATGAAATGCCAATCAAAGCAGGAAAAATTACTGGAACAGTAAAAGGTTCAACAGGATTTGATCAAACAATTGATTATACATGGAAGTTAGAGATTCCACGTGACGAATTTGGCTCACAAGCAAACGCTGCTGCAGGAAGTTTATTAGCGCAACTCAATTCACAAGCAGGAACAAATGTTAAACTAGGTGATAAAGTAAAAATAAAAGCTTTGTTTGGCGGAACAGTTACGAAACCAACTTTGAAAACAGATTTATTTAATACCGAGCAAGGAGCAAAAGAGCAAGTGAAAGAGATTATCAGTCAAGGTGTAGACATGGCAAAAGAAAAAGCACGCGAAGAAGCAGAAAAAATTATGAAGGATGCACAAGCTGAAGCCGATAAAATTAAAGCGGATGCAAAAGTAGCTTCTGATAAAGCAAAAGTAGAAGGATATGCTGCCATCGATAAAAACATCGAAACAATAAAAAATCCAGTTGCAAAAATGGCAGCGAAAGCAGCCACACCTGCAGCTAAAAAAGAAGTTGATAAGCAAGTTCAAGCAATATTGGAAGAAGCAAATAAAAAAGCAGATAATATTTTAATTAAAGCAAAAGCGGAATCGGATAACAAACTAAAATAAAAATTCAAAAGAGATAAGTCAAAAGTGTTTGTCAAACTGAGCGGAGTCGAAGTGTGTTAGTTCAGATTACTAAGCTTGTATCTTTTATAGAATTGAGTATTATATAATTAAACAAAATCTTTAATAGAACAAATTCCCTCCTTGGAAAAGGGGGTTAGGGGGATTTATGAAAGTCTATATTTAAGAAGTCGCATCATTAAAAAGGATAAACATTATTTTAAATGGAATCAATTCCCCCTTGATGAAGGTGGCTAGGGGGATTTATGAAAGTCTATATTTAAGAAGTCACATCATTAAAAAGGATAAACATTATTTTAAATGGAATCAATTCCCCCTTTGGAAAAGGGGGTTAGGGGGATTTATGAAAGTCTATATCAAAGCAATATCATTCTTATTTCTAAGCTCATTCTCTTGCTCTTTGTCAGCCCAAGACGAAGCAAAATGCCAAGAAATTGACAATAAAAAAGCTGCTAAGCTATACGAGCAAGGCACTGACAAAAAATTCAAAAAAGAAGAACGTCTTGCTTTTCTAAAAGAGGCAATGGAATTGGAACCAGATTATGTGGATGCCAATTTTGCTTTTGCCTCTGAAAGAATAAAAACACTTAGCATAGCTGAACAAAAATACAAACCTGTTGAACCTTATCTAAAAAAGGTTATTGCAGTTTGTCCGAAATACCATTCCGACCCATATTACTATTTAGGATTCATTGCTTGGGAAGATGAAAATTATGATGATTGTGCAAAATATCTAAAACAATACATCGATTTCAAAGACGATGATGAAAAAAAATTCAACAAAGATTATGATGCACTTTTAGGTCAAGCGCGACAAATGTTGCGCTATGCAAAAGTGTATAGCGATTTGTTTAAAAATAAAGTTCCCTTTGATCCTCAGCCTGTAGCTGGTATTTGCACAGAAAAAGACGAATACCTTCCAATAATTTCTTCCGATGATGAAATAATGTTGTTTACTCGTAAACAACCTTATGTGAATAAAGATGAAGTTTATCAAACGGATAAAGAAATGGAATTGTTTAGTTATGCGACTCGTAACAAAACAAACGGAGAATTTAATAAAGGACAGCGAATGCCATATCCATTTAATAAAGATGGAGCAGAAGGTGGTGCAACTATTACGATTGATAACAAACAGATTTTTTTTACTAGAGGAAAAGATGAAGGCGGACCAGTTTTAAATTTTGATATTTATACAGCCGATAATATTAATGGTGAATGGACAGAAGCAAAAAAAGTAGAAGGTATTAATGACCCTATTTATTGGGATTCACAACCAAGTATAGCATCCGATGGTAAAACACTTTATTTTGCAAGCGATAGAAAAGGTGGAAGAGGAGGAGTTGATTTATATGTTAGCGTAAAAGATGTTTTTACTGGAATATGGAGCAAGCCCGAAAATCTTGGTCCGATAATAAATACACAATTTGACGAAAAATCTGTTTTTATTCATTCCGATTTTCAAACACTCTATTTTTCTTCTGATGGTCATCCTGGTGTTGGAGGATTTGATATTTTTCTTTCTAAAAGAGGAGATGATGGAAAATGGAGTGAGCCTAAAAATATTGGAATTCCTATCAATACAGAAAGAGATGATTTAGGATTTTTTGTAAGTACGGATGGTCATTTAGGTTATTTTTCATCTAATGAACCTTCGCGTGCAAATGGAAAATCTGTTGGCAAACATGATATTTATTCTTTTGAATTGTATAAAGAAGCTCGTCCGGATGAAGTTGCCTTTTTCAAAGGAAAAATAGAAGATTTTGGAAAGGGGCCAGCTGTTGGTTTTACGGTTGAAGTAAAAGACGCAGTTACAAATAAAGTGACTGAAGGAATGGTAGATACTATTACAGGAAGTTATGCCGTAGTTGTAAATACAAAAGCAAAAAGTGATTTAATCATCACTGTAAAAAAAGAAAATTATGCTTTCAGTTCTCAGTTAATTAAAAAAGATTCACTTGTAAAGGCTAAGCCTGTAAAGGTGGATATGCAAGTGGATACAATTCGGGTAGGGAAAACATATTTGCTAAACAATATCTATTATAAAACTAATTCAGCGGATTTAGATCCTAGTTCTGCAGTTGTGATTAATGAATTTTCTGAATTTTTAAAAGCTAATCCAACTATAAAAATTGAGGTGCGCGGACATACAGATAACGTAGGTGATGCAAAATCAAATTTGGCTTTGTCTACCGACCGAGCTTTTAGTGTAAGAGATTTGTTACTTGCAAAAGGAATTGAAGAAAGTAGATTGATTAATTTTCAAGGTTACGGTGCTGGTTTTCCTATTTCGGATAATGGAACGGAAGTTGGCAGAGCAAAAAATCGTAGAACAGAGTTTGTGATTGTAGATAAATAATCACTATAAACCGACTAATCAAATAAAAGCCCTAAAATTAGTTTAAAAACCTTGCTATCATTACGTTTTTTTTTAGTTGAAAAAGAGACCCCCTGTTTTTAAGTATCGAATAATGTTGTTGCCATTACTTTTGATGTTTGTATTTTCCAAGCCCGCTTAGTGTTTTGTATTAATTCTATAACATCTAAAAGGCTTACCAAATGCAAACATACCCACCTACTCCATTACCCATTTTAATCATAAAAAACGCCTCTCTGAATAACTCAGAGAGGCGTTTTAAAATTGTTTTTTTGATTACCTCAAATCTTCAATTGAAATTCCTTTGTGTGCCTTGGTATCAAAAACAAAATCTGTATCAGCAATAGGTGTGCTACCTGCAAATGTTTTGATTGTATAGGTTTGAGTACTTCCATCTTTCATAAACATCTTAACACTACTAATTTGTTTTTTTGCTTTATCAATCGTAAGCTTAATGGTATGAAATTTCTTTTTATCAGGGTTTGTTGGAAATAAGCTGATATTTTGAGTTGCTGCATCTTCACTGTCAAATTTATATTTGAACCCTTTTTCATAGATGGTAAAAATGTTTGAAGGATTTACTGCATCGTCTCCTCCTGCTTCCATATCCTTTATTTGAACTTCATTGGCATCTTTAATATAATCCCAAACTGTTTTACCATCACAATAAATTTCATGTCCTGGAATCTCTAATTTATATTTTGCTCCTTTGGTTTGAATTTTACCGCTCTGCGAATCTTTGGTTTTATCTTTCTTTTCTACTACCCAAGAAAACTCTGCTTTAATTGTTGTGTATGCTTTTGTTTTTAAGCTTAATTCGTCGAGCACTTTTTTGGCTTTCGGGTCTTGATCTTGTGCAATTGAATTTAAACTTCCAATCGCTAAAAGAGCGATAATTGATAATTGTTTCGTAAACATTGTTTTTCTTTTTAAGTTTAATCCGTCTATCCTTTTCCTCGACTCCGCTCGGAATGACGGCTACTTTAGTTTTTCTTTTAGCGGATTAGC
>CAMCUO010000058.1 GCA_945879015.1 Chitinophaga pinensis | reverse complement strand
TAATTTCATTTTTTACTTTATCTGCCGTTGTAAATGCTGTAAATACACCTGCAGTATATCTTGTAAAGCCTTGAGGAGTGGTTTCTCCGGTTATTGGCGACATTCCTTGAAATAAATCTTGCGGGATTGGATTTCTGAATGCTCCAATTTGAACTTTAAAAATTAATCCTTCCGGCAATTTTTCATTAACAGGAATTGGTTTTGTTGCAGAATAAACTGGGACTATAGTTTTAACAAAAAATTCTGCTGTTGTATTATTAACAGTTTTAGTAGTGTTGTTTACGGCTGCATTATCAATTATTTTAGTGGTATTATCTACTACCGTATTGTCAACTGTTTTGTTTGTATTAGCTACTATTGTATTATCTGTAGTTTTTATTGAATTGTCTACTGTTTTTGTTGTATTATCAACAACAGTGTTATCATTTGTTTTGGTGGCGTTGTCTACCACAGTATTTTCTACTGTTTTTGTAGTGTTACCAACAACAGCGTTATCAGTTGTTTTTGATGTATTGTTAACTGCAATATTGTCAGTCGTTTTCACGGTAACATCTGGTGTGTACTTTAAATAGATTGCATTTGCTTTCTTTTGTTTTTCCAAAGCAATCATTTCATTTTTATATGCATCCTCTAAAACTGTTTCTTTCTCATAAAAAACAGTAGTATTATTTGCAACTTCACGTGATTTTTCTGCACGATTAAAATAAATAACAGCTTCATCTTTCATCATCTCTGCCATTGAAATATCATCCGCTGCATTTCCTTTTGTTGCTGTTGCAAATTGTTCTAATTTGTTTTGATTATCGTTGTATTCTTTTTTGTTAGCAATTGCAATAATTGTTGCTGCTTCAATTTCTTTGCTTTCTGCTTCCTTAGCTAATTCTTCCGCCTCTGCATAAATTGTATTTTTAGTTGTCGTATTATTTTCAGCAGCGGCTTTTGATTTTAAATCATTGGATTGACTTGTTAAATTTTCTGCTTCTTTATTTAAAGCATTTGACTTAGTTGCTTGGTCTCTAGCCGAGGTTGAAGAATAAACAAAACCCTTTTCTTCAGAACTTGTAGTTGCAACAGTTGTTTTAGTTGCATTATCAACTATTGTATTGTCTAAGGTTTTTGTTGTATTATCAACAACTGTATTATCAGTTGTTTTGGTAGTATTATCTACAACAGTATTATCTACTGTTTTTGTTGTGTTATCAACAACTGTATTATCAGTTGTTTTGGTAGCATTATCTACAACAGTATTATCTACTGTTTTTGTTGTGTTATCAACAACTGTATTATCAGTCGTTTTTGTTGTATTGTCGCTTGTCTTAGTTGTATTTGTAACTAAAGCACGATTATTTATTCGATTCGCATTTCCTAAACTAATTACTGCTTCTTTTTGTTTTTGGATCGATAATTCTTCTCCTTGTTTAATCTTAACTGAAAGCAAGGCTTTTATTTCAGGATCATCACTTGCTTCCATTTCTTGCTTTTTCTTTGCAACATCAGCATCAATAGCTTTACTCCAATTCATTAATACATCTCCTTTTGCTTTTTCTCTATCCGCTTCATTGCTAATTGCGTTTGCTGTTGCAGCTTCCTCCGAATACTTTTTATCGATATTTACTGTTGGAGTTGAAGATGTATTATCTACAACAGCATTATCAGTAGTTTTAGTTGTATTATCAGCAACAACATTTTCCTTTTTCAACTTTTTTAGAGCTGCCAAAGTGGTAGCTGTTGTTTTTTGTTTGTCTTTTAATTCTTTTTCAAGTGCTGCAATTTCAGAATTCACCTCCTTTTTCTTAGTCTTATCTTTCTCTGTTTTTACTTCGGCTTTTTTAGTAGTCAGCTCATCGTTAATAGCAGTGATCCACTCTTTTAACACTTCTACTTTTTTATTTTCTCGCTCTAATTCATTTGTAATATTATCTATCGCCGCAATTTCATCCGAATACTTCTTAGAGTAATCAACTTTTAATTCAGATGTACTATCAATTGTTGTATTATCTACAACCGTGTTATCAGTTGTTTTAGTTGAATTATCTACTAAAGTATTATCGATTGTTTTACTTCTATTATCTACTACAGTATTATCGGTTGTTTTAGTTGTATTATCAACTATGGCATTGTCTACTGTTTTTATTGTATTTACAGCAATGCTATTGTTAGTAGTTGCTGTGGTTGTCGTATTTTTAATTGTATTTACTTGAGCCTCTAGTTTTGCTTTATCAATCATTGCAACATCAGCAGCAGCTTTTTCATTAGTAACTGTTTTTGCTTTATCATAAACACTGCTAACTAATTCCGTTTCATTTACAGCACCATTGTATTCTTTTTGAAGTTGAGCAGCTTTTTGATCATTAAGAGCTAAATCTTTTTTGCTTTCTTCTGTGTCCATTTTCAATCCTGCAACCTGATCTAACAAGCCTTGCTTCACTTTGGTGTTTTTTTCTTTTTCCGCATCTGCTTGTGTAGTAATAATTAAAGCTTCGTTATCAGAAATTTCTTGCTTTATGTCTGCTGATGCCTGAACTGCTTTTTCCCATTCACGTTTTTTATTATCTAAATCCATCTTCAAGCTGTTTGCTAAAGTTGGATTGTTGTTTTGTTCTGCTAAATCATCTAATTTTTTCTGTTGTCCTTCTAACTTAGCAAATAAAGCAGGGTCGCTGTTTTTAGATTTCACTGCTGCTTCTAAATCTTTTGCATACTGTAATGAAAGTTCTGCTTCTTGCTTTTTTGCAGAAGCTCTAAATTCTATTTTCTTAGCTAAATTAAATGCTGCAACAGTTTCCTCGTTTAAGTCTTCTGCTTCTTTTGTAGCGGCATTTGCTTCTTCGATGGTTGCTTGTTTTTTTACATTGTCGGACATCGTAGAAGCGTCATTCAATAACTGTTCTGCTTCTTTTGCTTTATTAATGGCTAATTCATTTTTTTGATTAGCCAACACCAATGCAACATCGGCTTGTTCTTTTAAATCGGTCGCTTCTTTTGCAACATCTTCTGCATCGGAATAACCAATCTTAACAATATCATCGTTTGTTAATTTGGTTGTATTAGTACTTGTAGCTTTTGTTGCATTATCTGCTACATCTGTTGTGTTTGCCGTGTCTTTGATTGCATTAGAAGTACTAGTATTGCTAACTTCATTTGCATTCACATCCAATTTAGATTTTTCTTTAATGAAATTAAGTGCAAGTAAATAACTCGCATCATCCATAATTTCATCAAACAAATTCTTAATAATTAATTTATCTGTTCCAACTTCATAACTGATTTCTTGCTTCATTGGTCGGAAAGCATATTGAACAGGAACTGTAACAACATCCGATTGAGTTGCAAATCCAGTAGCTTCAACTGTAAACAAAAACTTTCCTCCGTTTGGAATATTTATTAAATAAACGCCGTTTGCAGCTTTTGAATTAAAAATTCCAAGAATAACATTGTCGTTTAAGTCTTTGATGGTAATCTTAACATCCAAAGCTTGGTTGTCGCGATTCTTTACTACTGCGCCTTTTATAATTGCAACATCAATTGGTCTGCGCTCTACATTAATATGATAAACTGCCGTCTTTCCAGTTTTACTTGCTCTTGAAGAAGAAAAATAAGCTTCTTTTTCATCTTCATTAGTAACATATAAAACATCGTCATCAGGTGTATTGATTGGAAAATCAAGATTCACAGGTTTGCTCCAAGTATTTGTTTCTTCATTTAAAGTGGTTTTAAAAATATCATAACCACCCATGGAGTTGTGACCTTTTGAACAGAAATACAAAACCTTACCATTGGGGTGAAGAAAAGGAAAATCTTCATCGTACTCTGTATTTACAGGATATCCAAGTGTAAGAGGCTTACTCCATTCTCCAGTTGGAAGTTTACGGATGATATAAATATCTTTTCCTTGATCTGTGTTATCACCATAACTTGAGAAAAATACTTGATTGTTATTTGAAGCTAAATAAATTATCGAATTCTCCTTTTTCTTTTTGTCAATTGCTGACTTGAAAGACCCTTCATCTGGCTTAGCCAAAAGCTTTCCGCCAATACCGGAAATATCATAAGAACGATAAAAATCGGTGCGACTCATTTCCTTTTTCTCAATAACAATCAAATCGGTCAAATTACGCAGAAGCTTTTTACCACTCTTACACATTTCAATTTGTCTGTCAACCATCAATTTTTCGGCCTTTGCTCCAGATGCAACGTTTTTATATCTATTGTATTCTTTGATAGCATCATCAAATCGATAATTCAAATGATAAGCTTTTGCTAAATAAAAAAATGCTTCTTTTTCAACATCAGGTTTATTGGTCGCAAATTCTAAAAAAGCAATCGGTTTTTCTTTATCATCGCTTGCATAAAGCATACAAACACCTAAACGATAATTATAATTGGGGTCTTTGGGATAAATACTAGTAAGTTGAGAGTATAATGGATAAGCTTCTTCAAATTTGTCTTCATCAAACAATTTAGATGCTTGTGTTTTTAATTCTTCTTCTGAACCAAAAGTTGTTTGAGCCGAAGCATTGCGCGTGCTGAATGCAAGCGTGATTAGCAATAAGTAAAAAAACCTTACATGCTTCATATAGAGTAGTTCCGATTTAACGGAAGAAAAGTACTTTAACTGATAATTAATAAAATATTGATTTACAAAACGTTGCAAACATAAAAACGATATTACAAGGCACCTTGACATACAAATTTAAGTTTTTTTATTGATTGATGCTATTTCTTAGGAAATTCCATACTTATACCTACACAAAAGCTCCGTAAACACTTCGACTCCGCTCTGCGTGCCACTTCAGTTGTTAGCCTAAATAAAGTATTAATTTCTGTTTTTAAAAGCTTTTAAAATAATTTCACTCAAATTCCGTTAATTTACGGCTTATCCTATCTTTGCACTATGAAATTGAAACAAGTTCTACCCTTTTGTCTGCTTATTTTTGTTGCATTATCATCTTGCAAAAAAGATGAATTAATTACCGATTCAAGCGCAAAACTTGGGTTTTCGACTGATTCAATAATGTTTGATACTGTTTTTCAATACGCTGGTTCAACCACAAAACTTTTTAGAATCTATAATCCACATGAACAACCAATCAATATTTCAAAAGCATATTTAGCGGGTGGCTCAGGTTCTGCATTCAAACTAAATATTGACGGAATTTCAACCACAGCAACCATGCCAGTGCTTACCGATATAGAAATTTTAGGCGGAGATAGTATGTATGTTTTTGTTCAGGTTTATGTTAATCCTTCTGGAAGTCTTCCCGTTGTTATAAAAGATTCTATCATTTTTGAAACAAATGGAAATATTCAGGATGTAAAATTGATTGCAATCGGTCAGGATGTTTATTTGCATAGTCCAACTGTTTTCCCAACAAATGGTTTCCCGCCATATTCAATAATAAGTTGCAATGATGTTTGGACAAATGATAAACCGCATTTAATTTTTGGATATGCAGTTGTTGATTCGGCATGCACTTTAACAATGATGCCTGGAACGCGCGTATACCTTCACAACTACTCTGTGTTATGGGTCTATAAAGATGGAACTTTAATCATTGATGGTGATTTAGGTAATGAAGTTACTATTCAAGGCGACCGATTAGAAGCTGAATACAAAGATGTTCCAGGTCAATGGGGAAAAATATGGTTATCACGATTAAGTAAAAATAATATTATTGATTACGCAATTATTAAAAATGGAGGAATAGGAATTCAAGTGGATACAGTTGCATCTACAACAATTCCAACACTTCGCTTGACTAATACAATTGTGAAAAACATGTCGGCTGCTGCTTTGTTCGGACAAGGTGCACATATTAGAGCAGTAAATTGTGTGTTTGCAAATTGCGGGCAATATGTAGCCGCGCTTACCATTGGTGGAAAATATAAATTCGAACATTGCACATTTGCAAATTACTGGACATACGATAGTAGAGTTACTCCAACACTTGTAATGGGTAATCATTATTATTCGGATATAGTTGGAGAAATTCTTCGACCACTTGATAGTTGCTATTTTGGAAATTGTATCATCTATGGAGATATTGCAGAAGAAGTTGGAATGGATTCCGCTTTAACAACTGGAGAATTTTCATACAAATTTGATTATTGTGATGTAAGAACTACAAGAACCCCAGATGGGCATTATGTTACACCAATGAATAGCGATCCTGGATTTGCTGATGTAACAATAAATAATTACAGAATTGGTTCGCCAACTGCATTTGCTGCAGAAAAAGGTAGTACTTTAATCGCTACTCCTTATCCATCAGATATTCGAGGAATGACAAGACCAAATGGTCCGCTTCCTGATCTTGGAGCTTATGAATATTACCCATAAAAAATCCCCCCGAGTACTCGGGGGGATTTTTATTTTATATCAATTCGTTCTACAAAAATCTTACGCTCGTTTTCTTAGATAATTTATTTTTAAATATTCCTTTATACTGAAGAAAAATTTCAAAACCACCAACCGACTTAGTTGTAGGAGTTAATTTAGATACAGTAACTTCATAGGCTGCACCAATTCCATACTCTTTATATTCATATCTGAAAGTCACATACACAGCATCTCTGAATCGGTAAAACACGCCAAAATAAACGGATTTGTCTGTTTGGTTATCAGTATAAAGTGATGCTTCTTCTAAAACATATTTCACATTTAATCCTCCATTCAACAATAAAGAAGAACCTTGCTGATATGCAATTAAACTAGGCAATAAAGTTGTGTTACTTGTTTCACTTAACTTATATCCAATGTTCCATTGAACACCAAATTTCGGAATTAATCTTTCTGATCCTCCAAGTATACTATATCTAGGAGCAGTAAAATGATGAAATGAAAATCCTAATGCACTTCTGAATAAATGGTTGGTTCTAAAATTCCAAACAAGTCCTGTCGACATATCTAAAAATCCTGTTCCGCCTCCGCCTTCAGCAACACCATAACCGGGATCATACGTTCCAGAAACTGGATTATACTGACTATCCCATTTCACACCACCTAAAGAAACTGTTCTGATATTATATCCAATGGTATAACCTAAAGTAATGTTATGTTTTTGTCGGCCACCAATAAATTTAGTATAAGAGAGCAATGCATTATACGATTGTGTTTTTAAACGAAACGGTCCATCATTATCACTAACAATATTTAATCCTGCAGCAAAAAAATCATCACTCAACATTCTTTTTTTGAATATTGGTCCGTCAACAGCAATGTTAAAAGTTTTGTATGGACTAGTAACAGTAAACCATTGCATACGATACAAACTATATGCTCTGATATCGGTATTTATTGCCCCTGTGTTTCCAGGATTAGCATTTAAAGGTGCTAAATAAAATTGCGAAAAATGTAAATCTTGACCAACTATAGAAGCACTTAAAACTATAGCTGCAAATAATGTTATTTTTTTTATCATAATTTTTTCTTTAACTGAAAATAATTTTGTTAAATTTTATCTAGCAAGCATAATTGCTCCATGTTCTTTGGCTTCACTGCCATCACAAAAGACGACTAACAAATCATACACAAAAACATTGTTATTCATTTTAAGTCCAATCAACCTACCATCCCAAGCTTCATTTGGGTTTGATGTTTCAAATACTTTTTCTCCTATTCTATCAAATATTTTTAAACTGATAAAATCAATACCTCTACCATGGACTTGAATCACATCATTTATTCCGTCACCATTAGGAGAAAATCCTGTAGGCATAAAATAAGTGAAACTATTTTCTACAACAACTGTTGCCGTTTCTGAATCAGTACATCCGGCAGGACTAGTATAAGTGACAGTGTAAGTAGTCGTCACGGTTGGTGACACAGTAACTTCTGGACCAGTAGAACTTTCTCCTGACCAAGTATACGTTCCATCACTTGGACTAGCATACAAAGTTGTAGACTCACAAGCATTGATAACCATGTTTCCAGAAACAGTAACTGTAACAGGCGCACCAACTGTGATGTATCCAGTTTGAGTTAAGGTATCTGAACCGTCAGCGTTGTTTGCAATTAAAGTAACATCATACGAACCATTAGATGAATAACAAATGTTTGTAGGATTTTGAGATGTTGAAGTTGCTGGTGAAGCACCTGGAAACGACCACGACCAAGACGTTGGAGAGTTCGTGCTTAAGTCAGTAAAATTGACACAAGCAGGAGTCGTACAAAAAACAGTTTGATCCGCAGTAAAGTTTGCAACTGGAGGCGAACAAGAATTTACGGTTATCGTTACTGTGTTTGAAGTAGATGGAGAACCAGTTACACAAGGCGCTGTAGAAGTCATGATAACAGTTACAACATCTCCATTTGATAAACCGGTTGTAGTAAATGTTGCAGAATTTGTTCCAGCATTTGTTCCGTTTACTTGCCATTGATAAGTTGGTGTTCCACCGTTTGTAGGAGTCGCAGTAAATGTAACTGGATCTCCAATACAAATAGTTGTTGGTGCTCCAACAATTGAAACAGAAGCCGTAACAATAGGATTAACAGTAATTGTTATTGAATTAGAAGTTGCAGGCGAACCAGTTGCACAACTTGAAGAAGATGTCATTATAACAGTTACAACATCGCCATTCACTAAAGTGGTTGAGCTAAAATTAGAAGAAGTTGCACCTCCCACATTTGTTCCATTTATTTGCCATTGATAAGTTGGTGTTGCTCCACCATTTGTTGGTGTTGCAGTAAACACAACTAAATCACCGGCACAAATTGTTGTACTCGGAACAGCTGCAATACTCACAGAAGCTGCAACTGAAGCAACAACTGTTATTGTAATTGTATTTGATGTTGCTGGAGAACCTGTTGCACAACTTAATGAGGAAGTCATGATAACAGTAATAATATCTCCATTCACTAAAGTAGAAGAAGAATAAGTAGAAGAAGTTGCACCACCAATGTTACTTCCGTTCAATTGCCATTGATAAGTTGGAGTTGCTCCACCATTTGTTGAAGTAGCAGTAAATCCAACTAAATCACCGGCACAAATTGTAGCACCCGTTGAAGTTATACTAACGGAAGCAGGAACAGAAGCAGAAACAGTTATTGTAATAGGATTAGATGTTGCTGTTGTTGGTGATGCACACGGAGCATTGGAAGTCATGATTACTGTAATGATATCTCCATTCACCAATGTAGAAGAAGTAAATGTTGATGATGTTGCACCACCAATATTTGTTCCGTTCAATTGCCATTGATAGGTTGGTGATGTTCCACCATTTGTAGGAGTTGCTGTAAATGTTACTGGATCACCAGCACAAATTATTGAACCTGTTGATACAATACTTACTGAAGGAACAACAATTGGATTTACTGTCATTGTAATTCCTGTTGATGTTGCAGTTGCTGGTGTCGGACAGGGCGCATTGGATGTCATTACAACAGTTACAATATCTCCATTCGCTAATGTTGTTGTTGTAAATGTTGATGATGTTGCACCACCCACGTTGGTTCCATTTACTTGCCATTGATATGTTGGAGTTGTTCCGCCATTTGTAGGAGTAGCTGTAAATGTTACCGATGTTCCCGCACATATTGGTCCGGAAGGAACGGCAGCAATAGTTACAGAAGGTACAACTACCGAATTGATTATAATATTTACACCATTGTCTGTTCCTGTAACAGGAGGAGTTGAACTAATTACTCTTACTCTGTATCCTGTTCCTGTTGGTGTTCCACAAGGAATAGTACAAGCAATAGTTCCGGTATTTGCAACACTTACTAATGTTCCTATAGTTGTTGGAGCAGCGAAACTACCTACTGCATTTGATAATTGTGCTGTATAAATATTTCCTGCAGTAAAAGTTCCAGTACTTGTGAAAGGCACACTCATTGCACTACAAGCGCAAAATGGGCTTCCTGTTATTGTTCCAGTTGTAATTGTGTTGGATGTAGGAACAGATAAAGTAATATCATCAACTGCAAATGATGGATCCGTTCCAACTCCGTCATCATTATTCACCCATCTAAAACCAATTTTAACATTTGGATTTGCATTTGCACTTGCAGGCAAAGCAATTGAAAAAGCTGTCCACAATCCTTGAGGAGCACAACCTCCAAAAAGAGTTTTTGCTAAGGGGTCAATTTGAGACCAAGTTGCCCCATCAAAATACCATAATGTTGCATCGTCAATTAAGCCTTGCCCATTTTCAATATAATTAAATGAAAGTGTTATTCCAGAATATGCAGAACAATTTATCGTAGGTGATTCGGCTCTCATGTCTGTTAGGACACAAAAAAGAAAACCACAAAGTCCCCCAGCATCATAAGCCGCTCCAGGATCAAATACAAACCCATCATCCGCACCCATGTGTAATGATGGATCTACTGCACCACATGTTGAACCACAAGCACCTGCTGCATTTCCACATTCCGCCCCACTTACAAACCACTTATTGGCTTCTATATCATTCACTCCAGTTGCTGTTTGAGTCCATGCCCCATTTGGACCAACATAAGTATTTGCAAAACAACCCGAGGCACACGAATTCTGAAATGCTTCTGTCCAAAAAACCTGTGCCTTTGCATTAAAAGAAAAAAGTGATAATAGCAATGCAGTAATAGCAAAAGCCTTTATCACAGAACCTTTAATTTTAAGTCTGTAAAAAGTAATGTTTTTCATATATTCTTTTTGTATAAGGAGTTCGAGTTTTTTTAAATAGTTCACCAAGTTAAGAATTAATAATAATAATTCAAATTATGGCTATTTATTAGATGTAATCGGTGGTAAAATGGTTGCTTGAGTAAGTGAATCATCTATTATAAAATAATCTTTTTTGAAATTACTTTATTTCCGTCAGATGCCTTAATTATGTAAACACCTTTTCTAAAAGATGAAGTTGGAATAATAATTTTTTTTCCTTCGTCATTTAATTTATCAATCGATGAAAAAACTTTTTTTCCTTCAATGCTAAACAATTCTAAATTCAGTTGAATGTCCCTTTGGGAATGCATTGTTATTTCAAGCTGATCATTGAAAGAATAAGTATTAATAATTTCAAAATCTGATTCCGCAATATTTACAACTTCAATATTACTATAAGAAAAATCTCCGTTGAAATCCGTTTGCTTTAAACGATAATAGGAAACACCCGCAAGTGGGTTCGCATCAATTCTGTTGTATGCATTAATCTGAGAGCTATTTCCTGCTCCATCTAAATAAATAATATCAGAAAAATTGATTGCATCAACAGAACGTTCGATAGTGAAAAAATCATTGTTAATTTCAGTAGCAGTGATCCAATCAAGATTAACAACTTTTTCTGAATTATATTTTGCAGTAAAACTTATCAACTCAATTGGTGATGGTGTAAGAATACCAGTTATAGTTACATCATCAACAGCAAAAGATGGATCGCTTCCAAGAGAATTATTATTGCTCTGCCAAACAAAACCAACTCTTAAGTTTGTAATTCCTTCACAAGTCACAGGCATAGTCCAAGTAATATGTGTCCAGCGACCCTGACCAGAACCACAAATTTGTGATTTTAGATTATTAATGCTTCCTCCTCCACCCATTGCTGGATTTGTTGATGTTGGAGCTCCTGTTGGAACAACCCATCCTGTGCCTCCATTTATACTATATACTAAATAACCTTTGTCAGTTGTGCCTTCTCCATCTCCAATAAAATCAAATTCCACCGTAATATTTGTATAGCCAACAGTACTAATATTTGGTGAACCAACCCTTCTGTTTGTATTAATATCAGATAAATATGCTGCACCTGATGCTAGTCCTGTACATTCCATAAAAAGTGATGGATCTCCCAAACCAGCTCCACCGCATACATTGGCAGTCATTCCGGATTCGGTATCACCAGTTTGCCAAAGATTAGCTAATCCAAAAAATGTAGCATTTCCCCATGGTGCAACTAAATTATTAACGGCCCATCCACTCGCAGCTAATGTTCCACTGAAAGGCTGAGTATAAATTGTAGTTTGTGCTTGTATTGAAGTAATTGAAAAAAGAACAACGAAACACATTCCTAATAACTTGTTCTTAGGAACAAATAATCTGAGTGGCAGAAGAAGGTCTGTTGGTTTCGTTGTCATTATTTGCACAGAATTAACTAAATTCTTACATCTAAATTACTCACTAAATAAGCCAAATTTATTTCATAATGCATTTATTATACTAAGTCTAATTTGATATAATATATATTATTGCTATATTTGATAATACTTTAATGTAATATTTATACTATTTCATGATAGCTTCAGATGAACTACATAAACTAATAAAATCGCTCTCACAATCAGAAAAGCGGTTTTTCAAAATTTATGCTTCTCGACATGTTATTGGAGAACAAAATAATTATGTTCCATTGTTTGATGTAATCGGATCCCAAAAAAATTATAATGAAGAAGCTATAAAAGAAAAGTTTGATGGAGAATCTTTTATGAATCGTTTTGCTGCTGTAAAAAATTACTTGCATCAATTGATTTTAAAAAGCATGCGCAATTTTCATGCAGGTTCCACAATCGATATCGAATTAAAAGAAATGCTTATTGATATCGATTTTCTTTATCAAAAAGGACTTTATAAACAATGTCAGAAATTACATACTAAGGCTGAAAAGCTAGCTATTGCAACAGATAAGAAAACCAGACTCTTAGAAATATTAGAATGGAAAGCAAAACTCTTGCAGGCTACAAACAGAGATTTCGACCAAGAAAATTTTCATAGAAATGTTTTTATTGAAGAAGATGCTATTTTAAAAAGCATACAACTTACTTTGGAATTAAAAAGTGAAGTACTTGGAGTTTTTACTATGATCCGAAAAAAAGGATTTGCTAGGTCGAAAAAAGATCTGGAATTAATCAATGAGGTGATTCGAAAATACAGTAAACTGGATTACAAAAATTTAAATTTCAACGATAAGTATTATTTGAATTATATAAACACCGTTTATTATACTTCATCCGGAAACAATTTCAAGAGTTTATTTTACACAAAAAGAAACATTGATCTACTTGAATCTATTCCAACGAAGTTAAGAAAAGAGGAATTTGAGAAGTACATTGTTTCTCTAAACAACCTTGTAGTTAACTTAATCAACTTACAAAAAGCAAATGAAATAAAATCCTATCTCGAAAAAATTCGTTCACTTGCAGCTCACAACATCAGAGAAAATATTTTACTATGGGTAACTTCTTACAAACTTGTATTGGGAGTAACAATAAAGGCTTGCGATTACGAACAGGCAGAAAAAATTGTGGATGAAATAAATTTAGGAATTGCATTTTACAGCGACAAAATTCCTGCCTCAGATATTGTGCTTTTTAAATTTAATATGGCCATTGTTTATTTTGTAAACGACAAACATTCAAAAGCCATCAAAGCATTAAATGAAATTATTAACGAAAATGATTTATCATTAAGAGATGACATTCAGAGTTTCGCACGAATTATCCGATTAATTATTTTCTGGGAAAAAGGTGAAGAGGAATTACTTCCATACGCAACAATATCAACCTATCGTTTCCTCTACAAACGTAATAAATTATATAAATTTGAAAGTATAGTGCTTCGATTTATAAAAGAAAAAATGCCACATATCAATACTTCTAGCGAATTAAAAAAGGCATTTATTGAATTAAAAGAAAATTTAGAGATGCAATTAAAAGATCCGCTTGAGAAAAAAGCACTCGATTATTTCGATTTTATTACTTGGATAGAAAGTAAGATTAGCAAGAAAGATTTTAAAACATTAGCAAAAGAGAAAATGCAAAACTAGTTTACTGACAATGTAAGATCAGTTATAAGTTTAACAACAAACTCCAATTGTTGTTCTCGGGTAAGATCCGAATTATCAAGAACAATAGCATCTTCTGCTTGTGTCAAAGGGTTTTCTTTGCGATGTGTATCTTCATGATCACGGTAAATCAAATTTGATTTAACATCGTTGAAAGAAATATGTTGACCTTTTGAAGATAGCTCATCAAACCTCCGTTGTGTACGAATGTCTGTATCAGCTGTCATAAATAATTTTAATTCCGCATTCGGAAAAACATTTGTTCCGATATCTCTGCCATCCATCACAATACCTTTATTTTTTCCTAATTTACGCTGAATGGCAATCATCTTAACTCGAACATCATGAATGGCACTTACTTTACTCACATTTTCAGAAACAATCATTTGGCGAATTTCTTTTTCAACGTTTTCACCATTTAAAAATGTTTCTGAAGATTTTGTACTGGGATTGAATTGAAAAGTCAAATGTATTTCATCCAGCAAACGAACAATATCGCTTTCCTGAAAACTATGATCCTTGATTACACCTTTTTGCAAAGCATATAAAGTAACGCAACGATACATCGCACCCGAATCAACATAGGCATAACCTAATTTTGAGGCCAAAGCTTTCGCCAGCGTGCTTTTCCCACACGATGAATATCCGTCAATTGCAATGGTGATTTTGCTCATATAGAAGCTTAAATTCTTATGACAATATTACAGAAAATTTTTCTGAATAAAAACTATGGAGTGGCTGGAGATTTGAACTTTTTTGTATAAAAGCTGTTCAAATCCATACTTACTGAGAAATTATTAGAAGGTCCAGCCAAATGATAAACTGCACGACCATAACTTATATGAAATTTGTAGATTCTAAATCCGAAGCCAAAAGAAAAACCTGCTGATCCTCGTTTTTCCGGAATTTTTAATTCTTTTCTTCGTTGATAGTTGTATCCTACTCGTAAAAAGAAGTTTTTAGTAATAATAAACTCTCCCCCAATTACCATGTGACGCATAAATTTATCGCCCCATATTTTGGCTTTATTTTGCTTGATTGGCTCTCCTGTCAAAGGATCTTCTGTTAATGGTGGATTAGCTGGATCTATATATGTTAAATCCCATTTCTCCAAATTTTCATATACTAATGAAAAACGGAAAGGTACATGTTTAGGTTTTTTGGATATTCCTATTTGAATTTCAAAAGGTAATTTCTCTCTATTTCCTTCCGTATATGGTTTCCATTGGCGGCCCATATTTTTAACTACCAACGCTGCGGCAAATCCTTTAGAAGGACGAACATAAGTTGCGCCCAAATCGATTGCAGAGCCCCAAGATGAATAATTTTCCAATTGAGAATAAATTGTTTTTAAGGTAACTCCAATCGTTAAATTGGTGTCTAAAATAGATTTCGCATAGGCCAAATTAAAACTCATCTCACTCGCTCCGAAAGTTCCATCTGTAATACCAATTTCATCTGCTCTTATAAATTTTCCATAATCCAGATAATGAATTCCTGCGCTGAAATTTCCAATATTATCAAAATGTTTTGCATAAGCAACATAACCGTAATTGATATCAGCAAAATAGTTGATATAACTTAAAGCAACATTGTTGCTCATAGAATCAGATAATAAAGAGGGGTTTATTAAAGAAACGTTTAAATCGTTATCCTTTACAGAAATTAAGTTGCCTCCCAAAGCTGAAACTCGAGCAGAAATAGGCAAATTAAGAAACTCATAGGTATTGTTTCCACCAGTTTGAGCAGTAGCCGAAACGCTTAAAACAAAGGCTGATAAAAGGAATAGTATTCTTCTGAAATTCATTAACACAAATATAATTAAAAATATCCGTGTTTTAAACGGGAAAATGAGGGGTTTATTGCACAGACATGACGTTAAGTGTAAAAACATGCTAGACGTTTTTGCCGCCGATTCGCAGATTTCTGTTAGCTCTACTCTGTTCGTTATTTTTTCGCTTCTTCTTTAATCGTCAAATCAATCGGGTTCTCCACTTTTTCTTTCAACAAAGCAAACTTCACAACATCAATCATCTTCTCAACATAATAGAATTTCAGATCTTTGATATAATCCTTTTTGATGTCTTCAATGTCTTTTTTATTATCGGCACTCAAAATAATTTCTTTGATACCTGCACGTTTTGCCGCTAAAATTTTTTCTTTGATTCCTCCTACTGCTAATACTCGTCCACGTAAAGTAATTTCACCCGTCATAGCTAATTTATCCTTCACTTTACGTTGTGTAAATGCTGATGCAATTGCAGTGAGCATAGTTATTCCGGCACTCGGACCATCTTTTGGCGTGGCTCCTTCAGGAACGTGAATGTGGATGTTCCATTTATCAAATATTTCTTGTTTTAAACCTAAAATGGCGCTGTGTGATTTTAAATATTCCAAAGCAATTACTGCTGACTCTTTCATTACTTCTCCTAGATTACCTGTCAGCGTTAACTTTCCTGTTCCTTTGGTAATACTTGTTTCAATAAATAAAATATCTCCTCCTACACTCGTCCAAGCTAAACCCGTTACAACTCCGGCAACATCATTTCCTTGGTATCTATCTTTCGCATGCGCCGGTCCAAGAATTTTTCCTAAATCATTTAATGAAACATTCACGTTATATTTTTGCTCCATTGCAATCGACTTAGCAGCATTACGAACTACTTTGGCAATTACTTTTTCCATTCCACGTACACCACTTTCGCGAGTATAATTTTCAATAATGAATTCCACAACATCTTTATTTAAAACCATTTGATCTTTTTTCAAACCTTGCTCATCCAATTGTTTTGGAATCAAATGACGTTTTGCAATCTCCATTTTCTCCTCAATGGTATATCCTGTAATTTCTATAACTTCCATTCTGTCGCGCAAAGCAGGTTGAATAGAACTTAATGAATTAGCTGTTGCAATAAACATCACATTGGATAAATCGTAATCCAACTCTACATAATTATCATAAAATGCATTGTTTTGTTCAGGATCTAAAACCTCCAATAAAGCTGAAGATGGATCTCCGTGAAAATCGTTTCCTACTTTATCAATTTCATCTAAAATAAAAACCGGATTGGATGCACCTGATTTTTTTATATTTTGCAAAATCCTTCCTGGCATTGCACCAATGTAAGTTTTACGGTGACCACGAATTTCTGCTTCATCTTTCAAACCACCTAAACTCATTCGAATGTATTTTCTTCCTAAACTTTCTGCTATACTTTTTCCTAAAGATGTTTTACCAACTCCCGGAGGTCCGTACAAACAAAGGATCGGAGATTTCATGTTTCCTTTCAGTTTCAAAACAGCCAAGTGTTCTAATATACGTTCCTTCACTTTATCCATTCCAAAATGATCTTTATTCAAAACCTTTTCAGCACGTTTCAAATCAAAATTATCTTTTGTTTTATCATCCCATGGCAAATCCAACAATACTTCCAAATAACTTGTTTGAATAGAGTATTCAGCAGCATTTGGATTCATGCGTTCTAATTTTCCAATTGCTTTATCAAATGCTTGTGAAACTTCTTTACTCCAAACTTTTTTAGTAGCACGGATTTTCATTTCTTGAATATCCTGAGTATTATTATTCTCACCCAACTCTTCTTGAATCGTTTTCATTTGTTGGTGCAAGAAATAATCACGTTGCTGTTTATCTAAATCAACTTTTACTTTCGATTGAATTTGATTTTTCAACTCCAACATTTGAAGCTCTTTGGTCAGATTCGTCAACACCATTGTAGCGCGTTCTTTTAAATCAATTACTTCTAACATTTTTTGCTTCTCTTCAACAGGAGCATTCATATTAGAAGAAATAAAATTGATTAAGAAAGAAGGGCTTTCAATATTTTTCAATGCAAATCCTGCTTCACTTGGAATATGTGGACTTTGTTTTACAATTTGAAGTGCTAAATCTTTTAAAGAAGAAACCAATGCATCAAATTCTTTATCATCTTTTTGAGGGCGAGTTTCTGCAATTGCGCGAATCGCAGCCTTCATGTATGGTTGCGTTTGCTTGATTTCATTTAATTCAAATCGCTTCTTACCTTGAATGATAACAGTAGTATTACCATCAGGCATACGAAGCATTTTAATAATTTGAGCAACGGTTCCTATTTTATTTAAATCTTCTTCGGTTGGATCCTCAACTGAATCATTTTTTTGAGCAACTACACCAATAATTTTATCTCCTTTGTAAGCATCTTTAATCAAATTGATGGATTTGTCTCTGCCAACAGTAATAGGAATAACAACACCAGGAAACAGAACGGTATTACGAAGAGGCAAAATTGACAGCTCTTCTGGTACTTTCTCGGAGTTCATTTGGTCTTCATCCTCCGATGAAAGCAATGGTATAAACTCGGTGTCCTCATCCATAATATTCTGGTGAAGCATTGGTACCAAGCCGTTTAAGTCGAAATTATCATTCATATATTGAGTAGAATTAAGTCTTTTTAATAAAATCACATCCCTATGTTTTCAATTGCTATGCCATTGGGGGAATTGGGACAAAATGACACGGTACGAATCGCAAATTGTTACGAATTTACGAATCTGCATGTGCTATGCGCTTTTACTCGCCTTCAACAAATAATAAATATTGATTGCAACAATTGTCACATTAGTTATGATTATTGGAATTGAAAAATTGAGAAGTATTCCATATGCTACAAAAAGAACACATCCAATTGTATTGATGATGCGAAGTGTTTTCATATTCTTCATCAAAAATGAAATCAATACAATTAATGATGCTAAATAGCCAACTATTTCGGTTGAGGAAAACTCCATATAAATAAGATTACTTTCTAAATTTTTCTGTTAACTCAAAAACATGAGTTAAAATATTTTGTTCTGTTTCATTAAAAGTCATTCCTCTGCGCTCCATCACACGTGTCGCTACTTCAAAGGCATCATTTGTTTTGTAAGTTGTAAATCCTGCAGCTCCACCCCATGAAAAAGAAGGAACAAAATTGCGAGGGAATCCTGAACCGAA
>CAMCUO010000057.1 GCA_945879015.1 Chitinophaga pinensis | reverse complement strand
TCATTGCAGCATTATCCGTGCAATACTCAAATTTTGGGATAAAAATTTGCCAATCCAATTCTTTTTGGAGCTTATTTAATTTGTTTCGTAATTCTGAATTAGCTGAAACGCCACCTGCTATTGCAATTTGATTAATACATGTATGTTTTGATGCTGCTTTCAATTTAGATAATAAAATATCAATAATTGTAGCCTGAATAGAAGCACAGATATCTGCTAAATTCTCGGTTACAAAATGTTCGTTTTTTGCTTTTTCGTTATTGATAAAATTCATGAATCCGGTTTTTAAACCGCTGAAACTAAAATTAAATTCAGGAATTTGAGGTTTTGAAAATTTAAATGCATTTGGATTGCCATCTTTCGCATATTTATCAATTAATGGTCCACCCGGATATGGTAAACCCATAATTTTAGCTGCTTTGTCAAATGCTTCTCCTGCAGCATCATCAATTGTTTCTCCAAGAATTTGCATATTGAAAAAATCTTTTACAAGAACAATTTGAGTATGACCACCAGATACTGTTAAACACAAAAATGGAAAAGATGGTTTTGGATTTTCGCCCTCAATAAAATGTGCTAAAATATGTCCTTGCATATGATTCACTTCAATTAAAGGAATATTCAAACCTAGTGCAAAAGCTTTTGAAAAGGATGTTCCTACAAGCAAAGAGCCCATTAATCCTGGACCGCGAGTAAAAGCAATTGCATCGATGTCTTCTTTTTTGATTCCAGCTCGTTTAATCGCCTGATCAACGACAGGAATAATATTTTGCTGATGGGCACGCGAAGCTAGCTCTGGCACAACACCTCCATAAAGTTCATGAATGCTTTGATTAGCCACAATATTGGCAAGTATTTTGCCGTCTTTTAATACAGCAGCAGAAGTATCGTCACAGGACGATTCGATTCCCAATATGGTGATGGATTTGCTCATATTTACTAACTTTGCACGGCAATGTTGTCGAACGTTTTAACGATTCAAAGGTATTAAAAAACTCTTAAACATATTATTCCGTTTTCTTTCCCTAATAATATTCCTTTTGTTATTGATTTTCCTGCTTATTCAGGTAAGACGTGTGCAGGTTTATGCTGGTCATAAGGCTGCCGAATATCTATCCTCAAAATTAAATACTAGAGTTGAAATTGGTAGCGTTGATATTGAATTTTTCAAGAAAGTAGTTTTGGAAGATATCTATATTGAAGATTTGCATCAGGATACACTTTTTTATTCCAAAAAGCTGAAGATTGATATCGGGACGCTTGATTTCGAAAAACATCAATTGTATGTTAGTAATATCATTTTGCTGAATACAAAATCAAAACTGATTACATACAAAAACGAAGATGATTTGAATTTACAATTCATCATTGATTTATTTATTGATAACGATACAACAAAAAAAGCACCTTCACAACGCTGGGATATTCGATTTGATGAAGTAACACTTGTAAATACCGATTTTACCTTTAGAAGCGAGAATGATACACTAGAAACTACAGGAGTAAATTATTTCGATCTAAATGTTAAAAAAGTTAATGGACGATTAACGGATATTCAATTTGAACAAGATACTATTCATGCAACCATTGAATATTTGTCAGCAATTGAAAAGAGTGGTTTTGAACTACAAAATATTAGTAGTTATGTGAATGTTAGTCCTATTGGAATAAAATTAGACGAACTAAAAATTAAAACTCCAGAAAGTACTATTTCCACAGATTTGAGTTTTAAATATCCGAACTATCGTGCCTTCAAAGATTTTATTCATAAAGTAAAAATAAAAGCAGAGTTTGATAATTCTCACGTAGAGTTGAATGATATTGCTTATTTCGCACCACAATTACAAGGAATTTATCGAAGCATTACTATTTCTGGAAAAGTTAGCGGGAAAGTAAGTGATTTGAAAGGCAAGGACATGGATTTGAAAATTGCAGAACACACTCAATTTATTGGAGATATTACTTTAACTGGATTACCAAAGATTGATGAAACACTGATTTATTTGAATGTAGAAAAACTAACAACCAACTATACCGACTTAAAAGATATTCCAATACCTCCCTTCGAAAATCATAAAAAATTGAACGTGCCTACTAATCTTGCAAAACTTGGCAAGATGAACTTCAAAGGAACATTCACTGGGCTGTATAATGACTTTTATGCCTATGGTGATTTTTCTTCTGCTTTAGGAAATTTATCTTCCGATTTATCGGTAAGACATGATGATAAAAGAGACAAAGCTGTATATAAAGGAAAATTGAAATCTCGCTCTTTTGATTTCGGAAAGTTTTTTGATGCAAAGTTATTAGGAAAAGCAACAATGGATGTAAATATTGATGGAGAAGGTTTTACGTTGGAAGATGTTGCGGCAAAATTAACAGGAAATTTAAAGTCAGTAGAATTTAACAATTACACTTATCAGAATGTTGCTATTGAAGGAACTATTGCAAAACAAATTTTCAAAGGAAAGCTGAATGTCAAAGACGACAACATTGATTTCGATTTTATTGGTGATGTTGATTTTACAGGAAAATTACCCAAATTAGATTTTATAACAACGTTGAATAGGGCGAACTTAGCAGCTCTGCAATTTGTGAAGTCTGATAAAAAGATGGAGCTTTCTACTCAGTTACTTATTAATGTTACAGGCAGTAATATTGATAATTTAATAGGTTTTATAAATTTCGATAATACAATCTATACTGAAAACGATAAAATATATAAACTAAGTGTTTTTGAATTAACATTAGAAAATGAAAGCGGTGTCAAGTCGATAAAATTATCTTCTGATTTTGTTGATGCTCTTATTAAAGGTCAGTTTGAAGTATTGGATTTACCAAATTCTTTTAAAAAAGTACTCAGTACATACATACCAGCATACTTTGATAACAAAAAAATAACTAGTAATTCGGTAGAAAATTTCGAATATTCATTTTTGTTAAAGAAAACAGAAACGGTATTGAGTTTGTTTGCACCCGCAGTAAAAATTGCTCCAAAAACATTGTTGAAAGGGAACTTTAATTCAGCTACCAATCAATTTACTTTAGTTGGGAATTCAGATAAAATTAGCATATCGGATGTTGTATTTAAAAATTTGACAGCCATTGCAGCTACAACTAATGATCGTTTAGATTTCAGTATTGGCAGTGAACGATTGCTAATTACAGATAGTTTGGGTTTAACCGATTTTGGAATTCATACTATTACTCGTTCAGATAGTGTTAATCTTCAGCTTGTTTGGAACAGCAGGACTGAAAGAGAATATCGTGGCGATATAAAATCATTTCTAAACTTCATGCCGAATAGTAAAATCGAATTTAAGATCTTGCCGTCCATCGTAATTATCTCTGATTCAAGTTGGAATGTTGATAAAGAAAATTTTGTCACAATTGACACATCTCATATAAAGATTAAAGAATTAACATTTGAGCACGAACATCAACTCGTTTCATTAAATGGAATTGTTTCTGAAGATAAAAAAGACCAATTGAGATTAAAGTTAGAAGAGTTTAATTTAGAAAACACAAATCTATTTACAAGCCAACTTGGATTAAATTTAAAAGGAGTGGTGAATGGAGAAACAAACATTAATAATGTTTATAATGATGTTGTTTTGACAAGTGATTTGGCTTTTAGATCATTGTATATAAATAATAATGAAATTGGAAAAGGCGATATAGCCAGTGTTTGGGATCAAACAAAAGATGCCTTGTATTTGCACGGTTCATTCACTCAAAATGAAATTCCTAATATTTCTTTTTCTGGATATTATTATCCTAAAAAGGAAGAAAACAACATTGATATGGAGTTGAATTTACAAGCTCTTAGAATGCAGGTGTTGTTACCTTATGTAAAAGATTTTTGTTCCGATTTTGATGGGCTTTTATCAGGTAGCATGACAATTAAAGGCTCGCTTAAAAGACCTGAAGTGAATGGATTATTGAATGTAAACGCAAGTAAAGTTAGAGTTAATTATTTGAATACGTATTATAAATTTAATCATGACATTGTAATTGAGAATGGCGCTTTTGGGATTGAAGGAATGACTATTTATGACATTCCTCACAATAACAAAGCGATTGTTAACGGAAAAGTTTACCATGATAATTTTAAAAACTTTCAGCTCGATTTTGATATTCGAACAAATAAATTTATGTGTTTAAATACAACCGAGGCGGATAACAGTTTGTATTATGGACAAGCTTATGTAACAGGCATTATAAATATTTTCGGATTTGTTAATAATGAAATATTAATTGATGCAAATGTAAAAACTGAAAAAATTACATCAAATGATAAAACAGACAAAGTAAACTTCTTATCTAAAACGGAACTTACAAAAGTCTTTATTCCTTTAGGAGGAACATCTGAAGTAGCTCAAAATAATTTTATCACATTCATTAAAAAAGATAGCTCTCTAAAAGTAAATGATAATTATAAAGTTTCTTTAGGTGGCTTGGTTTTAAATTTTGATTTGGATGTTACGCCAGATGCAGAGATTCAATTGATTTTTGATCAAAAGGTTGGAGATATTATTAAAGCACGCGGAAGTGGAAATTTGAATTTGAAAATTGATAAAGGCGTATTTAAAATGTATGGAGATTATTTGATTGAAAATGGAGACTATTTATTTACTCTTCAAAATATTATTAACAAAAAATTTGACATTAAAAAAGGCGGGACAATCATATGGAGCGGAGTTCCATACAAGGCAGATTTAAATATTAGTGCAGTTTATAAAGCTAGAGCAAGCATCAAAACCTTTTTTCCTGAAGACTCTACAAATACAACCTATAAAAAAAGATATCCTGTTGATGTAGTAATGAATATGACGGGAGATTTATTATCGCCAGAAATAGATTTTGAAATTGGATTGCCAACAGTAGATGCTGCTACACGACAAACGGTATTGAGTTATATTAATAATGATGCTGAAGAAAATCGACAAGCATTTTCGTTATTAATTCTCAACAGTTTTGTTACACCTTATCAGTTAAGTAATTCTGTTAGTGGAGGGCCAACGGTAGCTGATGGAGTTGGTTCGAATACAAGCGAGATGCTTTCCAACCAATTGAGTAACATGCTAAGTAAAATTAGCAACGATTTTGATGTAGGTGTGAATTACCGTCCAGGCGATGCTATTACAAGGGATGAATTGGAGGTTGCATTGTCAACGCAATTATTTGATGATAAACTTACAGTTGAAGGAAACATTGGAAACAGTTCTAATTCACAAAGCGCAAATAACGTAGTTGGTGATGTGAATGTAGATTATAAATTAACTAAGGATGGAAAAGTTCGAGTAAAAGCATTTAATAAAGCAAATGATAACAGTCAAACTACAATTAACGGTGCGTATACTCAAGGTGTAGGAATATTTTATAGGGAAGAGTTTAATACAATAGGAGAATTGTACAAACAATATTTGCAAACAATAAAAGGCTGGAAGGGTAGTGGTAAGAAAGAAGAGGAAGTTACTCCGTAGTTTTTATTTCGCATCGTCATACCTTGCTACTACACGGTATCTCCCAGTTAGAAATACTACACACAATTATGAGATCCATGTCGCGGCACGGGATGAAGTTAATAAACAATAATTTGTC
The DNA here is from genome assembly GCA_945879015.1 of Chitinophaga pinensis. Taxonomy (GTDB): domain Bacteria; phylum Bacteroidota; class Bacteroidia; order 2-12-FULL-35-15; family 2-12-FULL-35-15; genus 2-12-FULL-35-15. Next base: position 13,251 of record CAMCUO010000057.1, on the reverse strand, counting down.
TTTGGGTTATTTTTACTCAATCTTCAATGAATGCCCCATTTTATCTCTTTTGGTTTGAAGATAAAATTTGTTGTGTTCGTTTGATTCTATTTCAATAGAAACATTGTTTACAATTTCTAGTCCGTATCCAATAAGTCCAGCACGCTTTTTAGGATTATTACTCATCAATTTAATTTTAGAAACGCCAAGGTCTCTTAATATTTGTGCACCAACACCATAATCTCTTTCATCCGATTTAAATCCAAGTTCTTCGTTTGCTTCTACAGTATCACGTCCATCTTCTTGAAGTTTGTATGCTTTCAGTTTGTTCATCAATCCAATTCCGCGGCCTTCTTGGTTCATATATACGATAACACCTTTTCCAGCTTTTTCAATCATTTCCATTGATTTGTGAAGTTGGGGTCCGCAATCACATCTACATGATCCAAAAATATCACCCGTTAAACAAGAAGAGTGAACGCGAACTAAAATTGCTTCATCTTTTTCCCACTCTCCTTTTACTAAAGCTAAATGTTCTTGATCACTTGTTGTTTGACGATAAGCCACTAAATCAAAATTACCCCATTGTGTAGGCATTTTTACTTGAACATCTTTTGTGATAATGGATTCGTTTTTTATGCGATAAGCAATTAGGTCTTCTATTGAAATTATTTTAAGATTGTGTTTTTTAGAAATTTCTATCAATTCAGGTAAACGTGCCATTGTACCATCTTCATTCATGATTTCAACCAATGCCCCAGCAGGTTCAAACCCTGCTAAACGAGCTAAGTCAACTGTAGCTTCAGTATGTCCAGCTCTTCTTAAAACGCCACCATTTTTTGCTTTTAATGGAAAAATATGTCCTGGTTTACCAAACTCTTCAGGCTTTATTGCAGGATTAATCAATGCCTGTATAGTTTTTGAGCGATCAGAAGCAGAAATTCCAGTTGTGCAACCGTACCCAAGCAAATCAACTGAAACGGTAAAGGCTGTAGAATGTTCAGCAGTATTATTTCTAACCATCATTTCTAAACCTAACTCAGCGCAACGTGCTTCAGTAATAGCCGCACAGATAAGTCCGCGCCCATGTGTGGCCATGAAATTAATAACTTCAGGAGTTACATTTTGAGCAGCTGTAAGGAAATCGCCTTCGTTTTCACGACTTTCATCATCTACAACGATAATTACTTTTCCCGCTTTTAAATCGGAAATAGCTTCTTCAATAGTATTTAAAATAGAATGCATCTTTAACGTTATTATACCACAAAGATAAGAAAAATAGTCGTTTTTGCTTAATTGTAGGATGTATAACCCTTAAAGCCTCTATGGGCAATATTATTGACAATCCAGAAGCCTTCCTGTTCCTAATAGTAAATACAAAAAGAGCATACTTAAATAAGAACGCTCTTTTCGTGTATTAACTATTAATTATTGTACTAACTATTTTTTATTGTCTACTCCAATGTCTTTGATTGCTTTTCCTAGCTCATCCATGTCATGTTTGAATTCACGCTTGAATTACAACTGATGGAGATATGCTAATTTCTGATGCTTCATTTGGCAATCAATGGTATTTTGAGAGTAATCCTATTAAAGATGCGATTGAAAAAAATTTTACACCAGTAGAAACAGGAAAATATCATGTTTGTGTTACTAACAGAAATTCCTGCACTTCTTGTTCTGATCCCAAGGAGCTTTCTCAATTTGCTTCTGTTAACCAAGAAGCAGATGAAGAAGAAAGTGGCGGTCTTATTTTTCCAAACCCTAACAATGGAATTTTTACTATTAAGTCTAAAACAGGTGATAAATTTATCATATACAATTCAAATGGTGAGTTAATACTCACACAAAAAATGGAGGAAGATGAAGTACTTGTAGACCTAACGTGGAAACCAAAAGGTCCTTATTGGATAGAATTTCACTCAGGAAGCACTGTTTTGAAAAGAAAGATAATTATCGATTAATTTTTTTGTCGTTTAGAGGGCACAGTTGCTTATGATTTATTAGTAATCAATCAACGTTAATTTGCGGAGTATTTTTTTCTCTTGTTTTAATATAGAAAATCGATATCCGACACACAGCCATGTTATTAGCTCCATCAACATCATTAATGCTTAAGGTTGCACAATTACTAGGAGTCATAGATGCTCTTACCGTAGCTGCAGCAGGGGATCTTCCGTTTAAAACGACTCCTGTATTTATTGCATCGCCTTCAATTTTAGGCAAAAAAATCTGATATTTATAATCAGTGTTTGACTTTTCTTTAATTCTACAAAATTTTGAATAGAAGGTGAAATCGGCAAAAAAAATTCCCATATAAAAAGATAAATACTATATTTGCGCCCTCAAAAATCATATGGCGAGGTAGCTCAGATGGTTAGAGCGCAGGATTCATAACCCTGAGGTCAGGGGTTCAACTCCCCTTTTCGCTACACAGAAAGTCTCTGATAATCAGAGACTTTCGTTTTTTTTGATTTTTCTAGATGGGCTTTATAAGAGGTGTGGAGAAATCTTAAGAATTATTCATTATGTCCACTTCCTTATCAGAAGGGTAAAGTCCAGGAAAGATCATTGGAGAGAATGAAAGTGGATATTTTACATAATACATCATTGTTATGCTTTCTTTTCCTGAAGAAAGCAAGTCCATATCTGCTAAAGACTCTGCAATTAATTTTATTGTTTTATCAGAAGTGTTGGTAATTCGCATTGCTTCAGCCTTAGAAATTTTGCCTTTTAAAAATAAATCAAGAAGAATAAATTTTGCTTCTGGCTTCATTTTTCCTCTCAATACCATTAAATCCGCAAAGCCTTCAATACGTTTCAACATGTTCGTGGTGTCAATTACACTATACATGAAATCTATCTGATCAATTGCTACTTTTAAAAAGTATTCGCAAAATTCTATTAAAAATCTATTTGATAAGTTTCCTCGCCCATCAGTATGGCCATATCTTGTTGAATCTGCGTTTGCCAATCGCTCTTTGTATTCTTTATTAGTTCTTGCCAAGCCACGAGATATTGACCACAAAACCGAGGCGTGAGTATTTTCATACATAAAACTGGCATCCGAAAACAAGCGGACAACTCTTCCGTTTCCATCTAGAAATGGGTGAATCCAAGCTAAGCGATGATGGGAGGCTGCAATGGATATTATTCTTTTGGTTTTTGATTTATTATTGCCATTCGTTGGATTGTAAATATTCTCGAATCGTTCAATAAATGCGTCCAGCTTTTTATAATGTGGTGCAATGTGTTTACCCACTTCAACTTCAACATCTCTAAATTCGCCAGGTATAACTTCTTTAATTTTGCCTTCTTTTGTTTTTACAAATCTAAAATCCTTTGGCAGAAAATCGTAAAATTTCTTGTGTATCTCTTTTAAGTACTTGGAAGAAGATGGTATTGGAGCAATCTTTCCTTCTTTGTATTCGTCTGATATTTTTTTATGCAAATTAATATGGGCATGCGCTTCTTTTTGCAAATAACGTTTTGCTTTGTCTTTAGAAAAATCATTCTTCAAGGCTCTGTCAATATCCAAAGGATGCGTATCGTGTCCTTCAATCAAATTTGAATAATAGCTATTCATTGGTCTCAGGAAATCAGCAATAGCAACTGTGGTGATTGGATTCAACGTTCCAGATAATTTTGCAGCCTTTTCGACTAGTTCAATAGCTAACGCTTCCAGCTTTCCCGAAGAATCATCCGGAAAAAGGGGTTCCATTGAAATTGGATCAGTATATAAATCAAGCTTTTTTACCATAAAACAAAGGTACTAATAAATTTGATACAATTGTAATAAATTCCGATGGTTAATCCGATGGTAATAGTTGACCTATAATTCAATAATAATAACACTTGTATTATTATTTATAGTGCTAAATATTTAAGATATTCCTATGGTTATTCCTGTGGTTATATCATCCATAAAACATTTCCTTTGGAATCAATATTGTAAATGTATTCTGCACTTGCACCATCAGCCGTGTAAACCAATTGCATGTATTTAAGTAGATTGGAAATTCCGCAACCGGAGACCCCCGTTTTTGGCATTTTGCTGACCCCTCCATTTTATTTTCAATCATGCTGTAAATTTACAACTATTACTTTTTCTTAGCGGTTTTGATTCCTCTTTTAACTGGGGTCTGTCAAAACCGAAAAAATGGTGTCTGACAAAACGGAATTTCCATGCAATACTCACCTTTAAATATTTTTAACAAAACATCAATATTGGAAGATTGATAATTTTTTATATATTGCGGAGATTTCTTTAAAGTACAATTCAGATGGCAAAAAAGAAAAATTCCCCTAAAAAGGTGAAAAAAAATATAAAATCGGCTAAATCTAAGCCAGTGAAAAAGGCAAAGGTTACTAAACCTGCTAAGAAGTCACCCCCTAAACCTGCCCGTCCGAAAGGCGGGAAGACTGCTAAGCCTGTAAAATCTGCAAAAAAGATCGTAAAGCCAGCTAAAAAGGTGGCAAAGCCTATTGTAAATAAGGTTGCTAAACCCATAGCCAAAAAAGCTATCAAGGTAGCTCCTAAGAAGGTTGCTAAGCCTGTAAAAGTTGTTAAAAAGCCAATCGCAAAAGTTGAGATTGTTAAAACTAAAGGCCCTAATAAGCCTTTTAAAGAAGAAAAAATTGTGAAATTGGCAGTAAAGACTATAGAACAAGTAAGCATTAAGCCTTCAAAAGATAAGAAACCTAGAGGAAAAGGTGGCAGAAAACCAAAGAAAAAAGACGGTGAGGATGATGGCGAACCAGAAATTGTGCACGATGAATTGATTGAACAGTTGATTCAAAGCACGAAAAGAAAAAAACATGGTCCAAAAGTTCCTAAGATTTTAAAAACATTTGTGAATCCAATGACTTCGCTTACCGTTGCTCCAGAGAACACTGCTAAAAAAGGTGGCTCTATTCCTAAAAAAGAACCAAAAGGGAAATTCGAATTAGAATATGTGATTCGTACTTCTGCTGGAATTTTATATGAATTTATTACCACACCAAGTGGTTTGTCGGAATGGTTTGCTGATGATGTGAACATTCGTGATGGAATATTTACTTTTTTCTGGGATGGTAGTGAGCAAAAAGCAAAATTGCTTGGCTTCAAAGAAGAAAAGTATATTCGTTTAAGCTGGGTTGATAAACCTGAAGGAATGTATTTTGAATTCCGTATTGAAAAAGATGAACTTACTGGTGATATTTCATTGATCATCATCGATTTTGCTGATGAAGCATCGGATATGCAGACTTCCAAATTACTTTGGGACAGTCAAGTGAATAAATTGTTGGGTGTTCTAGGCTCTAATTAATTTTTATTCTTTTGATGTGAAAGCCATCCTAAAAAAAAATCTTTCATTTTTAATACCCTATTTACTGTTTCTCCTAATTGGAGCAGTAGTTATTTTTGTTAATTCTAAAGCAGAAACGCATCTTTCCTTTAATTCATTTCACAATTCGTTTCTTGATACTATTAATACCTATACAACTTATTTAGGTGATGGTTTTACCGCAGCACTCTTGATTTTAATGATGCTTGCTGTGAAATATCGTTATTTCATCATTCTAGCTTTAGCAAATGTTATTTCTGCACTTATTGCTCAAGCATTAAAACATTTTATTTTTGATGATGTTGTTCGTCCGAGAAAATTCTTCGAAGGCATGCAAGATTTATATTTTGTTCCTGGAATAGAAAATCACATGTTTAATAGTTTCCCTTCCGGACATACTACCTGCGCATTTGCTCTATACATGTCGTTTGCATTGCTTACTAAAAATCACTTTTATAAATTATTATTTTTAATATTAGGTTTACTAACAGGTTATTCTCGAATATATTTATCGCAACATTTTTTCGAAGATGTATATGCAGGTTCTATTATTGGAGTTTCAACTTCTATAATAGTTTTCTATTTTGTTCAAAAGAAAAATCATCCTTGGATGGACAATTCCATTGTAAATTTCTTCAAAAATGAACGCTAGTGCTCTAAGATATAACATTGCTATAGCTATTGGTGCCTTACTTTTATTTGTCCCGTTTTTAGGAGCTGTACATTTATTTGATTGGGATGAAATTAATTTTGCGGAATGTGCCAGAGAAATGCTTGTAACACAAGATTATTTTTCTGTTAAAATAAACTATCAAGCATTCTGGGAAAAACCACCCATTTTTATTTGGATGCAAGCCTTATCGATGAGTGCGTTCGGTGTTAACGAATTTGCAGCTCGTTTGCCAAATGCTATTTGCGGAGTTATTACATTACTTGTGTTGTTTAATATTGGAAGAAGATTGATTGATGAACGTTTCGGACTGTTTTGGGTTTTAGCTTATGCTGGTTCATTTCTCCCTCATTTTTATTTTAAATCTGGAATCATCGACCCTTGGTTTAATCTTTTTATTTTTTGTGGTATTTATCATTTTATTCTCTTTTCAAATAATAAAAGTACTATGCTCTTAATTTTCTCAGCATTATTTATTGGATTAGGAATTTTAACCAAAGGACCTGTTGCGGGCTTGGTGTTTGGATTGTGCGTTGGAGTCTTCTGGACATTAAAACGTTTTCAATCTATAATGAGCATTAAGCATATTATCATTTATGGATTAGCAGTTGCATTTGTTGGAGGATTATGGTTTTTAATGTTGGCACTAACTGGACATGCAGAAATAATAAAAGAATTTTTTGTATATCAAATTCGTTTATTAAATACTCAGGATGCCGGACATGGTGGTCCGTTTTTTTATCACTGGATTGTTTTATTGATTGGCTGTTTTCCTTTATCCATATTTGCTTTAAGAAGTTTTAGAAGAAGCTCTCACGACACGCCGTATCAAAAACATTTTAAATTATGGATGCTGATTTTGTTTTGGGTGGTTTTGATATTATTCAGCTTAGTGAAAACAAAAATTGTTCATTATTCATCACTGTGTTATTTCCCGTTGAGTTTTTTAGGTGCTTATGCAATGTATAAATTAGCAAGTGGAGAATATAAATGGAAAAAAAGCACAAGCATATTCTTAATAGTTATTGCAAGTTTGATTGGAATAGCGATTTCAGCGCTTCCAATCATTGATAAATACAAACAAAAAATAATTGATGCCGACTTAATCAAAGATAAATTTGCTGTAGAAAATTTAAAGGCAACAGTTTCGTGGAGTGGAGTGGAATGTTTGATTGGAATTATTTTAATTGTTGGAGTAGGAGCAATGTTGATTTTAATTAAGCAAGGAAAAGTAAAATGGGGAATAACAGGAATTTTTATGTTTTCCTTATTTGCTGTAAACATGGCTTCTGTATTGGTTGTTCCGAGAATAGAAAAATTTTCTCAAGGAGCAGCAATTGAATTTTATGAATATTTAAAGGAAAAAGATTGTTATGTAGAAACAATCAGTTTTAAGAGTTATGCGCATTTGTTTTATTCACAGAAACAACCACAAACGAATCCGAATAGCTATAACAGTGATTGGTTGCATCACGGAGTAATTGATAAGCCTGCTTATTTTGTGAGTAAGATTACTGCACTGGACGATGTGGCAAAATACTATCCAGAATTAAAAGAGATTTATCGTAAAAATGGATTTGTATTTTGGATGAGAAGTGTGAAATAAATTTATTTCTTCTTCTCATACCGCTTACATTTATTCAATCCTAAATTATAAAAGAAGTGTGTAAATGAAACACGCAGTACACCCATTCCGTATTTAGCGCTTCTGCTAAAGTTGATGGATGAGGCTTCCGGGAAGTATTTAGTCGGACAAGTAATCTCAGCAATTTCGAATCCTGCCATAAAAATTTGGGAAATCATTTCATTATCAAAAACAAAGTCATCATTGTTTGCTTCGTAATTCACAGTTTCCAATACTTCGCGTGAAAAAGCACGATAGCCTGTATGATATTCAGATAATTTTTGATTGATTAAAATATTCTGAGAAAGTGTTAAACAACGGTTGAAAATGTATTTATACATCGGCATTCCGCCTTTTAATGCCCCTTTTCCTAAAATACGTGAACCAAATACTACGGGATACAAATCGTTGGCAATAATATGTGCCATGGATGGAATCAAGTGTGGAGTATATTGATAATCGGGGTGAAGCATGATAACGATGTCGCCACCTAATTCTAGCGCTTTGTCATAGCAAGATTTTTGATTTCCTCCATAACCTCTGTTTTTCTGATGCTTGATGATGTGTTTTATTCCAAGACGCGCAGCTACTTCAATAGTATCATCTTTACTAACATCATCAACCAACACAACTTCATCTACAATGTCGAAAGGTATTTCTTTGTAAGTCTTTTCTAAGGTTAATGCGGCATTGTAAGCAGGTAGCACAACAACAACCTTTTTATTATTTATCATATGTATGTATTCTTACAACAAAAATAGCAAAATTAATGAGTTATTCCCTTAGCAAAGGCTCATCTTCCTCATGAGCGTCATCCCTTGCCCCGACACGGGATCTGCCAATTGACAGAAGGCTCCTCATCGTGAGATCCCGTGTCGTAGCACGGGATGACGTTTCTAAATTTAAAACCAATAAAAAATCATTTTTTATCATGAAAATCATGAGAATCTGCATTCTGTTTTCTAGTACAGTTATTGTTATATTTGTGAGCCCATGAAAACACTCTATAAATTCATCTTAAAATCTTACATCGGTCCGTTCATCATGACGTTCTTCATTGCGATGTTCGTATTTTTTATGATGTTTATTTTTAAATATATCGATGATTTTGTGGGGAAAGGAATTGATGCAGGCATTTTAGCTGAATTATTCTTTTATTTCTCTCTTACAACCATTCCAATGGCTTTGCCGCTAGCGATTTTGCTTTCTTCTTTAATGACATTTGGAAATTTAGGTGAACATTTTGAGCTTACTGCTATGAAAAGCTCGGGATTGTCCTTACAAAAAGTAATGTCGCCTCTAATTGGGACAACCATTTGTTTGTCTATTGCTGCATTTTTCTTTTCCAATAATATTTTGCCTAATACCAATTTAAAAGCAGGTTCATTGTTGTATGATGTTCGCGAATCAAAGCCAGCATTGTTATTTAAAGAAGGAGTTTTTAATAATAGTATTCAAGGATTTAGTATTCGTGTTGATAAAAAAGAGAAGGACGGAAAAACTTTGGGTGATATTATGATTTATGATCACCGTGATATGAAAGGGAATACCACTGTTTTATCAGCTAAATGGGGGAAAATGGAAGAAACTGCCGATAAAATGTTTTTGGTACTTTCATTAAAAGATGGTGTAAGTTATAAAGAAGTGAATGATCATCCGAAAGATGCCCAAACTCATCCTTTAATTAGAGATAAATTTGAGGAAAGAATTATCCGTTTCGACTTATCTGAATTCAAAATGAACCGCACAAACGAAGATTTGTTCAAGAGCAATTATCAGATGATGACTCTTTCTCAATTAAATGTTGTTGAAGATTCATTAAATAAAAAAAATAATAAGCGTAGGAACGACTTCGGTAAAAACTTAAATAATTCTTATTATAGTAAGTCTACTGCTTATTTTGCTAAAATAGATTCCAATAAAATAGAACTCAATACAAAAGATTATTTTGCAGCCTTAGAAAAGCCTCAAAAGTTAAGTGTGATTGAGGCCGCCACCAATATGGTTCGTAATGCAAAAGCTTCAGCTGAGGGTATGGATTCTGATATAATTTCTGATGAATATTCCATTTTTAGATGTAATGTAGAATGGCATCGTAAATTCACACTTTCAATTGCCTGTTTAGTTTTATTTTTTATTGGAGCACCTCTAGGAGCAATTATTAGAAAAGGTGGATTGGGGATGCCTGTAGTTGTTTCTGTTGTATTTTTTATCACTTTTCATATTTTATCTATTACTGGAGAAAAACTTGCCAAAGAAGGAGAAGTTCTTCCTTATCAAGGAATGTGGATGGCAACTGCTATTTTATTACCAATTGGAATTTTTCTTACTATCAAAGCTACATCCGATAGCACACTGTTTGATATGAATGCTTATATCGACCCCGTTAAACGATTATTCGGTCGAAAAAAATAATTCCATTTCATCAAATATTTTCTTAAAATTTCGGTTAATCTATTTGTTATATTTGTAACTAGCACTAGTGATTGATGTCATCAAGTCATTTTTGACTATTGAAAGTCTTCGACTTCGCTCAGACGGACTATAGAGTTGTCACACTGAGCGGAGTCGAAGTGTTTTATAAACGGAAACGAATTTTGAATATGAAAATATTACAGATTTGCAGTAAAATTCCTTTTTCGCCTAAAGATGGAGGAGGTATTGCAATGAATATTCTAACTCAGGGATTAATGGATCAGGGAAATCTGGTTCATGTGCTAGCTATTAGTACTCCTAAGCATTTTTTGCAAGAGGATGCAATTGATGTTGACTATAAAATAAAAACTGCTTATCAATCCGTTTTTATTGACACTTCTGTAAAACCATTTGCTGCTGTTCTTAATTTGTTTAGTAGTAAATCGTATAATGTAATTCGTTTTTATTCTGAAGCTTTTGAAAAAGTATTGATTGAAAAATTAAAATCGGAAGAATATGATGTCGTTCAATTGGAATCGTTATGGGTTACACCTTATTTAAATGGTATACGAAAACATTCAAAAGCAAAAATTGTACTGCGCTCTCACAATGTTGAGTACTTGATTTGGGAACGATTAGCATCTGAAGCAACTAGTTCTTTTAAGAAAATGTATTTTAATTTGCTAGCTAAGCGATTAAAGAAGTATGAATTGAATCTGTTGAATAAATATGATGCGATTGCTTGTATCACTGAATTAGATGTGGCTGTTTTTAAAAATGCAGGATGCAATATTCCTCTAATTCATATTCCGTTCGGAATTGATTTAGAAAAATATAAAATAAATAATTCAAATTTAGAAAAATCTTCTGTGTTTCATATTGGCGCAATGGACTGGCAGCCAAATATAGATGGAGTAAATTGGTTTTTGAACAATGCTTGGAATAAATTGCTTGGTTTGCATCCTTCTTTAAAATTATATTTAGCAGGAAAAAATATTACATCCAACTTCAATCAACCTAATGTTGTTGTGGATGGAGAAGTTGCAGATGCGCATTGTTATATTAGTTCTAAGTCGATTATGATTATTCCTCTTTCCTCTGGTGGAGGAATGCGTGTAAAAATAATTGAAGGAATGGCTTTAGGCAAAACAATTCTTTCAACTTCAATTGGAGCAGAAGGGATTGAGTATGAAAACAAAAAAAATATTTTAATTGCAGATTCACCAAATGAATTTATAGATGCAGTTGATAAGTGCATAAATGATGTCACATTTGCTGAGATGCTTGGAAAGAATGCGAGATTATTAGTGGAAACGAAATATAATAATCAACTTATTTGTAATAAATTATCTGAATTTTATAAAAATTTGATTAAATAATGAAATTGTTTGTTCTCTTATCGCGTGTACCCTATCCTCTTGAAAAAGGGGATAAACTTCGTGCTTTCAATCAGATAAAAGAACTTTCTAGAAAACATCAGATTGTATTGTTTGCTTTGAACGATACAAAGCTTGATGAGAAAGCAATGACGGAATTGAAAAAATACTGTGTTGCTATTTCAATTGTCAAATTTTCAAAATTTACCATCTTCTTTAATCTGGTTCGTGCTTTTTTTAATGGAAAACCTTTACAAGTAGGCTATTTTTATTTTGACAAAGCACAAAAAAAGGTAGATGAATTAATTGCTAAACATAAACCCGATCATATCTATTGTCAACTTATCCGTACAGCTGAGTATATTAAAAAATATCCGCAGATTCCAAAAACCCTGGATTATATGGATGTGTTTTCAAAAGGAATGGAAAGAAGAAAATCTACAGAGCCATTTTATATGAAACCATTTTTAGCGATGGAGTATAGAAGATTGAAAAGATACGAAAACAAAGTGTTTGCTTATTTTACAACTAAAACGATTATTTCGGAGCAAGACAAGAATTTCATTCCTCATCCACAAAAACAAAATATTGTTGTTGTTCCAAATGGTGTGGATACATCTTATTTCAAACCAATAGTTCACAAAAAAGAATTCGATTTATTGTTTAACGGAAACATGAACTATCCTCCGAATATTGAAAGTGTAGAATATCTGGTAGAAAAAGTAATGCCTTATGTATGGCATAAATTTCCAAATACACGTTTATTGATTTCCGGAGCGTCTCCTAGCAAGGTCGTTTTAGATTTAGCATCTGATAAAGTAATTGTAACAGGTTGGGTGGACGATATTCGAATGAATTTCGCAAAATCAAAAATGTTGGTCGCACCCATGCAAATAAGCATAGGATTACAAAACAAATTACTAGAAGCTATGGCTATGCAGTTGCCATGTATTACATCGTCATTAGCTAACAATGCACTAGGAGCGAAACCCAACGAACAAATATTGGTGGCTGATAACCCTGAGCAATATGCCCGACATATTATTGATCTATTGCAGAATGAAACAAAGGCTAAACAAATAGGTATGAATGGATATCAGTTTGTTCTAAATGGCTTTAATTGGCAGAGTACAACGGCTATTCTGGAGAACTTAATCTCCCGGAAATGATCCGTATTGAAAATCATTCCTTGCGAAGCGTCATCCCGTGTTGTCACCCTGAGCATAGCCGAATGGGCGGGATATATTGAATGTTAGCACTCGGATAAATTAGGAGAAATAATCTTTTTTAAAAATAAATTGGCTTTTTAATCCTACACAGCCTTATATTAGTAGGATAAATGAAAAAAAAATTATTTAATAACATGTGGTGGTCTTACTCTTTGAGGACGGTATAAGCTATTATTTAATATTAAGATATTTTAATAACGCCTGTTCTCTATTTGAACAGGCGTTTTTTTATTATATAATATCAAGCACCGAAACATAAAGCGATGCAACTAATTGATACTTATGAAAAAGGAAATAGAAGTTTTTACGGAATATGTATTGGATTTTTGGGATTTGATGTTACATTTATTAGCGCAATAATGATTCGTTCCTTTTTGAGTAAGAATAACAAGCTTTTTTATCAAGTGGGAGCAGGAGTGTTTGAATCTTCAAATGAACAAAGTGAATTGAATGAAGTTAACAATAAGCTAGCTGCTTTGAAGAAAGCGATTGAGTTGGCGAAAGAGATTTAATAATTGAAAGATTGGAAAATTGAAAGATTGGAAAATTGAAAGATTGGAAAATTGAAAGATTGGAAAATTGAAAGATTGGAAAATTGAAAGATTGGAAAATTGAAAGATTGGAAAATTGA